>DWZN01000230.1 GCA_019117545.1 Candidatus Brevibacterium intestinavium
CTCGCCGACGGCCTGATACGGCCGACGGCTCGCTCTGCGACACAGAGCTCTGTATGCAAACAGAGCTTCCAGTCGTAGGTCGAGCCGTCGCCGTTTCAGGAGCGCGAAGTCACTCCGTTCGAGCGGTCCTCGCCCCCTGAGACAGCCGTTGCCCGAGCAGCCGCTGACCGAGCCGCGAACCGTCGCTGATCGAGCCGCCGAACCATCGCTGACCGAGTCGTCGAACGCCCGAGTCGTCGAACGGCAGGGGTTCGGCCCCGGCCGCGGGCGACACCGCACTGGCCAGAGCCGACTTGCTGCGGTCCGCCCCCTCTCAAGCGAGTCCGGGGTACCTGCTCCCTCGCAGCCGAGTCCGGGGTACCTGCCCCCTCTCAACCGATTCCGGAGTGTCCGACACCTCTCGGCCGACGCCGGAGTGTCCGACTCCCCTCAGTCGAGTCCGGAGTAGGAGTGCAGGCCGTTGAAGTAGACGTTGACGACGGTGAAGTTGAAGACCACCGAGGCGATGCCGATGAGGTTGAGCACCGCGACCTTCGTCGGACCCCAGCCGCGCGTGGCGCGAGCATGCAGGTAGGCGGCGTAGATGACCCACACGACGAAGGTCCAGATCTCCTTCGAGTCCCAGCCCCAGTAGCGGCTCCAGGCCACCTCTGCCCAGATGGCACCGGCGATGAGGGTGAAGGTCCAGGTGATGAAGCCGACGGCCGCGATCGTGTAGGAGATCCGCTCGAGATCGGTGCTCGAGGGCAGCCGCTTCATGAAGCGCAGCCACTTCGGGTCCCTGTCCTCGTGGACGGTCTTGAGGATCTGGAACAGAGCCAGCGCCGCGGAGATGAACAGCAGCGAGGTCGAGAGGATCGCGATCGGCACGTGGATGGCGATCCAGTACGAATCGAGCGCCGGGATCAGCTTCGCCGCCGGGGTGTAGAAGACGGTGATCGCCAGCCCGAGGCTGAGCAGCACTCCCCCGGAGACGAAGGTGCCGAGGTAGCGCACGTCCTTCTTCAGGTTGACGACGAGGTAGACGATGACGGTGATCACCGTGGCCGTGAGGACGTATTCCATCATGTTGCCCCACGGCACGCGTGAGACGGACAGCGCGCGAGTGAGCACCGCCGCCGCGTGGAGCAGGACGGCCAGGACGAGCAGCGAGGTGCCGATGCGGGCCCCGCGGCGTCGGTTCCTCCGAGCGGAGGGAGCCGGGTCGGTGCCGGTCGCAGCGGCGGACTCATCGTCTCCGGGCCGGTCGAGGACCGCAGTCGTCGCGGTCTTCCGGTTGGTCCGACGCACGGAGCTGGCCTTGGCCGCGGTGCCGACGGAGGTCTGAGAGGTCTTGAGCTCCCGAGAGCCGAACAGGTCAAAGGCGTAGAAGATCATGGCGAAGGCGTAGACGATCATCGCCGAGATGATCAACTGGTTCGACCACATTGCGAGGTCAGTGTTGACGTCCATTCATCCTCCGCACCTCAGGTGCTCTCAAATCGCTAGCTGTCAGTATCGCTGTGCACAGGCCCGTTCGAGGCTTCGGGACTCGCACACCGCGGCCATTCTACTCTGCGTAGTAGCTTTGGCTCATCTTTCCTTCTCGCCATCGTCCCGATCCTCGTCGGGTTCGGGGTCTCGCAGCTGTTTGACCAGGTCGGCGACCGCTCGCTCGACCATCGGGTCCTCACCGCGGGCGAGCGCGGCCACCTCGGCGTCACCGCCCCTGATCCGCACCCACACGCGACGTCGCGGGACGAACAGGGACAGGCCGAGGCCCGCCAGGACCAGGACCGCGCTGATGAGCATCAGCCCCTGTGTCGGGTCCTGCGAGATGTCGACGGCGATGTACTTCTTCACCCCGTCGAAGGTCACCGAACCGCCGCCCGGCAGCTCCTGGGTCTCCCCCTCGGCGAGTTGGATGATCAGCGGATTGCCCGCGTCATCGGTCATCTCGGTCATCTCATCGGCATCGAGGGAGTACACCGACTGCGGGACTCCGGAGTCGAGGCCGAGATCACCGGTGTACCCGCTCATCACGAGGTAGGGGTTGCGCAGCTCGGCGAAGCTCGAGACGAGGTCGCCGTCTTCGTTCTGTGCGGCCGTGGGCAGGAAGACCCCGACGAAGCCCATCTGGGTTCCGGCCGAGTCCGGGACCTTGATGACTCCCTCCGAGGTGTAGCCGGGGTCGCCGTCGTCGGGGACGAACACCTGCGGTCCGGACTGGACGATGTTGCCCTGCGCATCACGGATGGTCACCTCGGGCGCGTAGCCGTTGCCGGTGAGGTAGACGCCGACGCCGGCGACACGGACGGGTTCGTTGACCTTGAGCGTGTGCGTCTCGTCCTCGCCGTTGGCCGTGGTGGTGACCTGCGCGTCGAAGCTGCGCGGCTGACCGAACTGGTTGCCCGCGGCCTGATCGTCGAAGGTCGAGGTGAAGCGGTCGAGCTTGAGCCGGAAATCCGGCAGATTGTCGGCATCGTAGTAGGAGCCGGGTTCGAACGAATCATACGAGACCAGCGAGTTCGTGAACGTGTCCCCTTCGACGAGGATGCGCTGCCCCTCGTAGCCGAAGAGGGACCCGATGGCCATCGTCAGCGTCGCCATGAGCAGTGCGATGTGGAAGACGAGGTTGCCCGTCTCGCGCAGGTAGCCGCGTTCGGCGGCGATGTGGTCGGCCTGCCGGTTGATCCGGTAGCCGGACTTCTTCAGCCGTGCCTCGGCGGCATCGAGGAAAGCTTCATCTGCGGCCTCTCGCGACCGGTTCTCCCCCTGCGCCGAGGTGAAGCTCGCGTAGCCGGGCATCCGACTCAGTCGCCGCGGCGCCTTCGGCGGCACCGAGCGCATCGCCTTCCAGTGCTGCTTCGTGCGGGGAATGATGCAGCCGACGAGGGAGATCATCAGCAGCAGGTAGATCGCGGAGAACCAGACCGAGGAGTAGACGTCGAACATCTGTATGGCGTCGAGGAATCGTCCCCAAGCGCCGTTGTTCTCCAGGAAGGTATTCACCCGGCCCGGGTCCTGGATGCGTTGGGGCAGCAGCGATCCGGGGATCGCGGCGAGCGCGAGCACGAGCAGCAGGATGAGCGCCACGCGCATCGTCGTCAGCTGTGTCCAGGCCCAGCGGCACATGCCCCAGAAGCCCAGTTGGGGCTGGGACACGGTCGACTTCGCCGACTTCCCGGACTTCGCGCCGGACTTCGCCCCGGGCTTCGTCGATTTGCCGGACTTCGCCGCAGACTTCGAGCCCGATTCCGTCGGTGCCGTCTCGACGTCTTCGGTCTTGCGCTCCACTAGATCACCACTTCGAATCCGTTGATCACACCTTGCAGGGAGGTCATCCACATATTCCAGACGCCGCTGGCCATGAGCACGCCGAGGACGATGAGCATGATGCCGCCGGCGCGCACGATCGCGCTCTGGTGCCTGCGCACCCACCCGAGCCGCCCGGCGCCCTTGTGGATGGCCACCGCCAGCAGGATGAACGGGATGCCCAAGCCCAGACAGTAGACGAAGGCCAGCAGGGCTCCGCGCCAGATCATCCCGTCACCGCCGAAGCTCACGGACATGGTCAGCACCGCCGACAGGGTCGGTCCCACGCAGGGAGCCCAGCCGAGGGCGAAGGTCGCCCCGAGCACCGGGGCGCCCCAGAGTCCCGCCTTCGGGCGGGCCCGGATCCGGTGTTCGCGCTGCAGCAGCCCGAATCCGCCCATGAACACGAAGCCGGCGATGATGACGACGATGCCGAGGATGCGGATGATCAGCGACTGCCATTGGGAGAACAGAGCCCCCAGCGCGGAGAAGCTGGTTCCCAGCAGGACGAAGACGACGGTGAATCCGAGCACGAACAGGCTGATGCCCAGCACGACCCGCCAGGTCTGTTTGTCCCTGAGCGAGGATCCGGACAGTCCGGTGACGTACCCGACGTAGCCGGGCACCAGCGGCAGCACGCACGGAGAGGCGAAGGACACCAGGCCCGCCAGCGCCGCTGCCCCGGCCGCCAGCAGCAGCGGACCGGACAGCACGGTCTGGGCGAATTCCGCCCCGATCCCACTCACTCGGCCCGCACGTCCTCGATGAGTCCCTTGAGCGTCGACGCGTCGACCTCACCGACGACCCGGGCGGCGGCACGGCCTTCGGTGTCGAGCACCACCGTCGAGGGGGTCGCCTGCGGGGGCAGGACGCCCGAGAGCAGGGAGACCATATCGCCGTTGGTGTCGAGCATGTTCGGATACGGAATCTGGTAGTTGTTGATGAAGGCATTGGCCGCGGCCGCCTGGTCGCGCACATTGACGCCGATGAACTGGGCCTTGTCACCGAAGCTCTCCGACACCGACTTCAGGTCCGGAGCCTCCTTCCGGCACGGCGGGCAGGCCGCGTACCAGAGGTTGATGACCACGGGCGTCGGGCGCAGATCGGCCAGGGACATCGACTCACCGTCGATGGTCTCGAAGTCCAGCTCCAGGGGCTCGCCGCGGTCTTCCACGGCCACCTGGGAGACCACGCCCGATCCGGACACGTAGCCCTGATCGGACCCGGCCTGATCGGCCAGTTCGTCGTTCTCGCTGCAGGCGCCGAGGGCCAGGGTCGTACCGGCGGCGAAGACCGCGGTGAAGAGGGTGCGGCGGTTCAGCGGGCGGCGACCGGCCCTCATGCTCCTGCCACCGTGGTCCCGGGTTGCAGATCAGCGCAGATGCTCTCGTAACTCACGGATACCAGTGTGGACGAGCCGAATGTGAAACTGGTGATAGAAGCCAGATCACATTCCCGGCGCCGGGGGTCGTGGACGAGCGAGCGCCCCTCCCCCGACAGCCGGGTCATCCAGATCGGCAGCTGGTGCGAGACGATGACGCCCTCGGCCTCGGGCCCGTACCGGGCCAGTTTGGTCCGCAGGCTGGCCATCGCGGCTCGCATGCGCAGCACGATCTGTCGGTACGGTTCGCCCCAGGACGGGGTCAGCGGGTTGTACAGGCGCAGGAGGTTCCTCGGTTCGGCCAGCCGACGCACACCCAGCTTCTGCCCCTCGAACGAGTTCGCGGCCTCGATCACCCGGTCATCGGTGAACACCGGAAGCTCGAGCGCCTCGGCCAGCGGTTCGACCGTCTGCTGGGTCCGCAGCAGCGGTGAGGCGACGAGTTCGACCGGGGCCGTGTCCGCCGTCGAGAAGTGCTTCGCGACCCGGGCGGCCATCTCATGGCCGCGCTCGGTCAGACCGAAATGCGGCAGACGTCCGTACAGCACCCCCTCGGGGTTGTCGACCTCGCCGTGCCTGACCAGGTGGATCGTGGTCATGCCTGCGCCTTTCCCGCCTCCGGCACCGCGGCCGCGGCCTTCGCCGCCGCGGGCAGAGCGGTCACGATCCGGTCGAGGATCTCATCGGTGTGGGCGTAGGACAGGAACCAGGCCTCGAAGGCGCTCGGCGGCATGTGGATGCCCTGATCGAGCATGGCGTTGAAGAACGCCGAGTACCGGTCGACGTTCTGTCCGCGCGCCTGTTCGTAGTTCGTCACCTCCGTGTCGGTGAAGAAGACCGAGAACATCGAATTCGCGGACTGGATGACGTGGGCGACGCCTTCGGCCTCCAGACTCGCTGCGACGGCCGATCGCAGGATGTCCGCCGCCCGTCCTATGTGCGAGTACACGTCGAGTTCGGTGGTGAGCTTGAGCGTGGTCAGTCCGGCGGCGGTGGCCACGGGATTGCCCGACAGCGTTCCCGCCTGGTAGACGGGGCCGGCCGGGGCCAACTGGGCCATGACATCGGCACGTCCGCCGAAGGCCGCGGCGGGGAATCCGCCGCCCATGACCTTGCCGAAGGTGAACAGGTCCGGTGCTCCCTCCGGGTAGCCGAGCCGATCGGCCTCATAGCCGTACCAGCCGGCTGCGGAGACGCGGAACCCGGTCATCACCTCGTCGCTGATCATCAGCGCACCGTGGGCCTTGGTCAGACGGCGGATGGTGTTCGTGAAGCCCTCGCGCGGGGGCACGACGCCCATGTTCCCGGGGCTGGCCTCGGTGATGACGCAGGCGATGTCATCACCGTGCTCGGCGAAGACGGCTTCGAGACCGGCGGCGTCGTTGTAGCCGACGACGATGGTGTCCTGCGCCTGCGCCCCGGTCACGCCCGGGGTGTCGGGCAGAGAGAAGGTCGCCAGTCCGGACCCGGCCTGGGCCAGCAGCGAATCCACGTGGCCGTGGTAGCACCCGGCGAACTTCACGACCTTCGACCGGCCCGTGTATCCGCGGGCCAGACGGATCGCGGACATGGTCGCCTCGGTGCCCGAGGACACGAGACGGACCTGGTCGACGGGGTCGACCCGGGACACGATCTCCTCGGCGAGTTCGACCTCACCGGTCGAGGGGGTGCCGAAGGAGAAGCCCTTGACGGCGGCTTCCTGCACGGCGGCGAGCACCTCGGGGCGCGAGTGGCCCAGGATCATCGGGCCCCAGGAGCCGATGAGGTCGATGTAGTCGTTGCCGTCGGCGTCACGCAGCCAGGCGCCGGTCGCCTCGGTGATGAATCGGGGGGTGCCGCCGACGGCCTTGAACGCGCGGACCGGGGAGTTGACTCCGCCGGGGGTGACGGCCTCGGCGCGGGCGAAGAGTGCGGCGGACTGATCGGTGGGGTGTCCGTGCGTCGGTGCTGTCGTCATGGGGTCTCCTCTGATTCTTCGCGGGATCGTGGTCGTGGAACGTGGCAGGGGCGGCTCAGGAGCCGTCGAGTTCGCGCAGATGGTCGTGGACCCTGGCGAAGATGCGACCCAGAGTCGCCATCTCCTCGGGTTCGAG
Organism: Candidatus Brevibacterium intestinavium; assembly: GCA_019117545.1. Lineage (GTDB taxonomy): Bacteria > Actinomycetota > Actinomycetes > Actinomycetales > Brevibacteriaceae > Brevibacterium > Brevibacterium intestinavium. The sequence goes on from DWZN01000230.1 coordinate 6,769, forward strand.
CAGGTCGACGAGGTGGTCGCGGACACCGGCGACATGGTCGGGGGCGACGGTGCGCAGCAGCTGCCAACCGGCCTCGGTCATCACACAGTTGACTCCGCGTCCGTCCTCGGCGATGGCCGAGCGTTCGAGCAGTCCTCTCTTCTCCATCCTCGCCACACTGTGGGTCAGACGCGACCGCGACATGGTCGTGTCGGTGGCCAGCAGCGCCATCCGCATGGTTCGGTCCTCGTGTTCGGACAGCCGAACGAGGATCTCGTACTCGGGCAGGCCGATGCCGTGCTTCTCGCGCAGCTCCTTGTCCAGCTGCGCGCTCAGCAGCTGGGAACCGCTGAGGTAGCTGCGCCACGCTCTCTGGTCCACGGCCGACAGCCAGCGGGGCTCAGTCATCACCGGCTCCCGGTCGCTGCGGTGCCCGCCCCCGCGGCCTCGGCCTGGAGCCTCTGGGCGACCTCGGTGGCCCAGTAGGTGAGGATCGCATCGGTGCCGGCGCGTTTGAAGGCGATGAGGGACTCCTCGATGGCCCGTTCGCGCTCGATCGCCCCGGCCGCGGCGGCGAATTCGATCATCGCGTACTCGCCGGAGACCTGGTAGGTCCAGACGGGCACAATGGATTCGCGGGCCACCTCGGCGAGGACGTCGAGGTAGGGCAGCCCGGGTTTGACCATGACGATGTCGGCGCCTTCGGCCAGGTCGAGCCCGAGCTCGCGCAGGGCCTCGCGACCGTTCGCGGGATCCTGCTGGTAGGTCTTGCGATCGCCCTTGAGCTCGGAGTCCACGGCCTCCCGGAACGGGCCGTAGAAGGCCGAAGCGTACTTCGCGGTGTAGCCCATCACGACGGTGTCGGTCAGCCCGGCGGCGTCGAGGGCCTCACGGCAGTAACCGACCTGACCGTCCATCATCCCCGACAGTCCGAGCACCTGGGCTCCGGCACGGGCCTGGGCCACAGCCATCGAGGCGTAGCGGTCGAGGGTGGCGTCGTTGTCGACTCCCCCGGCCGAGTCGAGGACTCCGCAGTGGCCGTGGGAGGTGAATTCGTCGAGGCACAGATCGGCCATGACGACCGTGTCCTCGCCGAGGCGGTCGCTGAGCAGCGACAGCGCGCGGTTGAGGATGCCGTCGGGGTCATCGGCCTGGGAGCCCGTCTCGTCCTTGTGCTCGGGGATGCCGAAGAGCATGAGTCCGCCGACTCCGGCCGCCACGGCCTCCTCGGCCGCGGCCAGCAGGGACTCCAGCGTGTGCTGGACGACTCCCGGCATTCCCTCCAACGGGACCGGTTCGCTCAGGCCCTCCTTGACGAACATCGGCAGGATCAGCTCGGACGGGTGCAGCTGCACTTCGGACACGAGCCTCCGCAGGGCCGGCGTCGAGCGCAGGCGGCGGGGGCGTGCGGATCCGGGAACCAGTGGCATGTCAGGCCTTCTTTCTGCGGCGCTTCTGGCTCGGACGCTTCGGGGTGATCCCGGCGTCCACGTCTTCTGCCCGCTTGGTGAGTGCGAATTCGACGAGTCCGTCGATGAGCGAGGTGAGGTTGGCTTCCTCGGCGAGCACATCGACCCGCAGTCCGTGCTCGGCCGCTGTGTTCGCCGTGGCCGGACCGATGCAGCAGATCACCGAGGTGGCCGCGGGTTTGCCGGCGATGCCGACGAGGTTGCGCACCGTCGACGAGGAGGTGAAGAGGAAGGCGTCGAAGTCGCCGGCCTTGATCGACTCGCGGATCGGCGCCGGCGGCGGGGAGGCCCGCACGGTGCGGTAGGCGGTGACGTCGTCGGGGTCCCAGCCCTTCTCGAGCAGACCGGCCACCAGCACCTCGGTGGCGATGTCGGCCCGGGGCAGGAGCACGGTGTTCATCGGGTCGATGTCGTCGACGAATTCCGGCCAGGCCGCGGCCAGGCCGCGGGCCGAATGCTCACCGTCGGGAACCAGGTCGGGGGTGATTCCCCAGTCGATGAGGGCCGCCGCCGTGCGACCGCCGACGGCCGCGACCTTGACTCCGGCCATCGACCGGGAGTCGAGCCCGAAGTCCTCGAACCACATGCGCACCGCGCGCACGGCGTTGACCGAGGTGAAGCCCACCCATTCGTAGGATCCGTCGACGAGTCCGCGGATGGCCTTCTCCATCTGGGTCGGGGTCCGCGGGGGCTGCACGGCGATGGTGGGCACGACGGTGCCGACGGCACCGAGCTCGGCCAGAGCCTCGGCGGTGGAGGTTCCCTGCTCCTTCGTCCGCGGGATGAGCACCTGCCAGCCGAAGAGCGGTTTGGATTCGAACCAGCTCAGCTCTCCTCTGGATTCCACGCCCTGTCCCATGATCACCACCATACGATCCGATCCTGTCTGCGTCATCGAAAGAGCCTGCTTCAGGGTGGTCTCCACGCTCGTCTGCTCGATCGTGGAGATCCCCCAGCCCAGCAGCACCTTCGTGTCCTCGTCCCAGCCGTCGGCCAGCAGGGCACCGATGGCCTGTTCGTGGGCGGCGGCGGTGCCGGTGAGCACATGGGTGGTGTTGCGGTGTCGGGAGACGTCGACGTGGGTCTGCGGTCCCGCCTCGATGAAGCGCACGGACCGGACCCGGTTCGTCGTCAGGGCTGTGCCGGTGTAGGCCGCCGTCGAGGCCGACAGGCCGACTCCCGGCACGATCTCGACCTCGACGTCGGCCTTGCGGCACACGGCGGCCTCGGCCGTGGTGTTCGTGAAGATCAGCCCGTCATCGGAGCTCAGACGCACGACGGTGTTGTCGGGTCGGGCGAGTTCGGCCAGCCGCCGGCCCCGGGTGGATGCGGCGACACCGAGATCGGCGGCGTCGATGAGCGTCGCCGCCTGGGGAACGTAGGCGGTGACGATCTCCGAGTGGACATCGGCGTCGTAGACGACGGTGACCGCTGTGGCCAGGATCTCCGCTCCGCGCATCGTCATCAGGCTCGATTCGCCGGGACCGCTGCCGATGAAGACGACGCGCGGCGCGGCCGGCAGCAGTCGGCGCGGTTGGACCTGACCGGTGGCCGGTGTGCTGTTCATCCCTGCTCCTGAGCCTTGACGGGGGTGAGGTGATCGGCGCTGGCCGACGGGTCGATGCCGAGTGCGTCCAGCAGGTCCTCGGCCGCCGCGGTGCCGAGTTCGTCGGCGATGCGGGCCAGTTCCTTGCCGGTCACGGTCAGCTGCTGTTCGCTCCCGTTCGTCCAGTCGACATCCGGCACGGCCGGCAGCTGGGTGCTCCGGCGGGTCCGGGCCAGTCTGCCGTCGTCATCGGCCATCACGGCGTCGACGACGAACTGGCCGCCCTCGATCTTGGCCAGGGCGCCGATCGGGGCCGAGCACCCGGCCTCGGCACGGGACAGGATCGCGCGTTCGCAGGTCACGGCCAGATCCGTGGTCTGGTCGTGGATGCGGCGCAGGGCCGCGCGCACCTCGGCGTCGGCGTTGAGGATGTCCTCGGAGCGGGCATAGGAGCTGTCCGCACTGCGGGTCTCCACCGCCAGCGCACCCTGGCCGGGAGCCGGGAGCATGACGTCGAAGCTCAGCGAGTCCGTGGCCTCGGCCAGCCGACCGATCCGGCGGACTCCGGCCGCGGCGAGGACGACGGCGTCGAGGCGACCGTCACGGACGTGGGCGATGCGGGTGTCGACGTTTCCGCGCACTCCCCTGACCTCGATATCGGGGCGGGCGGCCTGCAGCTGCACGGCGCGCCTGGGCGAACCGGTGCCGATGGCCGATCCGGCCGGCAGCTCGGACAGGCTCAGGCCGTCGCGGCCGATGAGCACGTCGGAGGGGTCGACGCGCGGTGGGATCGCCGCCATCTGGATGCCCACCTCGGGGGTGGTCGGCAGGTCCTTGAGCGAATGGACGGCGAGGTCGATCTTGCCCTGGTGCAGCGCCTGTCGCACCGCGGAGACGAAGACGCCGGTGCCGCCGAATCCGGCCAGCGGGGACATGTTGACGTCCCCCTCGGTGACGACCTCGACGATCTCGACCCGCCAACCGGTCAGAGCCGCGATCTGGTGGGCGATCGCCGTGGACTGGGACCGGGCGAGCTTGGACCGGCGGGTGCCCAGGCGCACGGTGCGTCCGCTGAACTGCTCGGGTTCGACGATGTCGAGGGTGTGGTCGGCGACCGGTCGGATCCCATCGGCTTCGACGTGGTCGGCGCTGGCGGCCTTCGCGACCTTCGTCTCGGGCTGAGTGATCGCATGGGCGACCTTGTTGACGGGAAGGTCGAACAGCTGCATGAGCGCTTGGGCGTAGTCGACCTCGGATTCCGTCACAGCCAGTTCCTTGACCTTCACCGTCGGGGTGTGGATGAGCTTCTCGGCCACCCGGTGCAGCGATTTGCGGACCTCGCCGAAGGACTTCTCATCGACGACCGCACCGATCTTCTTCTCCAGGCGCGCGGTCTCGGAGGCGAGGACGTCCTTGGCGTGGGAGCGCAGCGCGGTCACCGTCGGGGCGACGGAGCGCTCCCTGTTGCCGGTGGCGATCTTGTCGAGTTCCTCAGCGATGATCCCCCGCACCTCCTCGACGGTGCTCACGACCTTCGCGTCGCGCTCCTTGTCGGAGTTCTTCAGCAGTTCGCGGATCTCGCCGAGTCCGAAGAGCGCAACGTGTTCGAACTCGCGCACGCTGGGGTCGATGTCATGCGGCAGGGCGAGGTCGACGAACGCCTTGTTCGCCGCGCCCTTGGGGTTCTGCGACAGTCCGGCGACGATGTCGTCACGGGTCACGACGACACCGCGGGCACCGGTGCAGGAGATGATGAGGTCGGCGTCGGCGATCTCCTCGGCCATCACCCGCGGGGTCAGCTCACGGGCCCGTCCGCCCACCTCGGCGACGAGGCGCTCGGCCTTCTCCACGGTCCGGTTGAGCACGGTGATGCGGCTGACCCCTTCCCTGTGCAGGCCGGACACGACGAGTCCCGACATGGCTCCGGCACCGATGACCAGGGCGTTGGCGGCTCGCAGCGAACCGATGTGCGCGGCCGAGGCTTCGAGCGCGGCTCCGAAGAGGGAGCGGGCGACCTCGCCGAGGTCGGTCTCCGAATGGGCGCGCTTGCCCACTCGCAGCGCCTGCTGGAGGGCCTGGGACAGTTCGGAGGTCAGGGCCCGGTCCTCCTGCGAACCGGTGAACGACGAGCGCAGCTGGCCGAGGATCTGAGCCTCACCGATGGCCATCGAGTCGAGTCCGCAGGCGACCTTGAGCAGATGCTCCATGGCCTGAGTGTCGTAGTGGGCGTAGAAGTGCGCGGCGATGTCCGACCATTCCTTGTCGATCGAGGACACCAGCGCATTGCCGAGGTCGGCCAGTCCTCCGTGGAAGGCCGAGACGTCGGCGATCAGCTCGAGGCGGTTGCACGTCGAGAGCACGGCGAGCCCTTCGACGTTGTCTCCGGCAAGTGCGTCCTTGCGCAGAGACCCGACCTCGCCGGCACCGAAGGCCAGCCTGTCGAGCATGTCGATCGGGGCCGACTGATGTGAAATGCCGAGAACCAAGAGAGTCAATTCCTGTGCTCCTCAAAACCAGGGTTGAGCGGTGCCGTGTCCAGCGCCGAATAGTATGCGAGTACTTGCAGCTCACTGGCCAGATCGACTTGGTGGACACGGACGGTGTCCGGGGTGTCGAGCACGGTAGGTGAGAAATTGAGAATGCCGCGCACACCCGCCTCGACGGCCGTGTGGGCCGCCGCGGGTGCCGCGGCTGCGGGAACGGCCATGACCACCAGGTCGATGTGCTCGTTCCAGGCGGGCAGGTCGTCGAGAGCGGAGACGGTCAGCGTGCCGATCGTCGTCCCGATCTTCTGCTCGTCGATGTCGAAGATGGCGGTCAGACGCAGGCCCCGACGACGGAAGCCGGCGTAGTCGGCCAGGGCCGAACCGAGGCGACCGGCGCCGATGATGGCCACGCTCCGGTCGCGGTCGAGGCCGAGGAAGCCCCGCAGGGTGGTGACGAGTTCGGGGCACGAGTATCCGACGCCGCGTTTGCCGGAGCGTCCCAGCTGGGACAGGTCCTTGCGCAGAATCGACGGGGACACTCCGCTGGCGGCGGCGAGGTCCTCCGACGACACGGTCTCCCTGCCGGTTGCGACGATGGTCTCGACGGCCTGCAGATAGATCGGGAGTCGGGAGATCACGCGTTCGGGTACGTTTCTGCGAACGACACCCTCAATCCTGTTGGCGGACAGAATCTCGCCCACGAACCCGTCTCACTCCTTCAATCGATCTCATGCGCCCAGGCTCGCCAGAGCCTGGGACAGCCGATCCCTGTCGACTCGATGAAAACTGTGCTGCCGCCCGTTGAGGAGCACCACCGGCACGTCCCAGCCGTACTGTGCGGCCAGGTCGTCGTCGGTGTCGATATCGACCTCGGTCACTCTCACGTCCCTGCCGGCGGCCACCTCTGCGACGGTCTCGCGCGCGAGCGCGCACAGATGGCAGTCGACGCGCGTGAGGAAGGTCAGCTCAACCATGGCTCACTCCTCATCGGGTGCAACAAACCCCGCCGAGAAATCACTCGAGCGGGGGCGCAGGACCGTCGTCTCGGCCTTACTACTTGTTGCGACGCTGGTGACGTGTCTTGCGAAGCTGCTTGCGGTGCTTCTTCTTCGACATACGCTTGCGGCGCTTCTTGATGACTGAGCCCACGCGGGTACCCCTTGTGCTTGTCGGTGGAGGGTGGACAGCGGATGCCCACCCATTGAACTAACCGTGCAATTCTATCGCTTGGCCGCCTGCTTTCCCAAAACTGTGTCGAGTTCCACAGCCGGTGGCCCGATCTTCCGCGCCGCTTCGGGGGTCAGTCGAAGTACGGGTCGAGTCCGAAGAAGGGGAAGACGTTCTTCCGGGTGCCCATCACGGCCCGATCGAGTTCGGCCTCGGGGTCGAATCCCTTCGACCAGGGTTCGAACGCACCGTCGAATCCGTCCGTCATCGACAGCGGCGCCTCGCGCCCCGTCGTCGTCTGCGCATAGTCCGCCCAGCGGCCGGGGATCCGCGCGCCGGGATCGATGTCGCGGTCGGCGGCCACGGCCAGCAGATTCGTCCAGGCCCGGGGCACGACGTCGATGATCGCGTAGCCGCCTCCCCCGACGGACAGCCATTTCCCGTCCGCGTGATCGGCGGCGAGCCGACGGATCCGCTCGGCCGCGATCCGCATCGCGTCGACGCTCAGCCGCATGTGCGTCAGCGGGTCCGAGCGGTGACCGTCGCATCCGTGCTGGGAGACGATGACCTGGGGTTCGAAGGCAGCGACGATCGGCGGGACGGTGGCGTCGAAGGCCCGCAGCCAGTCCGCGTCGCCGGTGCGCGGGGGCAGGGCGACATTCACCGCCGAGGCGGCCGCCTTCAGTCCCCCGATATCGGCGGGGAACCCGGTGCCGGGGAAGAGGAACTTCCCCGATTCGTGGATCGAGACCGTCAGCACCCGCGGTTCGTCCCAGAAGAACTTCTCCACCCCGTCCCCGTGGTGGGCGTCGATGTCGAGGTAGACGATGCGTTCGTATCCGGCGTCGAGGAACTCGGTGATCGCCCCGGCCGCATCGTTGTAGATGCAGAAGCCGCTGGCTCTGTCCGGCATCGCGTGGTGCATCCCTCCGGTGAAGTTCACCGCGCGGTCGTACCCGCCGGAGATGATCGCATCGGCGGCGTCGACGGTGCCTTGGAACAGCAGCGCCGAGGCGGCGTGCATGTCCTCGAACCCGGGCACGTCCTCGGTGCCGATCCCGTAGCCGTTCGCCGTCTCCTCGTCGAGGCCCTCGGCGGTTCCGGCCTGCTTCACGGCGGCGATGAAGTCGTTGTCGTGGAGGCGGGCGAGTCTGCCCTCGTCGATCGGGCCGACCGGATTCACGTGGACGTTGTCGGCGTCGCAGAGGCCGAAGTCCATCGCAAGCTTCGCCGTCAGGTCGAGCCGCAGCGGGTGCATGGGGTGGCTGGGACCGAAGTTGTAACCGGTCACCGCGTCGTCCCAAACGACGTACACATCATTTTCGGCCATGCGCACCATGCTATATGGCGCAGCTCACTTGCGCCGATTCCGGGGACCCGGGATCTACCATGGTGCTTATGTCCAAGAAATCCGCACCTCGCTACGACCGGCTGCTCACGCCCGGACGGTGGGTACGGGACTTCGTCGACGACCTCGCCGTCGCCTCGCCGGCGCGGCTGGCGATCGGATCCTTCGTCGCCGTCGTCGCGCTGTTCGCAATCCTTCTCATGCTGCCGGCGAGCATGCGCCATCCGGGATCGGTCGATGAGGTCACGCATATCGCGAATTCCGTCTTCGTGGCCGTCTCGGCCGTCTGCGTGACCGGGCTCAGCCCGGTGGTCACAGAGGAGTACTGGTCGGATTTCGGGATCTCGGTCATCACCGCCGGCATCCAGGTCGGCGGTCTCGGCATCCTCACGCTCGCCTCGGTGCTGGGCATGGCGGTCTCACGCCGGCTGGGCGTGCGTCAGCGGCTCATCGCCCAGCAGGCCACCTCGGCGCTCAATCTGGGTCAGGTCGGCTCCCTGCTCAAGACGGTCGTCATCACCATCGTCACCGCCGAGGCGATCCTCGCGGTGCTCCTGTTCCCGCGCTTCCTCATCCGCGGCGATTCCATCGGCGATGCCACGTGGTACTCCGTGTTCTATTCGATCTCGGCGTTCAACAACGCCGGCTTCACCATCCACCCGGGAGGCGGCGCCCACTTCGCCTCGGACCCGTGGATCCTGTCCCTGCTCATGATCGGCGTGTTCGTCGGGTCCCTGGGCTTCCCGGTCGTGCTCATGGTCGCGATGTTCTGGAATCGGCCGAAGAAGTGGGATCTGCACACGAAGCTGACGCTGACCACCACCACGGCGGTGCTGGCCGTCGGTCTGCTGCTGCTGGCGCTCTTCGAATCGGCGAATCCGGCCACGCTCGGGGACAAGAACGCCGGTCACACCTTCGTCGAAGTCCTGTTCATGGCCGTCATGCCCCGGTCGGGCGGGTTCTCGACGATGGAGATCGCGGACATGAGCCAGGCCTCCCACCTGCTCATGGACCTCATGATGTTCATCGGCGGCGGATCGTCCTCGACCGCCGGCGGCATCAAGGTCACGACCGTGGCCGTGCTCGTTCTGGCCGCCTTCGCCGAGGCCAGGGGCCTGCAGGATGTGCACGTGTTCGGGCGCCGGCTGACCTCCTCGACGATCAAGCTGTCCATCTCGATCCTGCTGACAGGCGCCTCCATCGTCTTCGTCGGCACGCTGGCGATGCTCCAGATCAGTGCCGAACCGCTCGACCGAGTGCTGTTCGAGGTGATCTCGGCCTTCGGCACCGTCGGCTTGAGCTCCGGGGTGTCCGCCTCCTCGCCGAATTCGGGGCTCTATGTGCTCTCGGTCATCATGCTCATCGGCCGACTCGGTACGATTACACTTGCGGCGGCCCTGTCCATGCAGGACTCCGCGCGACTGTACCGCTACCCCGAGGAAAGGCCGGTCGTTGGCTAACGAACACACCTCCATCCTGGTCATCGGGCTGGGACGCTTCGGGTCCTCGACGGCCGCCACCCTGACCCGGCTGGGGCGGGAGGTCATGGCCATCGAGCACAATCCCGAGCTCGTCAAGGACTGGAGCGGCAAACTCACCCACGTCGTCGAAGCCGATTCCACGAACATCGACGCGCTGCGACAGGTCGGTGCCGGTGATTTCTCGACCGCCGTCGTCGGCATCGGCACGTCGATCGAGGACAGCGTGCTCACCACGGCCAATCTCGTCGACCTCGGTGTGGGCCAGGTGTGGGCGAAGGCGATCTCGCCCTCGCACGGCAAGATCCTCCACCGCATCGGCGCCCACCACGTCCTCTACCCCGAATCGGATGCGGGTCGGCGCGTGGCCCACCTGGTCAGTTCCAGGATGATGGAGTACATCGAGTTCGATGAGGGTCACTTCGCCGTGGTGAAGATGCGTCCGCCGCGGGAGATCCAGGGCTTCACGCTCAGCGAATCGGGTGTGCGCGACAAGTACGGCGTGACCATCGTGGGCATCAAGAGCCCGGGGCGCGACTTCACCTATGCCGATCCTTCGACTCGGGTGGGCAAACAGGACCTGCTCATCGTCGCCGGGCACGTGGAGCTGCTGGGTCGCTTCGCCGGCCGCCCCTAGGCACGGCTGCGCGGTTCGCCGCTGCGCAGCCGGGGCGAACCACCGTTTGTGGTCACCGCACCGAGGAGAATCCGTGCGATCGGCCATTTCGCCTCGGTTCATCGACCACAAACGGAACCAGCCCCGCGCAGAACCCACCGACTCACGGGGAGGAAGCCGGCAGGGTCAGTCGAGTCAGACCCAGCCCTGTCCGGGCACGAAAAGAACGGTGTCGAACATGAAGAGAGCGGGCGACGGGAATCGAACCCGCGTCGTCGGCTTGGGAAGCCGAAGCTTTACCATTAAGCTACGCCCGCACGTCACCGCTGTTGAGCAGCTGTCCGTCCAGGTGGAACCCTGTGCAGACATGCTGCTCTCGGCTGCTCGAACCAGTCTACAGCTTCATGACGAAAACGCATCCCCGCACCGAACCTCCTGCACGCCTCAGACCCTGCATGACACGGGACACGCAATCCTGCATGAGACCTCCGCACACGCGCTCGTGCAGCACGCAATCCTGGAGGGACTTCCGAACACGCGCTGAGGGGCGGCCGCAGCCGCCCCTCAATGCGCCTTCTGCCCAGCGCTGGGTAGTCGGCCGAACTCAGTGCTCGACGGCCTCCTCGGCGCCGAATCCGGTGTGAGCTCGGACCTCCATTTCGGCCGCGAGCGCCGGATTCTCAACGGTCCTGTCGGTGACCGAGGCGATCCACCCGAGGAGGAAGCCCAGCGGAATTGAGATGATTCCCGGGTTCGCCAGGGGGAAGATCGCGAAGTCGGCTCCCGGGATCATCGCGGTCTCGGATCCGGAGACGACCGGGGAGAAGCTGATGAGCAGCATCGCCGAGATCAGGCCGCCGTAGATCGACCAGACAGCGCCCCGGGTGGTGAAGCGCTTCCAGAACAGCGAGTAGACGATCGTCGGCAGGTTCGCGCTGGCCGCGACAGCGAAGGCCAGGGCCACCAGGAACGCGATGTTCTGCCCCTGCACGCCGATCCCGCCGATGATCGCGACCGCGCCGATGACGATGACCGTGCGGCGAGCGATCTTGACCTCGGCCTCGGAATCCTCGACCCTGCCCTTCTTGATCACATTGGCGTAGATGTCGTGAGCGAACGAGGCCGCGGCGGTGATCGCCAGGCCCGCCACCACGGCGAGGATCGTGGCGAAGGCGACCGCGGAGATGAAGCCCATGAGGAGGGGCCCGCCGAGGTGGAGCGCGAGCAGCGGCGCCGCCGAGTTCACCCCGCCGGGAGCGTTCTTGATCTCCTCGGCGCCGACGAGTGCTGCCGCACCGTAGCCGAGCACGAGGGTGAACAGGTAGAAGGCACCGATGAGCCAGATCGCCCACACCACCGAGCGACGGGCCTCCTTCGCCGTGGGCACGGTGTAGAAGCGCATGAGCACGTGCGGAAGACCGGCGGTGCCCAGAACCAGCGCCAGGGCCAGGGAGATGAAGTCGAGCGGATTCTCACCGTACTGCAGTCCGGGATTGAGGACTCCCTCGCCGACACCATCGGCCGCGTTCTCGACCGCCGAGGCCAACAGCGAGGAGAGGTTGAAGCCATTGAGTGCGAGCACCCAGACGGTCATCGCGAAGGCACCGGCGATGAGCAGGATGGCCTTGACGATCTGCACCCATGTGGTGCCCTTCATCCCTCCGACGAGGACGTAGATGATCATCAGCGCGCCGACGACGGCGATGACCAGTGATTGGCCGACCTGGCTGTCGATGCCCATGAGCAGCGACACGAGTCCGCCGGCTCCGGCCATCTGGGCGAGCAGATAGAAGAAGCATACGGCCAGGGTCGACAGGGCCGCCGCCATGCGCACGGGGCGCTGTCTGAGACGGAAGGACAGCACATCGGCCATGGTGAACTTGCCCGTATTGCGCATGAGCTCGGCGACGATGAGCAGAGCCACGAGCCACGCGACGAGGAAGCCGATCGAGTAGAGGAAACCGTCGTAGCCGTTGACCGCGATCGCACCGCAGATGCCGAGGAACGATGCCGCCGAGAGGTAATCGCCGGAGATGGCGAAGCCGTTCTGCGGTCCCGTGAAGGAGCGTCCGCCGGCGTAGTAGTCGGATGCGGAGCGGTTGTTGCGGCTGGCCCGCAGCACGATGAACATCGTCACCGCGACGAAGGCGGCGAAGATCGTGATGTTGAGGACGGGATTGTTCTCGACCTCGGCCGTGGCCGCGCTGAGGAGGTCCACCCCGGAGGCGAGGATGTCGTCGAATGCCGGTGCGCTCATGAGACACGTCCTTCCGACTCGGCTTCGAGGCGCTCACGGATCCTCTGCGCCGGAGGGTCGAGCTTCCTATTGGCGAATGAGACGTAGAACATCGTGATCGCGAAGGTCGTCACGAACTGCAGCAGCCCGAAGACCAGACCGATGTTGATCTCGCCCACGACCTTCGTCGACATGAAGTCATGGGCATAGGTGCTGAGGATGACGTAGAGGAAATACCAGACGAGGAACGCGATCGACAGCGGTATCACCACCGAGAACCTCTTGCGCTTCAGCGCTTTGAATTCGGGGTCTTCCGCCTCGGCGAGGAAGTCAACCCCGGTGTTGACCGATTCAGTCATTCTTTCTCCTTTGAATGGACAGAACATCAGTGTCCTGAATCACATGACCCAAAGGTAACGTTCAGCATGCACTAGGGAATACCACCGAAAGTTGGTAGCTTGTTCACATGAACGCGCACGACAAGGAGACACGGGCTCTCCAAGCCCAGACCCGCCGCCTGTTCGTCGAAGCCGTCGACTCACTCCACCGCAGCGGCACGGGTGACGTCGTCTTCGGAGGCATGGTCGAGGAGGGCTCTGTCGCGGTCGAGGCCGTCGCCGGCGCCGGTCGTGATCTGCTCTCGTCCCTCATCGTCAGCACCGGTCGGGGGCTCGGCGGTCGTGCCATGACCGAAGGCACTCCACAGCTGACACGAGACTACGAAGTCGATCCCTACATCACCCACCACTACGACGAAGAGGTCCTCGGTGAGGGGATCCGAGTCCTCGTCGCCGTCCCCACCCTCCATGGCGGCGAGGTCACGGGAATGGTCTACTGCGGTCACCGGTCCGACTACGATGCCGCCGCACCGCAGACGGGAGACCTCGTCCGACGAGTGCGACAGCTCTCGGTCGATCTCGCCCGGCTCGGCTACCGCCAGGAACCTCAGCGCAACGCCGCCAGCGAGCAGCTCTACCCCGATCTTGATCCCTCCGGCCGGGAGGCGCTGCGGCACACCTACGCGGAGCTGCGCGCCATCCGCTCGGGCATCGTCGACGACGAGACACGGGAGAGGCTGACGGCGGTCGAGGCCCGACTGGCCGATATCCTCTCCGGGCACAATCCGGACAATTTCCAAACCCCGGTCCCCGCAGTGCGCCTCTCGCCCAGGGAGACGGACATCCTCTCCCATGTGGCCCTGGGCTGGTCGAATGCGCGCATCGCCGAGACGCTGGGCCTGCGCGAATCGACGGTGAAGTCCTATCTCAACACCGCAATGGTCAAACTCTCGGCCCGCACCCGGCACGAGGCCGTCTCGATCGCCAGGTCGTCGAACGTCCTCCCCTGAAGCCGAAGGAGGCCGAGCATGCCCGGCAGCAGTCGAGCCTGAGAGCGCAGCCGAGCCTGACGTCAGCCGTGGAGGACGTCGTCAGCCGTTGATGACGTCGGAGTTCTCCCGCTCCATCTCCACGGATCGGTCCGCCGCCGCCTGCACGGCCGCCTCGGCGATGTCGAAGATGCCGGCGTCGATGAACTCCGACAGTCCGGCCAGGGTCGTCCCGCCCTTGCTGCTCACGGCCTGACGCTGCGCGGCCGGATCGGGTTTCCGACTCAGCAGGCGACCGGCACCGTCGGCGGTGGCCACGACCATCTGCCGAGCGACGTCCTCGCTCAGCCCCTGCTTGACCCCGGCGGCGATCATGGCCTCGGCCAGGAGGAAGAAGTAGGCGACTCCCGATCCGGAGATCCCGGTCATGGCCGGGACCTGGGACTCGTCGAGATCGACGACGAGACCGGCGCCCGACAGCAGCTGCTTGAGGGTCTCGACGCGGTCGGCGGGCACCTCGGCGTCGGGGGCGAGTGCGATGACACCGTGGCCGATCGCGCTGGGCGTGTTCGGCATGATCCGCACGATCGGGTTCTCCGGTGCCAGCGTGGCCAGGTCGGCGGTCGCGACCCCGGCGGCCATGGACACGAACACCGTGTCTGCCTCAAGTCCCGGTGCCAGTCCGCGCAGAGTGTCGGCCATCATCCACGGCTTCACGCCGAGGAAGACGAAATCGGCTCCGGCCGCGGCCTTCCGGTTGGCTTCGTCATCGTCCTCCACCGAGGTGACCGTCGCGCGGGGCAGGTCACCGCGCAGACGCTTCGCCGAGGCGGCCGAGTTCGTCGTCGCCCGGACGGTGATGGTCTCATCGGCGCTGAGGATTCCCTGGATCAGTGCCGTGCCCATGTTGCCGGTGCCGATGGAGGCGATAGTGGTCAAATCGTGCCAGCCTTTCGTCGCGATTGAAGTGTGTGGGATTCGGTGGGTCAGCGATCGCTCGGATCAGTCCGCGGGGCCGTTGCCGTGGCTCAGGGGCGAACGCTCCGAGGTGCGGGTGTGGCTGTGCGCATTGCGTCGGGGCGCGTCCTCGTCGAGGCCGAGGTGCTCGCGGGCGAAGGCGATCGAGTCGGCGAGCATCCTCTCCCGGGTCGACTGCTTGCGCACGAAGCGGGTGTTGACCTCGACGACGACATCGCCGGCCCAGTTGTGCTTGGCCAGATACTGCAGGGTCTCGGCCACGGGCATGGTCCCGGCTCCGGGGACGAGGTGTTCGTCCTTGAGCGACCCGGCCCCGTCGGTGAGGTGGACGTGCCGGAGCCGGTCGAAGATCTCGGCCACGGTCTCGAGCGCATTCATCCCTGCAGTGGACGCGTGGGAGAAGTCGAAGGTGAGGTTGTCGTAGTCCTCGTCCAAGGGGTTCCAGTCCGGATAGTACACGAGGATCTCACGCAGGCCCGCGCGCCACGGGTACATGTTCTCCACGGCCAGTCTCACCCCGGTCTCCTGCGAGACCTGGCGGACGCCGTCGACGAAGCCGAGCGCGTAGTCGCCCTGCCATCGGAACGGCGGGTGCAGGACCACGGTCTCGGCGCCGACCGCCTTGGCGAGATTCGCGGTGATCCGCAGCTTCTCCCAATGGTCCTTGTGCAGCACCCGAGGCAGGAACAGCAGCGTGGGGGCGTGAATGGAGATGACCTCGAGGCCGGTGTCCTCGGCGAGGGAGTTGATGAGGTCGACATCGCGGGTCTCGACGTTGTGGGTGACCATGATCTCGACGCCGTCGTAGCCGTGCTTGGCGGCCTGGGCGAAGGTCTCCTCCACGGTCATCGGCGAGACCGAGGAACTGGAGAGTCCGAGGCGGATGCGGTTGTCGGAGACGTGATGGGCGTCGTGTTCGTAGACCTCGTGACTGTCGAAGTAATGCCGGTGGCGCCGCGAATTCGAGCGCGCGGAATTCTTGGCGGTCAGCACCTTCCGTTTGGACTTCGACTTCTTACTCATCGCTTCCAGTTTAGCGCTCTCGAAATCCACATTCGCTCAAAGCCCTGTGACATCGTCGCCTACGCACTCACACTCATCCGCCTCACGCACGGGTAGGCTGAGGCCATGTCCGAGTTCCGAGTTCGCCCGGCCCACGTCTCCGACGCCGGGCGGATCGCGCAGATCCACATCGCCGCCTGGCGCTGCGCATACCGCGGGATCATGGATGACGCGGTCCTCGATCGACTGGACCATGACCGTCAGACCGCCACCTGGGCGACGAACCTCGCCGACGAGCAGACGACGATCGAGACCTTCGTCGTCGACAGGACCGCTGACGGTGAGTGCCTGGGCTTCGGCGGGGTGTGCCCGCCGCGTGAGACCGCCGAGGTGCTCGACCGGCTGCCGGATTCGTCCGGTCTCGGTCAGCTCGCCTTCATCAACGTCCATCCCGATCATTTCGGGACCGGCGCCGCCTCCGTGCTCTTCGACGGCCTCGAGGACGAGCTGCGCGCTCAGGGCTGGATCCGGGCCTACCTCATGGTCGCCGAGGGCAACGACCGGGCCATGCGCTTCTATGCGAAGAAGGGCTGGCAGCGCACCGGCATCACTCATGTCTACGAAGGCGTCGTCCCGCCCGTGCCCGAGCGGATGTACGTCGCCGACCTGCACCGGGCCCGGTGAGAGGGCCGGACCCAGCCGCCGGCCCCGGTGGGCCCCCGGACTCGGCCCGCTGCGGCAGCCCTCTCTGTCCGGAAACAGCTGGCGGGAGTCGGGTGACCCGATGCCAGGGTCGCCCGACTCCCGCCGAGCAGGTCGAGTGGTTCAGCCGTAGAGGGCTGCGGTGTCTTCGTCGACCCAGTTCTTCGACTTCTCGACCGCCTTGTTCCACAGACGGTAGAGGCGGTCGATCTTCCCGTCTTCCATCGACGGGGTCCAGCGCTTGCCCTCGCGCCAGTTGCTGCTCACATCCTCTTCGCCCTTCCAGAACTTCACGGCGATGCCCGCGGCATAGGCCGCACCCAGAGCCGTGGTCTCGACGACCTCGGGGCGGATGACGGGCACACCGAGGAGGTCGGCCTGGAACTGCATGAGGGTCTCGTTGGCGACCATGCCGCCGTCGACCTTGAGCTCGGTGAGCTCGACGCCGGAGTCGAGGTTCATCGCGTCGAGGACCTCACGCGACTGGAACGCCACGGATTCGAGAGTCGCACGTGCGATGTGGTTCTTGTTGACGTACCGGGTCAGGCCCACGATCGCACCGCGGGCATCGGATTCCCAGTGGGGTGCGAAGAGTCCGGAGAACGCCGGCACGATGTAGCATCCGCCGTTGTCGTCGACCTCCTTGGCCAGCGTCTCGATCTCCGGGGCGTCCTTGATCAGGCCGAGGTTGTCCCGGATCCACTGCACGAGCGAACCGGTCACGGCCACCGAGCCCTCGAGTGCGTAGACGGCCTCGGCCTCGCCGATCTTGTAGGCCACGGTCGTGAGCAGTCCGTTCTTGCTGGCCACCGGTTCGGTGCCGGTGTTGATCAGCATGAAGTTGCCGGTGCCGTAGGTGTTCTTCGCCTGGCCCTTCTCGAAGCAGGCCTGACCGAAGGTCGCCGCCTGCTGGTCGCCGAGGATGCCGCAGATCGGGGTGTCGATGATCAGCCCGTTCTTCGCGCCGTAGCCGTAGATCTCGGAGCAGGATTTGATCTCCGGCAGCATCTGAACGGGGATGCCCATGTCCGCGGCGATATCGGCGTTCCAGTCGAGGGTGTCGATGTTCATCAGCATCGTCCGCGAGGCATTCGTGACATCGGTGACGTGGACTCCCCCATTGGGGCCGCCGGTGAGGTTCCAGATCACCCAGGTGTCCATGGTGCCGAAGAGCAGGTCTCCGGCCTCGGCGGATTCCCTGACCCCGTCGACGTTGTCGAAGATCCATTTGGCCTTCGGTCCGGCGAAGTAGGTGGCCAGAGGCAGACCCACCCGATCCTTGTACTTGTCGGCGCCGTCGTCGCCGGCGAGCTCATCGCAGATCTTCTGCGTGCGGGTGTCCTGCCAGACGATCGCGTTGTAGACGGGCTCGCCGGTGTGCTTGTTCCAGATCACGGTGGTCTCACGCTGATTCGTGATGCCCACGCCCTCGAGCTGGTGGCGGTTGATGTTCGCCCGCGTCAGGGCCTGACCGATCGCCTCGTTCGTGTTCTTGATGACCTCCTTAGGGTCGTGTTCGACCCAACCGGCGCGGGGAAAGATCTGCTCGTGCTCGAGCTGCCCCGAGGACACGATCTGCCCGTCATGGTCGAATACGATCGCCCGTGACGAGGTGGTGCCCTGGTCGATGGCGAGGATGAATTTTTCCTGACTCATACTGACTCCTGTGTCGAAGTGGTTCGCTGTGATCGTACTCAGATGAACGCCTGGGAGGCCAGGCCGGCGATGATGGCGCCGACCAACGGCCCGAAGACCGGGACCCACGAATAGGCCCAGTCGGAGCCGCCCTTGTTCGGAATCGGCAGCAGCGTGTGGACGATGCGGGGTCCGAGGTCTCGAGCGGGGTTGATGGCGTATCCGGTGGGTCCGCCCAGCGAGGCGCCGATGGCGACGACGATGAGGGCCACGGCCAGCGGGCCGAGCCTGTCCGGTGTGCCCCCGAAGACGAGGATGACGAAGACGAGCACGAAGGTCGCGACGATCTCGGTGATGAAGTTCCAGCCGTAGGAGCGGATCTCCGGGCCGGTGGAGAAGGTGCCCAGAATGCTGCCGGGGTCCTCCTCCTCGTCGTAGTGCTTCTTGTATGCGGCCCAGGCCAGGAACGCGCCGATCATCGCGCCGATCATCTCGGCGGCGAGATAGGCCACTGTGTTGGCGAAGTCGACCGGGATCCCCTCAGCGTATTCGGACTTCCCGCTGAAGAGGATGCCGAAGGTCACCGCCGGGTTGAGGTGGGCTCCGGTCTTGAACGCGACGAAGACACCGGCGAAGACCGCCAGGCCCCAGCCGAATGAGATCAGCAGCCAACCGCCGCCGTTTCCCTTGGTCTTGGTGAGTACGACGTTGGCCACGACGCCGACGCCGAGCAGCATGAGCATCGCAGTGCCTGCGATCTCATAGAGAAAGATAGTGCCCATATCTCACAAACTCCTCATTGTTCGTTTGTTCTCGTATGCCGTCACACTCGGCACTCACAGACTGTGACGGCGGTGATGGTGCTCCTTGCGGCCGGTCCGGCAGGTCCCGAACGGCTCAGTGCAGGGTCTTCGCGACCAGTGCGGCGGCGGAGGCGTCGTCCTCGGTGCCCTCCGCTGCGATCTGCGCATCGACATGGGCGTGGAAATCAGCGATTTCGGAAGCTTCCCGATCGGCGTCCCATCCGAGGATCGGAGCGACGATGGCAGCGACCGCCTCGGCGGCGTTCTTGCCCCGGTCCGCGGTCTCGTAGTTCAGACGCAGACGACGCTCCAGGATGTCGCCGAGGTGGACGGCCCCCTCGGCGGCGGCCGCATAGTGGGCTTCGACGCGCAGGTAGCGTTCGGCGCCCGGCAGCGGTTCCCCGAGTTCGGGATCCTCGTCGACGAGGTCGAGCAGATCCTCGATGAGGGTGCCGTAGCGGCGGATGAGACGTTTGACGCGGTCTTCGTCCCAGCCGTACTTCTCCGCGATCCCGGACTGTCCGCGGCGCAGCGCCCCGACCCCCTGCGCACCGAGCAGCGGCACGGATTCCGTCAGCGACCGACGGTCCTTCGCATCATCGCCGAGGGCGAAGTCGACGGCGTCCTCGGCCATCACCCGGTAGGTGGTGAACTTGCCGCCGGCGATGGCGGACAGGGCGGGCTCGACCTCCATCACGGTGTGTTCGCGGGAGACCTTCGTCGAGGCCTGCCCCTCCTTGACGACCGGCTGCAGCAGCGGCCGCAGTCCGGAGTAGACGCCGATGACATCGTCACGGGTGAGCTTGTTCGCCAGGATCGCATTCGCATGCTCGAGCAGGTACTCGATGTCCTTCGACGTCGCCACGGGGGCATCGACGTCCTGGTTCCACGGGGTGTCGGTGGTGCCGATGACCCAGTAGCCGTCCCAGGGGATGACGAAGAGCACGGACTTCTCGGTCTTCGAGATGATGCCGGTGTTCGGATCGGCCGCGATCTTGTCCTGGGCGACGGTGATGTGCACGCCCTTGGAGGCCAGCACCTTGAGACCGGCGTCGGCCTTCGCCAGATCCTGCTGCTCCTCGGTCCAGACTCCGCCGGCGAGGATGGTCCGGCGGGCGTGGATGTCGAATTCGTCTCCGGTGAGTTCGTCGCGGGCCCGCACGCCGGCGACCTCGTCGCCGTCGTGGAGGTAGCCGATGACGGAGACGTGGTTGGCCGCGGCCGCACCGTATCCGACGGCCGAGCGCACCAGCGTCATCACGAAGCGGGCGTCGTCGACCTTCGCGTCGTAGTACTCGAGTGCGCCGACCGCGGCGTCATCGGCCAGGCCGGGGAAGTGCGAGGTCAGCGCCTTCTTGCTCAGATGGCGGTGCATCGGCACTGCGCGCTTGCGGCCGGGGCGGGTGGCCATCGTGTCGTAGAGGAGGACGCCGGAGCCGATGAAGGCCCGGTCGATCAGGCGGTGCTCGAAGGGGAACACGAAGGCGACGGGTTCGACGAGGTGGGGTGCGGTGTGCGTCAGCAGCAGATCGCGTTCCTTGAGCGCTTCGGCCACGAGCTTGAAGTCGAGCATCTCGAGGTACCGCAGGCCTCCGTGCATGAGCTTCGATGACCGGGACGACGTCCCCGAGGCCCAGTCCTTGGCGTCGACGACGCCGACCTTGAGACCGCGGGTCGCTGCGTCGAAGGCCGATCCCGCTCCGGTGACTCCCCCGCCGACGATGAAGACGTCGAGGGGGTCGTCCGCACTGGTCTTCTTCAGCGTCTCGAGTGCCTGCTCGCGGAAGTTGGGGGACAGCTCACCATTTCGCATCGTCAAATCTGCGCTTTCTCTCGGACGTTCTCTTACGGACCTGCCCAGGTCCACCGTCGCCGGACCGGCCAGGTGCTCCCCAGTGCCGATGAGGCCGACAGTCAAAAACTAGCAGGCCATTATGAAATTGTGTACTGAACGGTAATTCAGATTGGCTTCAGTCGAGCGCGGCGATCGGTTCCACGCGCATCGCCGAGGACTGCTCGGCCGAATCGAGCAGGTCGAGTTTGCGCATGATGATGCCCTCGCGCAGCGCCCAGGGCGAGATGCTCATCACACCGACGTCGAAGATCGTGAAGGCCGCCTCGGCGACGATCGCGCCGGCGAGCACCTGACCGGCGCGGGCCTCGGAGACCCCCGGCAGGGTCGCCCGCTCCTGAGGGGTGCGCGAGGCCAGGGTGTCGATGATGCCTTCGAGGTCGCGGCGGAAGAGTTTGCGCGGGGCATAGATTCCGTCTCCGCTCGGAGCCGCCCCGGCGATGCGGGCCAGGGAGCGGAAGGTCTTCGAGGAGCCGACGACCTGGTCGGGGGCACCGACCCGGTTGATCTTGCCGGCGATGCGACCGATCTGCGCTCGAGCGTGCTTGCGCAGGCTGTGGATGTCCTCGGCCGAGGGGACCGGGTCGGGCAGGAAGTCCGAATAGGTCCGTCCGGCGCCGAGAGGCACCGAGACCGCCGCCTGCGGGTATTCGTCCTGGCCGGCCGCGATCTCGAGCGAACCGCCGCCGATGTCGAGCAGCAGGATCTTGCCGGCGGACCAGCCGAACCAGCGCCTGGCGGCGAGGAAGGTCACGCGCGCCTCGTCCTTGCCGGTCATGACGTTGAGAGTCACCCCGAGCTGGGCGTTGATGGAGTCGATGAGGGCGACACCGTTGGGGGCATCTCGAACCGCCGAAGTGGCGAAGGCCAGGATCTGCTCGGCTCCCTGGTCCTCGGCGATCTCGACCGCCTCGGCGATGAAGTCGCGCAGGTGCTCCTGGCCTTGTGCATCGATCGTTCCGTCGTCCGTGAGGTACTCGGCGAGACGGAGCACCTCCTTGTGGGAGGTCGCCGGCAGCGGCGGTGCTCCGACATGAGCATCGACGACCAGGAGGTGGACGCTGTTGGACCCGATATCAAGTACAGCTAAGCGCATTCGGTCAGTTTATCCCGTTCGCGGGCTCGGTCGACGCTTTCTCCGGGGATTGTTCTTCCCACTGACCGTCGAACGCATCGGCCGCTGCTTCGCCGGACGGCGCGGCGACGGTCTCGGTGCTCAGGATCGGTCGCCGTCGTTCCAGTCGGACTTGGAGAAGGTGAACTCCGGAGAGCGCTTGGCGAAGAACGCCTCCTGACCACGGGCGATCTCCTCCTGATAGGCGGCATCGAGCCATTCCGGCGGCACGCCGTCGTCCGCTCCGGCATCCGCCAGGCCCGTCCCCTGCCCGGTCAGACGCCCGTCGAGGATCTCCTTGGCTCCGATCTGACTGAGCCGGGACAGTCCGACGATCCGCTCCCCCAGCTCCTGAGCGGCGGCCCGAGGCGAGTCCGAGACCTCGTGGAAGAAACCGAGCTCGTCCATCTGCTCGAACTTCACGATCGAGGCGGTGACGAGGAGGTATCTGGCCCACGAATCGCCGAGGACCTGGGCCAGACGACGAGTGGGCCCGGGCGGGTAGACGAGGCCGAGTTTGGCCGCCGTGACGCCGAAGATCGAGCCGGGGGCGGCGATGCGGATATCGCAGGCGGCGGCGATCTCCGTGCCTCCGCCCACGCAGTTGCCTTCGATGGCTGCGATCGTCGGGGTCGACGAATTCGCCACGGCCGCCTCCGCGGTGGAGTTGAGCTGCCAGAAGTCGGGCAGCGCGACACCGAGGTCGCCGATGTCCGAGCCGGCGGAGAAGTGCCCTCCGGCACCGGTGATCACGAGCGCCCCGATCGAGTCATCGGCATCGACGGAGGCGATGATCTCGGGGATGGCACGCCACATCGGGCGGGAGAGCGCATTGCGTTTCTCGGTCCGATCGATGACGAGGGTTCCGACCCCACCGGAGACGGTGAAGTCGAAACCCTCGTGATCGACCGGACGGTGGGAACCGTCAGCGGTCATATGCTGTGCCTTCCGTGCCGCACTCAGCCCCGGCTGTCGGGGACTTCGCGCTGGTCATGACCGTCATAGGCGCTCAACGGTCGGATCAGGGCGTTGTTCGCCTGCTGCTCGAGGATGTGCGCGGTCCACCCGGTGATGCGCGACATCACGAAGATCGGGGTGAACTGCTCGGTGTCGAAGCCCATCAGGTGGTAGGCCGGGCCCGAAGGGTAGTCGAGGTTGGGGTAGATGCCCTTGCGCTCGACGAAATCGGACTCGAAGGTGTTGTAGAGATCGAGCAGATCCTTGGCGCCCTTGGCCTCGACCATGTCCTCGAAGGCCTTGCGCATGGTGGGAACGCGCGAGTCGCCGTTCTTGTACACACGGTGACCGAAGCCCATGATCTTGGCCTTGTTCGCCAGGGCCTCATCGATCCATGCCGAGACCCTGTCGGCCGTCCCGACCTCTTCGAGCATCGCCATCACGGCCTCGTTGGCTCCGCCGTGCAGCGGGCCCTTGAGCGCGCCGATGCCGCCGGCGACGGCCGAGTACAGGTCCGAGGTCGTCGAGGTGATCACGCGCGTGGTGAACGTCGAGGCGTTGAAGGAGTGCTCGGCGTAGAGGATCATCGACACATCGAAGCAGCGCACGACCTCCTCGGCGGGAACCTCGTCGAAGACCATCTTGAAGAAGTTCGCGGCATAGCCGAGGTCCTTCGTCGGGGCGATGGGGTCGAGGCCGTGACGGCGACGGTGGTCGATGGCCACGATCGTCGGCAGCTGGGCGTAGAGGCGCTCGGCCTTCGCGAGGTTCGCCTCCTCGCCTTCGACATCGGCCTCGGGGTCGACGGCGCCGAGGTAGGCCACAGCCGTCTGCACCACGTGCATCGGGTGGCAGTCCTTCGGCAGGTCGAGGATGAGCTGGACCAGCTTGTCATCGACCTGCCGCTGGCTGCGTTCGCGCTCCTGGAACTGCTCGAGCTGGGCTTCGGTGGGCAGCTCGCCGTTCCAGATCAGGTAGGCGACGTCCTCGAAGCTGCGCTTGGCGGCGAGCTGCTGGACGGGATATCCGCGATAGGTCAGGGAGTTGGTCTCCTGGACCACCTTGGAGACGGCCGTGGTGTCGACGACGACGCCGGCGAGGCCCTTCTTGATTTCTTCGGTCACTGGTGACCCTCCTGTGAGAAGTTGAATACGGCAGCGTCAAAGTCGTTGTACGCAGCGTAGTCGATCGTGTCATACAGGTCCGCACGGGTCTGCATCCCCTCGAGCAGGTCCACCTGGGTGCCCTCGTCGCGAATGGTCTGCAGGCCCGATTTGATCGCACCCATGGCGAGACGCAGGGTCGTGACCGGGTAGATCACGAGTCTGACTCCCACGTTCGCCAACTGCTCTGTCGTGAACAGTTCGCTCTTTCCGAACTCCGTCATGTTCGCCAGGATCGGCACATCGACACTGGCGGCGAACTTCTCGAATTCGCCCAGGTCGCGCATGGCCTCGGGGAAGATCAGGTCCGCTCCGGCGTCGGCATAGGCCTTCGCCCGGTCGATCGCCGCGTCGAGGCCCTCGCCGGCACGGGAATCGGTGCGGGCGCTGATGACGAAGTTCTCGTCGCGGCGGCCCTTGACGGCGGCCTTGATGCGCTTGGTCATCTCGGCGGCGGTGACGACCTCTTTGCCGTCGAGGTGACCGCAGCGCTTCGGGTTGACCTGGTCCTCGAGGTGGAGTCCCGAGATGCCGGCGTCCTCGAACTCCTGGACCGTGCGGGCCACGTTCATCGCCTCGCCCCAGCCGGTGTCGGCGTCGATGAAGGTCGGCAGGTTCGTCACCCGGGCGATATTGCGTCCGTGGTCGGCCACCTCGGTCATCGTGGTCAGTCCGATGTCGGGCAGCCCCATGGCCGCGGAGAACGCTCCGCCGGAGATGTAGACGCCCTCGAAACCGATCTGCTCGATGATCTGAGCGTTGATCGGATTGATGGCGCCGGGGAACTGGACGATCCGATCGCCGGCGAGCAGTTCGCGGAACTTCGCGCGGCGCTCGGCCGCGGTTGTCTGTGCGCCCAACATCAGAAGATGCCCTTCGATCCGCTGTGGGCGAGTCCGTCGACGGTGAAGGACAGCTCGGCCACGCCCTTGGCGTCGAGGCTCTCGAGGTTCTCGGCCAGGTCGAGGAACCGGGCCTGCTCGGAATCGCTGACGATGCCCTCGGCCAGTGTCTTGAACTTCTCGACGTAGTTCGCCCGGGCGAAGGGACGGGCGCCGAGGGGGTGGGCATCGGCGACGGCGATCTCGTCGACCAGCGTCGAACCGTCCTCGAACTCGATCTCCACGCGGCCGCCGAAGGCCTTCTCGTTCGGGTCGATCGAGTGGTAGCGGCGGGTCCACTCCGGGTCCTCGGTCGTCTCGATCTTGTGCCAGAGTTCGACGGTGTCGGGTCGGCCGGCGCGCTCGGGGGCGTAGGAGTGCTCGTGGTGCCAGCCCTGGTCCTGCATGGCCACCGCGAAGATGTACATGATCGAGTGGTCGAGGGTCTCGCGGCTGGCACCAGGGTCCATCTTCTGCGGGTCGTTGGCACCGGTGCCGATGACGTAGTGGGTGTGGTGCGAGGTGTGGATGACGATGCGCTTGATCTTGCTCAGGTCCTCGATCTGCCCGCCGAGCTTGCGCGCGAGGTCGATGAGCGCCTGCGCCTGGTACTCGGCCGAGTGCTCCTTGGTGTAGGTGTCGAGGATCGCCCGCTTGGCCTCGCCCTTGCCGGGCAGCGGAATGGTGTAGCGGGCCTCGGGGCCCGACAGGATCCAGGCGATGAAGCCGTCCTCGCCTTCGTAGATCGGGTTCGGTGCGCCCTCACCGCGCATCGCCCGGTCGACGGCCTCGACGGCCATCTTGCCGGCGAAGGCCGGAGCGTGGGCCTTCCAGGACGAGATCTCGCCCTTGCGCGACTGCCGGGTCGCCGTGGTCACGTGCAGCGCCTGCTGGACGGCCTGGAAGGTCACCTCGGTGGGCAGGCCGAGCATGGCGCCGATTCCGGCTGCGGCCGACGGGCCGAGGTGGGCGACGTGGTCGATCTTGTGCTCGTGCAGGCACATGCCCTTGACGAGGTCGACCTGGATCTCGTAGCCGGTGGCCACGCCGTTGATGAGGTCCTTGCCGTCGATGCCCTTGTGCTGGGCGACGGCGAGGATCGGCGGGATGTTGTCACCGGGGTGGGAGTACTCGGCGGCGAGGAAGGTGTCGTGGAAGTCGAGTTCGCGCACGGCCACACCATTGGCCCATGCCGCCCACTCCGGGGAGAAGCGGTCGGTCAGCGGCAGACCGAAGATGCTGGCGCCGGGGCTGAAGGGATGGGTCTGCGCCTGTTCGCGAGCGTGCATCGGAGCCGAACGGCGCACCGAGGCGGCCGCCACGGAGGCGTTGTCGATGACGCGGTTGATGACCATCTCGGTGACGTCCGAATCGACCGGGGTCGGGTCGGATGCGACCTCCGCGATCTTCCAGGCGAGCTGATCCTCACGAGCCAGGTTCTCTGAGCTCTTATGAGTGCGGACTTCATGATCGATCATGGATACCCCTTCATAGTCCTCGACCGGTTCCGGTCAGAAAGTGCTGACACAACTGTAGGCCACGTCACTTGGGCAGGTCTCTGCCGGTCGGATATTTATCTCGACGTCAAGATACTTTACCCGATGTGTGGGCTGCTTCACCACCACAGCCGACGAAGCACTTCTGCCTCGGCCCACGTTGTGGGACGATTGCCTCATGACTCGAACTGCCCTGGACTTCGACGAGAATTGGTTCGACGACGCGGAGTACGCCCAGCTGCGCAGACGCATGCCGATCCCCTATGTGAACGCGATCCCGGTCCGGGTGGGCGAGTCGGGCAATGTCGAGCGCATCGGACTGCTGCTGCGCAGCCTCGACGACGGGACCCTGGGCAGGGAGGTCGTCGGCGGTCGGATCCGCTTCCACGAGACCATCCGCTCAGCACTCATGCGCCACGCGGAGAACGACCTGGGCCCGATGGCGCTGCCGGTCATCCCACCGGCGATCTCACCGTTCCACATCGCCGAGTACTTCCCCACCGAGGGCTCTTCGCTGCTGCACGATCCGCGCCAGCATGCGATCTCCATGTGCTTCATCCTCGAGGTCCGCGGAGAGTGCACCCCGCGCGCCGATGCGCTCAGCCTCGACTGGCTGACTCCCGAGGAGACTCAGCGCCCAGACATCACGAGCGAGCTCTGCTACGGCCAGGAGCACATCCTCAAGGCCGCACTCAGCCATCTGGGATTCCCGATCTGAGCCTTCTGCTCCCGATCTGAGACCCCGACTCTCATCCGAGATACTTTTCTACGCTGTGTAGAATGCCCTTGCTAGACTGGTGCCGACGCTGACGAAACCGCCAGTCGGGGCCGTCGTCGGCGTCCGGGTTGGCCAGGCCCCGATCGAGAGGTTCGAGATGTCTGACCAGTCCCGCCCGCCCGAAGCACGTCCGTCCGAAGCCGGACTCAACCGACGCCTCGGCGTCCTCGTCGGCTTCGACGGTTCCGACCTCGCAGCCCTGGCCGTGCGCTCCGGCGCAGTCGAAGCCGAGCGGCGCAACACGACACTGACCGTCGTCACCGCCTATGCGCTGCCGACGATGATCTACCCGAACATGGCTTCCATGCCCAGTGAGCCCGAAGGCGAGAAGGCGAAGCGGGAGGCGGAGAGCACCCTCGCCGAGGCGACCGAACTCCTGCGCGACCACCCCGGTGAGACGAGCTTCCGCACGGAGTCCGGCGATCCCGCCGGAGTGCTCGTCACGCTCAGCTCCGCCGCCGAGCTGGTCATCGTCGGCGCACGCGGACGCGGGGGATTCCTCGGCCGCCTCCTCGGCTCCGTCTCCACCGCCCTGCCCGCCCACGCCCACTGTCCGACCCTCGTCGTCGGCAGGCGCGCCTCATCCGAGACCGCTGCCGATGGTCCCGTGGTCGTCGCCGTCGACGGCTCGGACTCCGGCCGAGTGGCCATGTTCACCGCAGCCGCCGAGGCCGGCGTGCGCGAGGCCCCGATCGAGGTCGTGGCGGTGCTGCCGGCCGGAGACGAATGGCTCTACTGGTACCCCGAGCTCGAGCTCAGCTCGGAGGTCTCCGCGCGTCGGCAGAAGCAGCTCGCCGTCGGATTGGACAAGGAGGCGGCGAAGCTTCGTGAGCAGTTCCCGAACCTGTCCGTGTCCACCTCGGTGCCGGTCGGCGACCCCACTCAGACGCTGGTCGAGATCAGTGCCCGGGCGCAGCTGCTGGTGATGGGCACGCGGGGTCGCGGGAGGGTCAAGAGTGCTCTGCTCGGCTCCGTCTCCCGCGGGGTGCTCAACCACGCCCAGGGTCCGGTGATGGTGGTTCCGAGCTGATCAGCAAGGCGCCCGGCTGAGCAGGTGCCTTGCCCGACCCGGCAATGAGGTCGAGGCGGTCACCGCCCTCGCAGTCGTCCGTGACGACGGTGACCGCTCCGGCAGCGAGACCGTGACTGCGCTTTCGCCTGCCGTGGAGGATCTCAGTGCAGTGCGCTCCGACGCCGCCGGCTCGCAGCCAGCAGCAGAGCACCGAGGAGGATCGTTCCCGCGCCGAGACCGATCGGAAGTGCGAGCTCAGTTCCCGTGCGCGGCAGGTCGTCGCCGTCCTTCGAGGCGGAAGCTGCATCTGACTCCGAGCCTGCCCCCGGCTCGCCGCCCTCGGCCTCGGCGTCCACAGCCGCTGGCGTGGATCCGTCGGCGTCCGCGGCGGTGTCAGCCTCATCGGCGCTTGTCTCGGTTCCGTCCCGGTTCGGTCCGGCTCCGCCCGAATCGGATTCGCCGCCGGCGGCATCGGCCCCAGCACCAGCACCGTCGCCATCAGCCCCGGCACCAGCCCCAGCACCGTCAGCATCAGCCCCAGCACCGTCGGCATCGGCGTCGTCGTCCGGTTCCGGAGCTTCGTCCGAGGCGCGGGTGATCTCGACGTCGTCGATCTCCTCGGACGCGGCTTGCGCCGTGACCTGACCGTCGGTCCCGGTCGGCACTTCGTAGGTCGTCGCCCGCAGAGATCCGTCGGTGACGCGCACTCGCGTGAAGGCCGGAACGTCGTTGTGGACGCTCTTTGCCTCCCATTCGAGACCCGGAACATGATCGTAGAACTTCGAACCCGAGGATGAGGTCAGTGTGAGATACATCGTCTGCCCCGGCTCCTTCTCCTGAGCGATTCCGGCGTCGGACCCGTCGACCGGCTCGCCCTCGGCGTCCATGAGGAACGTTCGATTGTAGATGTGATCGTGGCCGGAGACGACGAGATCGATGTCGTTTCGGGCGGCCACCGGAGGAATGGCCTTCCGCAGTCTCCTCACGTCGGCGTCATCGTTGTGGGTTGCGGTCGAATAGATCGAGTGATGGAATCCGAGGACCTTCCACCGTGCCTCGTCACCGTGCTCGGCGACGACCTCATCGATGAACTCAGCATGCTCGTCGGTATCGAGTTCGTTCGAGTTGATGTTGATGAACAGGACGCCTGAGTCGATGAACCAGTAGTCTCCTCCTGAGGTGATCGCACCTCCTCCGCCGTGGTCCCGGCTGACGTTCGGGCGGTTGAAGTGCTGCTCATAGGACTTCGAAGCCACATCGTGGTTGCCGATGGTCGTCGCTTGGGGGACGGTCCTGGTCGCATCGGGAGCGAGGTACTGCTCGTACTGGCTCTGGCTGTTCGCGATGTTGACCTGATCGCCCATGGAATAGAAGAAGCGCGGATCCTGTGCTGTGGCCAATGCCGAGTTCAGGGTTCGCTCCCAACCGGCGGCGTCGTCCGGACGCCCTCCGCCGGAGCCGATCTGAGGATCGCCGAAGACGAGGAATTCGCTGTCGCCGCCGCTGGGGCCGGTGACGAAGTTCTCAACCGGCGTATAGCCGTCCTCTTCGCTGCCGACTTGATAGGCGTACTCGGTGTCGGGTTCCAACCCGGTCATGGCCGCATGGTTGTAGTGGCGCCTGAGATCGGTGGCGAGCCCGGAGTCGGTGGTCTCTGCACTCTGCGCATCGGCGGGCAGCTGCCCATCGTCGACCTCTGAGGCCTTCGCCCACCGAATCTCTCCCCCGCCGGAGCTCTCACTCATCCACGACAGGTTGCGAGAGGTCTCATCGCCGCCGACCTGAAGGACGGGATCGCTGATCACGGACTCCTCCGTCACGTCGGCCTGGGCGGGGATGGGCGCGGCGACCAGCCCGGTGACCAGCGCCAGAACCGATGCGAAGCTGAATGATCTGTTGAGATGTTGAGTTTTCACCCGACCATTCCTACTGCTCGGTAATTAAAGCTCGCCTGTCGAGAGACGACCCACAGCGAAACGACAGGTGAATTTCTGACAACGGAATCGACCGATCGTGCCGCCGCCCTGCCATCACCTGCCGCCGCCTGGCAATCCCCGTCGCCTGGGGTACAGTGGTGGCTACGACAGGGGAGCGCCGTCAGGGGCGCTGAGAGTGCAGGTGAAGCTGCAGACCCTCGAACCTGATGCGGTCAGTACCGCCGAAGGAAGTCGAGACTCTTCTACCCCTCCTTGATCCGAGGAGGCACAATGCCGAAAACCACCACGCCGAATTCCACGCCGTCGACCGCGCCGGTCCACACCCTGGCGCCGAAGACGAAGAAGTGGCGCGTCGTCGACTACGTCACCACCGCCGTGCTCGGCATCGCCGTCGGGCTCGTGTTCTGGGTGCTGGCGCTGAGCTGGAAGGTCCTCGAACTCGCGGTCCAGGCCTTCCCTCCCTCGATCGGCCTCATCGCGGGCCTGTGGGTCCTCGCCGGGCCCCTGGCCGGTGCGATCATCCGCAAACCCGGTGCCGCGCTCCTGTGCGAACTCATCGCTGCTGTCGTCGAGGCGGTCCTCGGTTCCCACTTCGGCGCCACCGTGCTGCTGTCCGGGCTGCTCCAGGGCCTCGGTGCCGAACTCGTCTTCGCGGCCTTCGGGTACAAGCGGTTCACGCTCTGGATCACTGCGGCCTCGGGCATGCTGGCCGCAGCCTTCATGGCCGTGAGCGAGAACATCATGTACAACGCCGAATGGCAGTTCGGCTACCAGGCGATCTACGCGGTGTGTGCGATCGTGTCCGGTCTCGTCCTCTCCGGCATCGGGGCCTGGTACGCCTACCGTGCGATCGCGAGGACCGGGGCGCTGAGTTCGTTCGCCTCCGGTCGTCTGCGCTGATGGGTCTGCCGATCACGGCGCGCGGGTATTCGTGGACCCACGCCGACCGCGATGAGCCGGCCGTCGGTCCGCTCGATCTCGACATCCCCGCCGGGCAGAAGGTCCTCCTGCTCGGCCCGTCCGGAGCGGGCAAATCCACGCTGCTGCACGCGCTGGCCGGTGTCCTGCCCGAGGAGTCCGGCACCCCAAACGGTGAGCTGCTCGTCGGCGACACCGGCCCGGACCCGCACCGAGGTGAGACCGGATTGGTCCTGCAGGACCCCGAATCGCAGGTGATCTTCTCCCGGGTCGGCGACGACGTCGCCTTCGGAATGGAGAACCTCGGCCTGCCCGCCGAGACCATCGACTCCCAGATCCGCGAATCGCTGGCCGCGCTCGGTCTCGATCTGCGGCTCGACCATCCGACGGCGGCCCTGTCCGGAGGACAGAAGCAGCGCCTGGCCCTGGCCGGGATCCATGCGATGTCTCCGCAGGTGATCATCCTCGACGAACCCACGGCGAATATCGACGCGGACTCGGCCGGTGGGATCAGGGACGCCGTTCTCTCCGTCCAGGCGGCTAACTCGGCGACCATGGTCGTCGTCGAGCACCGGGTCGGCCTGTGGCTCGACCACGTCGACCGCGTCATCGTGCTCGGACGTGAGGGCCTGGTCGCCGAGGGGTCGCCGCAGAGCGTCTTCTCAGACCCGGGACTGACGGCCGCGCTCATCGGCTGCGGCATCTGGGTGCCGACCGGTCCCAACGCGCCGGCCGAAGCGCGGGCCCAACCCACCGTCGAGGCGGCTCCGGGTTCGGGAACCGACGACGAAGAGGGCGAGGTGCTGCTGCGGGCCGAGAGCCTGGCGGTGTCCCGTCCGCGTGCGAAGGCACCGGCGGCCGCCGGCATCGACCTCACCGTCCGGGCCGGACAGGCCGTGGGGATCGTCGGCCCCAATGGAGCCGGCAAGTCCACGACCGCTCTGACGCTGGCCGGCCTGCTGCCCGAGTTCGCGGGTCAGGTGACTGCCGAACCGGCGCTGCGGGGGAAGACCGGGCAGGTCCGGCCCTTCGCCTGGCCCTCGGCGCTGCTGGCACCGCGCATCGGCATGGTCTTCCAGGAACCGGCCCATCAGTTCCTCACCGCCGAGGTGGCCGCCGAGCTGAGACTGGGCCCGCACCTGGCCGGGTGGTCCAGGGCCGAGGTCGACGACCGCGTCGGGCAGCTGCTCGATGTGCTCGGTTTGAATGACCTGGCCGGGGCGCACCCGCAGAGCCTGTCCGGAGGAGAGAAGCGTCGCCTGTCGGTGGCGGCCATGCTCGCTCCCCGACCGCAGGTCCTCATCGTCGATGAGCCGACCTTCGGTCAGGACGCCCTGACCTGGGCCGGGCTGGTCGAGCTGTTCCTCGACGCACTGGGCCGCGGCTCGGCGGTCGTCGCCGTCAGTCACGACCGTGCCTTCCTCGATGCGATCGGGGCCAGACGGGTCGATCTCGGCGCGTTCTCGACCCCCGCATCGGCGCAGGCACCGGCAGGTGGTCGCGGTGAGTGAGCAGCTCGCACGCAGGCGCTCCTCCGCCGAAGTCGGCGTCGAGGATCCCGGTCAGCTCATTCCCGTGGTGCGCACCACGGCGGTGGTCAGGTGCAATCCGCTGACGAAGATCGCCATGGCCCTCATCCTCATGGTCGGGGCGCTGCTGAGCATCGACGTCGTCTCCGCCGGTGTGGTGCTCCTGTTCTGCCTTCTCGGACTGCCTGCCACAGGCCTCGACCTCACCGCAGCCCTCAAACGACTGTGGTTCCTGCCGGCCGGGGCCCTGATGGCGGCATGGGGCACGGCGATACTTGCGGAGAAGACCGGGACGGTCGTCATCGACGTCGGTCCCGTCCTCATGACCACGGGATCGCTGAGCGCGGCCGCGGCGATCTTCGTGCGCGCTCTCGCCTTGGCGATACCGCTCATCGTGCTCGCCTCGACGATCGATCCGCGCGATCTCTCCGATGCCCTCATCCAGCATCTGCGGCTGCCGGAGGTCGTGGTCGTCTCCGTGCTCGCCGCCGGTCGGCTGCTGGGCCTGCTGGTCAGCGAGTGGCAGGTGCTGGCGATGGCCAGGCGGGCCAGAGGGATGGCCGGCGGTTCGCTCGCTCGGCGCACGAGGAGTCTGTTCAGCGCTGTCTTCGTTCTGCTCGTGGTCTCGATCAGGCGGGCGACGACACTGGCGATGGCGATGGAGGGCCGTGCCTTCGGTCGTCCCGGACGCACGTGGCGCAGGCGTTCGACGTTCGCAGTCCGGGACGTCGCCGCAGTGGTCTCGGCCCTGGTCGTGTGTGTGCTCGCCATCGTCGCCGCCCACGTGCTGGGCACCTGGAATCCGATCATCGCCGGTTGAGCGGTCGGCTCAGGCAGGGCGATCGGAATCGATCGGGCTCACCTGACCGATGAGGTCCTTGAGGTGCGCTCTCCATTCCTCGACCGCTGCGGCGTCGGGCAGCCTGGAGACGGTGAGGACGAGCAGGGTGCGGTCGGCGGGCTTCGCCTCGGCGGCGGCTTCGAATCTCGTCCCGTCTTCGAGGCCCGCGCGCCAGAAGGAGCGCTTCTGGGTCCGCGACCGACGCGGCCGGTCCGTCAGTTCCACGCCCGCGTCCGGGCTGAGACCCTGCGGTGGACGGTCGTCGATGAGTTCGGCGAAACCGGCGATCACCTCGTCCCGGTCACCGGTGAGGGTGCGTGAGACGGCGACGTCGAAGGTGCCGTCGGCGCGCTGACCGGGCACCCTCCTGCCGATCTCCTGTTCGTAGGCGACGACCGCGCCCTGGACCCACCATTCGTGTCTGTCGACGATGCCGTCGAACTGCGGGCCGAGGGCCTCGGCGAGTTCCTTGTGGCTCGCCGAGGCCCCGCCCGCGGCCTCGAGGCGAGCGCGGATGGTCGACCAGGGTTCGCCGAGGGCCGTCTCGATCGCCTGCACATTCGCTGCTCTGGTCGCCATGGGGAGGAGTCTATTCCGACCCGGACCGGCTGTCGATGTCGAAAGGGCCCCTGGAGGAGCTCCAGGGGCCCTGGTGAGGGTGCGGCTGTGCGGGTCAGTCGATCTTCAGTTCGCCCATCTCGTCCCAGCCCTCGCCGTCGATCTTGCGCGAGATGATCTTCGGCGTCGAGGCCAGGTGCGGACGCATGGCTTCGAGTCCGGCGGCGAAGTGATCGCTCTTGACGTGCGGTTCCGCGCCTTCGTCGGTGAATGCCTCGACGAGAACGTACTCGTTCGGGTTCTCCAGGCTCTTCGACCATTCGAAGAAGAGGTTCCCGGGTTCTGCGCGGGTCGCCTCGGTGAAGGCGCGCACCGCCTCGGGGAACTCGTCGACGCTGTCGGGCTTCACGTCGTACTTCACAACGATGAAAATCATGATGGATTCTCCTCAGTCGGATCTCGGGTGGATCGTCGGTTATCGGATGGGCTCGGTGTCAGCTTAGTTCGCGACGGACCAGGTTTCGACCGGCCCCGAAGCCGCCTGGCCCATCGTGGTCCTCAGAGCCTCTCGGCGATGAGGACGAGGAAGTCGCTGTCGGCCTCGAAGGGGTGGAGTTCCCAGGTGGAGAACTTGAGGTCGATGAACATTCCGGTGGCCTTGATGTCCTCGGCGAAGTCGTCGAAGTCGTAGCCGCGACCGGCACCGAAACCGGACACGAGGCGACCACCGTGTTTGAGGGCCGATTTGATGTTGCCCAGCGTCTGTCGGCGTGAGGCCGGGTCCAAGAAGGCGAGCACATTGCCGGCGCAGAAGGCCACATCGATCTCGGTGATCCCCGCGGCGGCGAAATCGAAGTCGGCGAGGTCACCGGTGTGCCATTGACCTGCCGGGAAGTCCTCCTCGGCGACGGAGATGAGGAATTCGTCGAGGTCGACGCCGAAGACGGTGTGTCCCTCGCTCAGGAGCAGGCCCCCGGCTCGGCCGGTCCCGCAGCCGGCATCGAGGATGCGGGCCTCGCGCGGGGCCATCGCATTGACGAAGCGGGCCTCTCCCCCGATGTCGTGGCCCGCGGCGGCGCGTTTGCGCCACATCTGCGCGTAGTTGGCCGAATGCTCGGGATTGGCCCTGCGTACCTGGTTCCACCGGTGATCGAAGCTCATAGCTCTCATCCTAGGAGATGCACCAGTGGTGCTGTCCGCGGCCGTCGTCGGGCCGGTTCTGGCTCGACGGGTGCCGGTGGCAGACCCCGGCTGCCGAAGACGTCGAGATGTTCGTCGAGCGCCTTGTTCGACACGAGGTGATCGCGCTCGATCCCGCTCAGGATCCGACCTCGTAGACGAGCTTCGTCACCCCGTTCGAGCAGCTGTCTGACTCTCGCAGCCGCCGCATATCGTTGTCGCCCCGGCTGGACAGGCTCTTGCCTGCGCCCAGGAGCACCGGGAAGACCAGCAGGTTGTACCGGTCGATGAGGCGGGCATCGGAGAGCCTTCGGGCGAGTTCGGCACTGCCGTGGAGGAAGATGCCGCCGCCTTCGCCGCGCTT
>DWZN01000231.1 GCA_019117545.1 Candidatus Brevibacterium intestinavium
ACGACGTGGACGATCGACGGGGAATCGGGAAGCACCCGCTGGACGAAGGACGATGTGTGGCCCACCGCTCTGAACGCGGATACGGTCGTTGTGGAACCGTCGACCGATGTCGATCTGCTGTACACGGACGAGGGTCCGGAGCGGAAGGAGAACGCGGTCCCCAGAGGCCTCGGTGCCCAGAAGGGCGAGTCGGTTTGGGACCTCACCGACAGATTCGACAGCGCGAGAGTTCAGGCGGCCGCGGGGGACTACGCCGTCGTCCGCGCCGATGCGGGCGAAACCACAGCCGGTCCCTCGAATGAACTGATCGAGATCGAAGACGGCTCGGCGGCGGAAGACCTCGAGGATTCCACCAGCTGCGCGGCGAGCTCGACGATGATCGCCTGCGCCGAAGACGGGCAGCTGACCACCGCAGACGCCTCCGACGGGGGCATCGAGCGTTCCTCGCCCTATGGTTCGGGCACGGAGAGCAGCCACTGGGAGATCGTCGATGTCTTCGGCGACACGGTCGTCGTCAAGGACGAGACCGACGACAACGACCGCTTCCAGGCCCTGGACCGCGCGGGTGAGGTTCGTGCGGAGGACATGGTGGGAGCCGCTCGGGCCATGACTGAGGACTATCTCGTCTCCTGCGCCGAGGACGGGGCGAAGTGCGGTTTCCATGCGGCTGAGTCGGACGCGGGCCTGGATCGCCGCACCGAGGCGGGCGCCCAGCCGCTCACCCTGAGCGACCCGCTCCCATCGAGTGCTGCGGACTCGACCGGAATCGACTCCCTCGATCTCCGGCGCGTCAACGGAGTCGCACTGGCCGACGAATCGGTCATCATCGCAGGGGCCAGAAGGGCGTATGAAGACCCCGTCGTCGCTGCGGTCGAGGCTGACACTGCGGACCCGATCTGGGCCCTTGATCAGTCCACGGAGCTGAAGACCAGAGCGGGACAGCCCGTCGACCCGGTCTTCCGGCTCTACGGCAATCCGTCGATCATCGAGGCCTCCGACGGGTTCTCACTCCTCATGGGAGCGAAGTCGGCCGGCAGGAGCGGCGTCGCGTCGATGGACGGAAAGACCGGTGACCTCGAATCGTTCCACCCCCTCGGTGGCGACGACGGCGATGTCGACGTGCACGTTTCGACCAGCACGCACGCGGCCGTCGAAGTCAGCGACAAGGACTCCGAGAGAACCGTTCTCGTCGACTACTCCTCACCGTCGAAGCCGAAGAAGGTGTGGACTCAGGAGGGAGTCGGCCCGGTCAGCCTCGGCGAGGATTCCGTGCTGGTGCGGAAGTCGAGCGGAAGCGGAGCCGAAAGAGAACTCGAAGAGGGGCAGCTGCTCGACCTGGCCAAGGGCAAGGACGTCATCTGGGATTCTGCGAAGGTCAGGGACGGCGAACATCCCGGAACCGTCATGCTCGAAGCAGGCATGCTCATCGTCAACTGGAGCGACGGCACCGAGATCGTCGATGCAGCCAGCGGCGCAAGCCTGGGCTCGATCGGCAAGAGGCTCAGCCAGTGCACAGCGGAAGGGTCCACGGTGATGTGCGACAGCACTCCCGACCCAGACAGCCAGAGGCTCGGGTCGCCCATTGTGCTCGAACGGACGAAGTCCGGCGTCGACGTCACCGAGGTGCGGAACCGTTTCATCAACGGGATATCCGGGGCGTATGACGGTCGGTTCTTCGTCGATGTCGAAGGGGATGTTGCTGCGTCGACGGACGACCGCGACGAAGTGAGTGACTCGGTCGGGGACGCTGCGTCGATCGACACCCGCGGCGCAGTGATCGATTCGGACCTGACCGGCCGGTTCCATCATGTCAGCGACGAAGGATACGCCCTGTTCATGACCTGCCACCCGCGCACCTGCACGACGGATCCCAGCTGGGACATTCGGCGCGTCGACTAGGGCGAAAAGCACGGATCCGTGGCCGGTACTCGAAGCTTGGACGGGGCGCCCTCCACCTGCCGATGGCCATCGCCTCGATGAGAGACATCGGAACCCGCGGGACGGGCATTTCGGGATGAGTCGACCGATGTTCGGGGTGACCCGCTTTAGAGCGAATTCCCGCTGGGAGCCGACGAGACCGGCACCGAAGCACCCGCGAGGAGATAACTGCGATGCAACTCACAGCGAATGATAAGATCGGCCCACAAACAACTGTGAGTTCTGTGCGGAGCAGCGGTGCACTGCGAAGGGAGGAGCCTCATGGGTTTCCTATTCATCATGCTTGTCGGATTGGCCATATTCGTTGCGGGTTACCTCCTGTACTCGAAGTTCCTCGGACGCAGCATCTTCAAGCTCAAAGACACATTCACCACGCCCGCGCATGAACTCCATGACGGCGTCGACTACGTTCCGACGAACAAGTACATCCTCTGGGGCCACCACTTCACCTCGGTCGCCGGTGCCGCACCGATCGTCGGCCCCGCCATCGCGGTGATCTGGGGTTGGTTGCCGGCGCTGCTGTGGGTGACCATCGGAACGGTGTTCTTCGCAGGCATGCACGACTTCGGAACCCTGTGGGCCTCGGCGCGGAACAAGGG
>DWZN01000232.1 GCA_019117545.1 Candidatus Brevibacterium intestinavium
GCACCATCGCACCGAGAATGATCGCACCGATCCACAGCTGCAGGTTGTGCCGGCGCAGGAACGCAGGCAGAGGAAGAGCGAACCGTGCGGTCGGGATCGCCCGAGAGGCCGTGCCACCACGTGTCCGAGGAGGCTTGCCGCCGGATCCGGCGGCTGTGGGAGTCGTCATCGGTTCGCTCATCACGCCCCCAGTCGCACGCGCGGATCGACGACGCTGTAGACGATGTCGGTGAGCAGATAGACGAGGACGACGAGCACGCCGAAGATCACCGTCAGCGCCTGCACGACGTCGTAGTCGCGGGCGAGGACGGCCTCCATGAGCAGCGAGCCGACGCCGGGGATCGCGAAGACGTTCTCGACGACGAGGGCGCCCCCGACGAGGTGGCCGACCTGAATGCCGAGGATCGAGATGCCCGTGATGCCTGCGTTGCGGAAGGCGTAGTCGATCACGGTCCTCTTCCTGCTCAGTCCCTTCGACAGGGCGAAGTTCGTGTACTCGGCCGACATCGATTCGTTCAGTGCCGCCGTGAGGCTGCGGATGAGCACGGGGCAGATCGTCAGCGCCACCGCAAGGCCGGGCAGGACGAGGGAGTAGAGGTGCTCGCCGAGGCTGCTGCCGTAGCCTCCGACCGGAAAGATCCCCAGATTCACTCCGAGGACGAGGATGAGCAGTGTGCCGACGAAGAACGCCGGCATGCCCTGGACCGTGGCGGCGAAGACCCGGGAGACGATCGCCGAGGTAGCCGACCGTCTCGCGGCCACCCACAGGGACAGCGGGACGGAGATGACGACGGCGAATACCAGGGAGACGAGCATGAGCAGCAGCGTCGCCGGCATCCGCAGCCTGAGCAGTTCGACCACAGAGGTCTGGAAGATGAATGACTGTCCGAAGTCACCGACGAGGAGTCCTGCGAGGAACTGGAAGTACTGGATGATCATCGGCTCGTCGAGACCCCAGGCGTGACGGAGCTGGGCGACGTTCTCCGGGGTGGCTTTGTCGCCGAGATACGCGGCGGCGGGATCCCCGGGGGCGAGCTTCATGAGGATGAAGGACAGGGTGGCGACACCGAGGACGATCGGGATCATCAGCAACACACGCCGGAGGATGTACTTGCCCACACCCACTCCCTCGAAATGTGATCTGGATTACACCTGCCATTCTATTCGCAACTTGCGTTGCCTCTGAGACGTGGGCCGCGGCGTGTCGGTCCCGGTGGCCGACCTCGTCGTTGAGACGTGCATTCGACGTCGTCAACGAAGCATGCAGTTCACCTCAGCACGAACCCGGGCACGAGGGGATCACGCGGATCGATCTCGAAGCTCGTGCTCGCGACCCGGTGCGCGGTGCCTGCGATGATCGGGACGACCACCTCGGCTGTGTCCTCGAGTACCCGGGCAAGGAAGCGCGTGCCGATGATCGACTCGTGGATGAGTGTCTGCCCTGGCCGGAGCTCCCCTGAGGAATGCAGTGCGGCGATGCGGGCGGCTGTGCCGGAACCGCACGGCGAGCGGTCGACCTGACCGTCGGCAAAGACCGCGACATTGCGCTGGTGCAGCGCACCGGTGTCCGCCGTGCCGAAGCGATTGACGAAGATCGTGCCGTAGACCCCCGACAGACGCTCATCCACCGGATGCGCAGTCTGCGGATGGCCGGCCAGTGCGGCCTTGATCTCGCGCCCGAGGTCGATGAGCCCGCCGAGGCCCTCGGGCACGACGTCGAGTCCGAGACCGTCGCCGTCGACGAGGGCATAGAGCGCCCCGCCCCAGGCGAGGTCGACCGTCACCGATCCGCGGCTCGTGGACACCGTGATCGCCGTGGCGATGAGTCGGCTGGGCACATTGACGAAATCCACCGAGGTCACCCGTCCGGTCGACTCCGTGTGCACCTGCGCACGCACGCGCCCCGAGGGCACATCGATCGTGACCTCGGTGATCCCCGCAGGCTCGGCTGCCACGAGCCCGGATTCCACGGCCCATGCCCCCAGCGCCATCGTCCCGTGACCGCAGGCGGTCGAGAAGCCGTCCTTGTGCCAGAACAGCACCCCGAAATCGGCGCCGTCATCGTCGGGCGCGGTGATGAAGCCGCCGTACATGTCCGCATGACCGCGCGGTTCGAAGCTCAGCAGCCGCCGCAGATCGTCGACGGCTGAGCCCGGCACCGCACGGGCGCGCTTCTCGGCCACCGTGGCACCGGGGACCTCGGCCGGAGGGTCGGCGATGATGCGGAAGGGCTCACCGGCCGTGTGATAGTCCACGCTCGTGCAGATTCGACTGCCCGCCATCACAGTCCCATCCCCACCCGCAGCCCTTCGAGCACGGCCGCATGGACATTGCGAGAGGCGACGGCGTCCCCGATGCGATAGAGCCGGAACCCCGCATCCGATCCGTCATCGGGCTGCGCTCGCCCGCGGACCCACGCGTCGAGATCGGTCGCCCCGTGATTGCTCGACCGGGGTTTGAGCGCGAAGTAGACCTCATCGTTAGGTGCGGTCCCGAAGTCGACGACCACGGCATCGGTGGTCAGCTCCTCCACCCGATCCGAATACTCGTGGCGCAGGCGCGCCACGATCTGCGCACCGTCGATCCGCGGCTTCTCAGCCAATCGCTCGCCGAGGCGGACCTCGACCCCGAACTCGGAGAACACCTGCAGATAGGCCGGGGAATTCATCGACCCGACATCGATGCCGATCGTGCGCTCGGGACTGACATAGGTCACCTGCTGACCGGCCCGGGCCAGGCGTTCGACGGCGTCGAGGGCGGGATAGAACCCGTGATCGTCGAAGACGAGCACCCGCTGCTTCGACCGCAGTCGATCATCCATGACGTCCCAGACGTCGAAGGACGGGCCCTCCTCCCGGAAGGGATAGCCGGCGTCGGGGATCCCACCGGTGGCGACGATGACGACATCGGGTTCGAGATCGAGGACCTCGGCCGCCTCGGCGAAGGCATTCAGCCGCAGATCGACACCGTGCTTCTGACACTGCTGGACGCGCCAGTCGATGACGCCGATGAGATCGCGGCGGCGCTGTGAACGGGCGGCGATGCGAACCTGCCCGCCGGGAGCGTCATCGGCCTCGAGCAGCGTGACTCGGTGCCCGCGGAGGGCGGCGACCCTGGCGGCCTCGAGCCCGGCAGGTCCGGCACCGACGATGACGACGTGCTTGGGGCTCTCGCCGGCATCGTGGGGGACCTCCTGGGGCAGGTCGGCCTCCCTGCCGCTGGCGGGATTGTGGATGCAGGTCGCCGCTCCCGAGGTGTAGATGGAATCCAGGCACATGTTCGCGCCCACGCAGGGGCGGATGTCGTCCTCGCGCTTCTCCTCGATCTTTCTCACCAGATAGGGGTCGGCCAGCTGTGCCCGGGTCATGCCCACGAGATCGAGGCACCCGTCCTCGATGGCGAACCTGGCGGTCGCGGCATCGGAGATGCGGGCGGCGTGGAGGACGGGGATGTCGATGGCCTCACGGATCCGGCGGCAGGTCTCGAGCCACGGGGCCGAGGGAGTGCCCATGCCCGGTATCGCCTCGGCGAGTTCGCGGTCGGAGCTGATGGTGCCGACGTTGAGGTTGAGGAAGTCGATCCCATGCGCGGCATACTCACTCAGCGCCTCGACCGCGAGGTCCTCGGTCAGGCCGTCGTCGACCTGCTCGAGCACCGACATGCGCACGCCGAGGGCCATGCCGTCCGCCTCGGCGCGCATGGCGTCGATGATGCGCAGCGGGAAGCGCAGTCGGGCCGTGAGGTCGCCGTTGTACTCGTCCTCGCGGTCGTTGAACCGGGAGGCGAAGAAGTAGTCGATGAGGTGCCCGGTGTGGAGGAACTCGAGACCGTCGAATCCGGCGGCCCTGATCCTCGCCGTGGCCGCCGCGAAGTCGTCGACGACCCGCTCGATGTCGAAGTCCTCCATCGCCTTCGTGAAGGACCGGTGCGTGGGCTCGCGGTGGCGCCCGGCAGAGATGAGCGGCAGCCAGTCGGCGGTGAAGTTCGAGTTCCGCGGACCCAGGTGGGTCAGCTGGATCATCACGGCCGTCCCCTCCGCATGGCAGTCCTCGGCGATCGCCGACAGCCAGGGCACCACCTCGTCGGTGGACGCATCGACGTTGCCGAAGGCAGCGGGGGAGTCCTTCGACACGGTGGCCGAGCCGGCCGTCATGGTCAGGCCCACGCCGCCGCGCGCCTTCTCCCGATGGTAGAGGCGGTAGCGGTCCTTGGGCATGCCGAGCTCGGTGTACGCGGGCTCATGGGCGGTGGAGACGATCCGGTTCTTCAAGTGCACCGGGCCCAGCGTGAACGGCTGGAGCAGCGGATCGTGGGACATGGGTTCCTCCTTCATCGCAGGAACGACAGGGTCAGCGGACCGACCACGACGGGTGCGACAGCCCCTCGGAGAGCGGTAGTCGATAACCGATTACTTCCCTCAAGCGTGAGACTTCGCGGTTATGCTGTCAATAGTCATCGAAGGAGAGAAGTGATCAGCAGCGAATCACCCGCCCGGACGAAGCCGGCATCGGCACCTTCGCGCCCCGAGTCGGCCCCGGCGAGACCCGAGTCGGCTCCGTCATTGAGGGAGCATGCCCTCGTGGTGATCCGACATGCGATCACCACCGGCGACCTCGACGAGGAGACGATCTACTCCGCGGCCGGATTGGCCAAGCAGCTGGGGATCTCGCTGAGCCCGGTCCGAGAGGCCATGATGTCGCTGGTCGCCGAGGGCACCGTCGAGGCCGTGCCGAACCGCGGGTTCCGCCTCGTGCCGGTCACGCGCGAGGATCTCGAGGAGATCGTCCACATCCGGGCGCTGCTGGCCGGGCCCGCGGTCGAGGCCCTGTGCGCTCGGGCCGTCGAGGACCCCGAGCGGCTGGCACCGCAGCTTGAGGATCTGCGCGGGCACGCCGAGGACGCCCTGGCCAGTGCCACCGATGACGACACGACCGGGTTCATGACCGCAGATCGTGTCTTCCACGAGCACCTGCTGGAGTTCGGCCTCGGTCGCCGGGCCGCTGAGATCAGCCTGCGGCTGCGCGACCAGTCCCGCGTCTTCGCCGCGCGTCAGGACGCCGCCGTCGTCGACGCCGAGTCGGCGCGCCAGCTCATCGACCTCGTCGATCTCATCGAGTCGGGTCGAACCGGTGAGGCGAGGGAGCTCGTCGTCGACAACCTCCACTACTTCAAGCGCGCCGAAGCCCGGGAGCCGTGACGACGGATCGAACTCCGGCAGCCGCGTTCGACCTCACGCGCCGTGGATGACCGGGATCGGCATCGTGTCCGGGTCGAGATCGGGGTTGTCGTCCTGCCCGGCCACGAGCTCGACGGCCTCCTCGCGCGTCTCCACCGTCGGGAAGGACCCGAGGAGCGGACGGCGGGCGGATTCCTTGATGAAGCACACGGCGATGAAGGCGATCACGGAGAAGAACATGATGTAGAACGCCGGCATGTACGAGTTGCCCGTGACGTCGATGAGCGCCTGTGCGAACAGTGGGGTGGTGCCGCCGAACAGGGACACACCGAGGTTGAACGTCAGGCCCATCGCACCGTAGCGAGAGGCAGTCGGGAACAGCGCCGGCAGCGTCGAGGCGAGGCAGGCGATGTAGAAGCCGGCGGGGATCGCGACCATGAACAGGGCGATGATCACCGCTGTCATCGTGCCGATCTGCATGACCGCGAAGGCCGGGACGATGAGGACGATCGTCGCACCCGAGGCGACCATGAAGACGAACTTGCGGCCCATCCTGTCCGAGAGCCTGCCGATGAGCGGCAGGCAGAGCGACATGATGACGAGCACCGGGATCGTGGCCACGGCGGCCTGGACGTTCGAGACCTTGACGGTCTCCTCGAGATAGGTGGGCATGAAGCTCGTGAGCGCGTAGCCGACCGTCTGCGAACCGGCGACGATCGCGATGCCCAGCAGGATCTCCTTCCAGAAGTGGCGGACGACGCCGAGGAGGCCGTGACGGGCGTACTGGTCGTCCTTGTCCTTCGTGATGAGTCCCGCGTCCTCGTTGGCTTCGAAGCTCGGGGTCTCGGGGATCTTCAGGCGGAACCAGATCGCGACGGCACCGAGGGGGATGGCGACGAGGAACGGGATCCTCCAGCCGCCGTCGAGCATGGCGTTCTCGCCGGCGATGGACGTGGAGATGACGGTCGTGATGGCCACGGTTCCGGCACCGG
This sequence comes from Candidatus Brevibacterium intestinavium, assembly GCA_019117545.1. Classification (GTDB taxonomy): domain Bacteria; phylum Actinomycetota; class Actinomycetes; order Actinomycetales; family Brevibacteriaceae; genus Brevibacterium; species Brevibacterium intestinavium. Next base: position 6,169 of record DWZN01000232.1, read on the forward strand.
CGGCGAAGCCGAGGTAGGAACCGACATCGAGCCACGAGGCCCAGTACCCGCGGGACTTGTCGGGCGCGAACTCCGAGACGTAGGTCGTGGCGCCGGCGTACTCGCCGCCGGTGGAGAAGCCCTGGATCATCTTGAGCAGGTAGAGCGGGACGATGACCCACAGGCCGACCTGTGCCGCGGTCGGCAGCACGCCGATGAGTGCGGTGGCGGTGGCCATGGTCGCCATCGTGAAGAACAGGACCTTCTGGCGGCCGACCTTGTCGCCGAGCGGTCCGAGCACCATGCCTCCGAGCGGGCGGACGAGGAAGGAGACGGCGAATCCGAGCAGGGTCACGAGCAGACCCATCTGACGGTCCATGCCTTCGGTGAAGACCGAGGTCATGGTCACGGCGAGGTAGCCGTAGACACCGAAATCGAACCACTCCATGAAGTTGCCGACGGTGGTTCCCCCGATCGCGGTGCGAATCGACTTGGGTTCGACGAGGATGCAGTGCTCCTCTTCGAGCCGCTTCTTCATCGCCTTCCGCACTCTGCGCGAGGGCCTGTTGCCCTCCGCGGCGGGTTCAGCATGTTCAGTTGTCATGAGTGGGTCCTCATTTCGACAGATTCATGGCCTCCGAGACTGGCCCGAAGGCGAGGCGTTCGGTTTCGAACAGCGCGAAATATCCTTGCCTGATCGATCGGGCATGTCAATAAACTTCGTGATCGGCATCACATAAATGAATATGGCAGACGAGCAGTCCTCCGGCGGACGGTGCAGCGAATTCTCAGGAACCGACGAAGCCGTTGTCCCCAGTCGGGACAACGGCCTGCGCGGGTGAACGCTGAGTGATCTCCGGGGCGCTCGACGGTGCGGTTCGTCGCCGACCGGCACCGCGGGAAGTCGTCAGAATTTCGTCACGCGGAAATGCTGTAATTCGGCGTCGGCGGACCCGCGGACATGACCCGAGGGGCTGGCGGCCACGGTCTGGAGGAAGTCGATGGTCTCGACGGTGATCTCCTCGCCGGGCAGAACATTGGGAATGCCCGGCGGGTAGGCAGCCAGCGAGCTGACGCTGACCCGACCGACCGCCTCGGCGGCGGGGACGAGTTCGGACTCGGCGAAATAGGCCGCGCGCGGCGTCAGCGCGAGCCGACCGGGGGTCGGCAGCGGCGGAAGCGAACTCGTGGTCCCGGCCTCGGCGTGGGCGGCGGTGTCGAGGCGCAGGGTCTCGAGGGCGTCGATGAGCCGTTCGATATCCGGGGACTTGCCGATGCCGATGAGGGCGACGAGCGTGGTGGCCGTCGACATCTCGGGGAAGATGTCGAAGTCCTCGGCCAGGCGTTTGCGCACCGTGTGCCCGTCGAGTCCCGTGGCGGTGATGTCGATGGGCAGGCGGAAGGGGTCGATGTCGACGACATCGGCATAGCCCAAGAACTCGCCCGAGAGCAGGTGGTAGCGTTCGGTGGCCTCGAGCTGGGCGCGGACGCAGCGGATGTTGTCCAGCGATTCGCTGATCGCCTCGCCCGAGGTCATGAGTGCGCGGCGGGCCAGATCGATCGAGGCCAGCAGGTGGGCGTTCTCACTGGTCGACGCCGTCATCATGAAGGCCTGGGCCAGCGCCGGCTCGAGCCGGTCGGCGAGTTCGGTGTCGCCGAGGTGGAGCACCGCCGACTGAGTGAGCGAACCGGCCAGCTTGTGCGTGCTCATGATGACGATGTCGGCCCCCTGGGTCACCGGGGAGGCGGGCAGGTCGGGGTGGAAGCCGAAGTGCGCGCCCCAGGCGGCGTCGACGATCAGCGCCGCACCGGCGGCGTGGGCCACCTCGGCGAGGGCCTCGACATCGGCGACGGCACCGAAATAGCTCGGGGTCACGAGGTAGACGGCGGTGACGGGCTCCGTATGGCTGCGGATGGCCCGGTCCAGGGCTTCGGGGGTGACGCCGTGGGCGATGCCGTTGGCCTCGTCGACGTTCGGGCTGACGAAGGCGGGGTTGAGCCCGGCCAGCACGATGCCGTCGATGAAGCTCGAATGGGCGCTGCGCTGAGCGACGATGCCGCGGCCGAGGCCGGCGATGGCCAGGGCCGCCATGCGATTGCCCTGCGAGGAGCCGTTGGTGAGGAACCAGGTCCGCCGCGCGCCCCAAGCCTCGGCGGCCAGGTGCAGGGCTTCGTCCTTCGGGGTGTGTGAGCCGAGGTCGATGCCGTCGAAGAGCGGGGGGATGTCCAGGGAGAGGGTGTGCTCGCCGAAGAATTCGGCCTGACCTGCGGAGATTCCCTCATCCGTGCCTCCGTGTCCGGGCGTGGACAGGAACAGCGAATTGCGGTCGGCCGCGTGCGCCAGCGCTTCGGCGTAGGGGGCGCGGGACTGCGCCTCGGTGGGATGCGGCGCGGTTTCCGGGTGGGAGTGCGGGGCCGGGGTGAAGGGGGAATCGTGGTGCACGGTCATGGTTCCACACTAGGGAGGCGAGCAGGGCGAGGAGAATAGCAACTTTCCTCGATTGCTCTATAGTCAGTATTGAACTGGAGAGGGGAGAGCAATGGAACCTCTGGACACTCGCGGGCTCACCGCTCTGCGCGCCGTCGCGTCGGCCGGATCCGTGGCCGCGGCGGCTGCGGACCTGCAGTGGAGCCAGCCGACGGTCAATCATCATCTGCGCAACCTCGAACGCAGCCTCGGCGCCACACTCATCGAACGCACTCCGCGCGGATCGCATCCGACGACCGTGGGCAGCCTCGTCGTCTCGCGAGCCGTGGAGATCCTCGGACTCTGCGAACGGCTCGGCACCGAGGTGGCCCTGTGGCGGGAGTCGCAGGCCGTGCCGGTCAGGATCGGCGCGGTGCCCACCGTCGGCGCCCGTGTGATCCCGCCCCTGCACGATCAGCTGCAGGTCCGCCCCCGCTGGCTCACCCGCGACGAGGCGGTCGCCGGTGAGGGGACCGAGGTGCTCACCGCGGCTCTGGACGTGACGATGGACGAGCATGCGAAGCTCGTGTCCCGGCTCGAGTCCGGTGACCTCGACCTCGCGCTGCTCGTCTCGACCGATATCGACCGGACCTGGATCCCGGCGACGCTGAGCGCTGACCATCTGTATTCCGAAGGGCTGTTCCTGTGCGCGCCGAAGTCCATCGGCCCCATCGCCGTCGACGCCCACGGTCTGCCCGATCTCACCGCGCTCGTGTCCCAGACCTGGGCGTTCAGCATCGATCCCGGTGACGCCATCGACGAGGTGGTCCGGTCGTTCTGCCTCGCCGCGGGCTTCGAGCCGCGGGTGGGGATGCGGATGGACGACTATGCGGCCATCAACCGGATGATCTCGGCGGGTCTGGCCGTGGCGATGATCCCCGAGTCCTCGCTGTCGACCGATCCCGACATCGAGGTCATCCCGATGCCGCTGAGCGCCTGCCGCCGCGACGTGCTGCTCGTCTCCCGGTCCCAGCGTCCGTCCTCGTCCGACTCGCGGACCCGCCACGATCCGATCGTCGCCGCCCACGATTCCGCCATCGCCGAGGTGGTCGCCGACGTCGCCACGGTCACGCAGCGCTGGCGGTGACGCTGCGCGGCGGGGCGCGGCGGGGAGAAACCTGCGTTTGTGGTCACTCCACCGAGGGGAATTCGCTGATTTCCCGGATTCCCCTCGGCGGAGTGACCACAAACGCGGGCTGTTGGCGAGATCCACGTCGGCCGGCCGTGGGCAGGCGGGCAGATCGCCCGGCCAGCAGGGCCGGCCGGAGGGGCCAGCGGCGGGCGGCTCAGAGGGCCAGCAGGGCCGGGACGGTGAGCACCGCGACGTAGTAGCCCATGAACTGGACCCCGGCGTGCATGCCGATCATCCGATTGAACAGGCCGCCGACGAGGCCGACGGTGATGGTCACGCCCAGGGCCAGCAGCCCGCCTTCGTAGAGGCAGATGACGCAGATGAGCGCCGCGAAGCCGGTGATGATCGCCTCGTGGGAGACCGACCGCATGACCCAGGTCGCCGCCCGGTGGGCATTGGTCATCACGAACGGGTAGGCGATCGCGATGGCGATGACGGCCGCGATGATGGAGAAGAGCGCGAACTGGCCGGTCGAGAGGAGATCGTGCAGGTTGTGGCTCGTGCCCGACTGGGCATCGAGGGTGTAGACCGGGGGAGCGTTGAACAGCGGCGCGGCCGGGCCTGCGGCCATGGGCGACAGCGGCAGGCCGATCGCGATGAGCGGGATCAGGGTCTCGGCGATATAGGTCGACTCCGTGGTGCCGTTGCGCACGCTGATGACGGTCGTCAGTCGGTGATAGCCGTTCTTGATCCGGCTGCCGGCGATCTCACCCATGAGCACGGCCATGGCCACGGGGGAGAAGACGAAGGTCGCGCTCGTGATCGCGGCCGATCCTCCGGTGTAGGCCAGCTGCTTGCCGTCCAGGGCCCTGAACGGGTTCGGCAGCCCTCTGCCGCCTGCCGGTCGGACGTCCGGGGCGAGGTTGAACTCCCGTTTGCCCTCCTGCGCCATCGCCCGCCGTCCGACGGGCGAGAGGGCGGAGAAGAGGTCGAAGATGAGCGGGCCGGTGGCGATGCCGAGGAAGAAGGAGGTGGTGAACGTCGCTTCCTTCTGCTCCATGATGAATGCCTGCAGGCCGACGATGAGCAGAACGAACGGGATGAGCGCGGCGACCGCGGCGAGCTTGCCCTTCGAGGTGTAGGCGACGAGGACGGCTGCGGCGATGAAGATCCAGGGTGCGGCCGCGCCGATCGCCTCGGCGAAGGGGGTGAGCACCAGGGCGAAGATGATCGACAGCGGGATCGCGATGATCACGGACACCACTCCGCCGGAGATCGCCTTCTGCAGAGCGATGTGGGGAATGCCGAGCGAACGCAGCAGCTGGGCCTCACGCAGCATCGGCACCGCCGTGGTGTCGCCGGGTATGCCCAGCAGAGTGGTGGGCACGGCATGGGAGATGTGCTTGGAGATGATCGCGGCGAGGAAGAAGGCGATGACTCCGGCCGGCGGAACCCCGATGAGGATGACCAGCAGGGCCAGAGGCGCGACGATCGCGGTCTCATCGGTGCCGGAGATGAGGCCGATGCCGGTGAACAGCACCGCGGCCAACAGCGCCATTCCGATCGCCCAGAGAACGGGTTCGAGCAGTTCCGGGCTCACTGGTGGCCGCCCTTCTCCCGCAGCCGGGTCTCGTGGTTGTCGACGAGGGCGTCGAAGAGCCCGAGGGCGCGGATCTCCTCCTGGGCCTTGGGTCCCAGCTCACGCGGATCGCCGAGGGGGCCGTATTCCTCGACGATCTCGTCGATGATCTCCTGCCGATTGCGCGTATCGGCGGCCGAGGTCGTGATCACTCGCTTGGGTTTGAACAGCACGCCTGCGATGACGGCGCCGAGGATGCATCCGACGATGCCGATGAGCAGGGCATAGGAATGCGACAGTGCTTCATCACCGCCGGAGGAGCTGAAGAGGTGATCGGAGATGAGGAACGCGGGAACGGCGATTCCGACGCCGATGGCGATCCCTCCGATGAGGTGCTTGGGGTCGACGGTGTCATTCCACACCTCGATCAGTTGCGGCATCCTTGCCTGCCTTCTTGTTGGTCGATTTCGGTCAGGGACGGACGGTCATGGTCCGACCGCAGGTCAGCGGCCGGTCACGGCGGCGGAGGTCGCGGAGGGCAGAGCGTGTCCGAGCTGTTCGCCCAGCCACTGACTGGTCGCCGCTACCGCGTCGATGTCGACTCCGGTCGAGATGCCCAGGCCGTCGAGCATCCACAGGAGGTCCTCGGTGGCGAGGTTCCCGGTCGCACTGCCCGCGAACGGGCATCCCCCGACTCCTCCGGCAGAGGCATCGAACTGACTGACTCCGCGCTGCAGTGCCGCATAGACGTTCGCCAGCGCTTGACCGTAGGTGTTGTGGGTGTGCAGGCAGAGACTCTCGATCGCAATCCCGGCGCCGACCAGGGTATCAAGGACGGTGGTCACATGCCCCGGGGTCGCGGTCCCGATGGTGTCGCCGAGCGAGATCGTCGTGCAGCCGGCATCGCGCAGCGCCCGTGCGGCGCCGGCGACGGTGTTCGGATCGACCGCCCCTTCCCAGGGGTCGCCGAAGACCATCGACAGGTACCCGCGCACGCGCAGCCCCGCCGCCGAGGCGGCCCGTGCCGTGTCGATGCCGCGCTGAGTGGTCTCGTCCAGCGATCCGCCGAGGTTGGCCTGCGAGAACGACTCCGTGACGCTGATGAACACGGAGACATCGGCCGCGCCCGCGGTCATGGCGTCCTCCAGCCCCCGTCTGTTCGGGACGAGGACGGGATAGGACACCGACGAGTCGAGATCGAGCCCGGCGAGGACGGAGGCCGTGTCGGCCATCTGCGGCACCGCCCGAGGCGAGACGAAGCTGCCGGCCTCGATGGAGCTCAGTCCCGCCTCGGCGAGGCGGCCGATGAGTTCGAGGCGCACGGGCACGGGAAGGGTCCGCGATTCGGCCTGCAGCCCGTCGCGGGCGCTGACCTCGCAGATGCTGACCCGGGCGGGCAGAGCCGGGTTCGAGAACCGCTGCGGCAGGTCCGTCACCGGGCACCACCGGAGCGCAGTTCGGCCAGAAGGGACTCGGCGCGGTCGAACCGGAAGGCCTTCTCCTCGATCAGCCGGTCGACGATGATCTCTGCCTCCTCGGCGCTCGCCCCGACCGAGGCCGCGAGGTTCTTCGCGTGCAGGGACATGTGCCCGCGCTGCACGCCCTCGGTCGCGAGCACCCGCAGAGCCGCGAGGTTCTGAGCCAGACCCACGGCGACGATGATCTCGCCGAGATCCTGCGCCGTGGTCACCTCGGCGATCCGCAGGCCCGCGCGGGCGGCCGGGTGGACTTTCGTGGCGCCGCCGACGAGGCCGACGGGCATCGGCATCTCGAGGGTGCCGACGAGGTCGCCCGCGGCGTTCTTCTCGAACCTCGACAGGGACGAGTATCGACCGTCGACGACAGCGTGGGAGTGGGCGCCGGCCTCGACCGCGCGGGTGTCGTTGCCGGTGGCCAGGACGACGGCCGAGACCCCGTTCATGATGCCCTTGTTGTGCGTGGCCGCACGGTAGGGATCGGCGGCGGCGAGCTCATAGGCGTGGAGGATGTTGTCGACGACCTCCTCACCGCCGAGCAGCTCCTTGTCGAAGACAGCGCGGGCCCGGGCCAGACGACGGTCGGCCTTGTTCGTCAGGATCCGCAGGAGCGCATCGCCCTCGGCGATGGCGGCCACGGCCGACGACACGGCTTCGGCCATGGTGTTGACCGCGTTCGCCCCCATGGCGTCACGGACGTCGACGAGGAGATGGACGAGGACGTAGGTCGTCGACCGCGCCTCGACGAGGCGGACCTCGAGGTCGGTGACACCGCCGCCGACCTCGACGAGTTTGGGGTCGACGGCGTTGGCGAGATCGATGATCTCGGACTGACGCTCGAGGATCCGGGTGCGCGCGGCATGCGGGTCGGCGATGTTGATCAGTTGGATCTGGGCCTGCATGAGGGGGCGGGTCGAGCTGGTGGAGAAGCCGCCCTGCGGGCGTGCCATCCGGGCGGCATTGCTCGCGGCGGCGATGACCGAAGCCTCTTCGGTGGCCATGGGCACGAGCACATCGGTGCCGTTGATCGTGAAGTTCGTGGCCGCGCCCAGCGGCAGGGAGAACACTCCGAAGACGTTCTCGCTGAGGTCGGCGGCCGCCTCGGCGTCGAAGGCAGAGGCATCGACCTGGGCGAACAGCTCGGCCCCACAGCCGGTGGCATCGGTCAGGGCCGCTCTGCGGTCGGTGACCGACATGTTCCGGAAGCCTGTGATTCGGCTGTTCTCTGCCATCGTGTGTCTCCAGTCGGGTCGTCTTCGACCGACGAACGCCGTCGGTCTGGGTTCCTTCGCGGAGAACAGTCAATCATCGCGGCCCGGATGCCACCATGTCCGTTGCGGACATGATCATCCCCTGTCCATGGCTGTTTCGGACGTAGAGTTCAGATGGAGGATCGCAGCCGGTCGAGACGAAGTGCGACCTGGAGCCGAAAGGCGTGCTCGGGGGCTCTCCACCCCGGGCCGAGCAGGCGGTCGACTCGCTCCAACCGCTGTTTGACGGTGTTGACGTGCACCGACATCCGGGCCGCCGTGCCCCGGATGCTGGTGCCGGAGTCGAAGTACTCCAGCACGGTGGCAAGCA
>DWZN01000036.1 GCA_019117545.1 Candidatus Brevibacterium intestinavium
ATCGCACCGGAGCGATCACACCCCAGAAGCCGCGCATTGTTCGCGGCGCACTGCGCCTGGTGTCCGTCCGATGATGCGTGTGAAGGCGCGGTTGAATGCCGCTTCGGAGTGGTAGCCGAGTTCGGTGGCGAGTCGGGCCGCGGTGGTGTTCTCTTCACGGAGCCGGGTGTGGGCGATGTTCATCCGCCAGCGGGTGAGGTACGCGATCGGTGCTTCCCCGACGAGCTCTGCGAAACGCGTGCTGAATGATGAGCGCGACATCGCTGTGAGAGTTGCGAGTCGTTCGAGCGTCCATTCGTGACCAGGGTTGGCGTGGATTGCTTCAAGCGCTCTGCCGATTCGTTCGTCTTGCACGGCGCGTAGCCATCCGGTGCCGGTGTCGGGAGCGGTGGCGAGCCAGGTGCGGATCGCTTGGATGACGAGGATATCGGCGAGTCTGGTCGCCACGGCTTCCCCGCCGGGCTGTGTGCGGGAGAGTTCACCGGCCATGAGGCGCAACGTGTCACGGATCGCTCCGTCGGCGGAGGCAGTGTCACCGCCGACGGACAAGAGCTGTGGGAGCGCACGCATGAGCTCTCGTGCTGCGGGGTCGTCGAACGTGACGATGCCGCAGATCAATTGGCCGGGGCGGCCATCGCCGCCGTGCTGCAGGCGGGAGTAGCGGTCGGTGAGGTACTGCTGCGGCAGGAGATCGACGCGAGGACCTGACGGCGCGTCTGGCGCGCTGGCGAGATGATGTCCGAGTCCATGTGGCACGAGCGCGAGGTCTCCTGCCCGCAGCTCGCAGGGTTCACCGCCGGGCAGTCGGATCCAGCAGGTACCGGCGGTGACGACGTGAAAGCTGATGGAGTCGGAAATGGCTGGCATCTCGAGTGCCCAGGGCTCGGTGAGCTGGGCATGGCAGTAGAACGTGCTGCGCATTCGAAGCGTGTGCAGTACTCGGGCCAACCGATCCGTGCGGCCGGGCGTGACGGCATCTTCCATGCATACAGCTTCGCATGGATGGTTACGATAGTTCCGCCCATTTCGGTTGAACGAGCAAGAATATTGAATTCTGAGTCATAGATTTACCTTCGTTTACCTCGTACTGTCGAACTATTAAGTGAGTTATACGACCGAAGGGAAACGCGATGTACGTCATTGCTGGGGCAACAGGCAGAGTCGGATCGAATGCGGCAAGGCAGCTACTGTCCGCGGGAGCGGAAGTGCGGGTGCTCGTGCGCCGCAGGGCTGATGCCGATGCCTGGGAGGCGCAAGGAGCCGGAGCACGCCTCGTCTCATTGGACGACCGTTCCACACTGACTGAAGCGCTTACAGGTTGCGCTGGGTTCTTCGCCCTGCTTCCGTTCGATCTCACGGTCGACGCTCTCGACGACCACGCGGAACGTCTGATCGAGTCGATCGCTGGGGCCGTGGCCGACGCCGGGGTGCCGCATGTCGTGCTGCTCTCGTCCGGGGGTGCGGACCTTGCCGAGGGTACCGGACCGATCGCAGGGCTGCACCGCATGGAAGTCGCTCTGCGTGCAACGGGAACGGTGCTCAGTGCGTTACGCTCGGGTCACTTCCAGGAGAAGCTCACCGATGTGCTCGATGCGGCTCGCGAGAGCGGCATCTACCCCGTGTTCGCAGGTTCGGCGGATATGCCCATCCCGATGGTCGCCACTGCTGACCTTGGAGCAGTCGCCGCCGATGTCCTGCAATCCCCTCCAGGCGTGAGCGAAGCAATTGATGTTCTCGGCCCTTCGTATTCGGAGCGAACTGTTGCTACGGTGTTGGGTCGCGCACTGGGCCAGGAATTGACGGTCGAGCTGATCCCAAAAGAAGCATGGGTGGACGCATTTACCGAAGCAGGCTTCCGGTCGCATATCGCAGTAAGCCTTGCCGAGCTGTATCAAGCTGATCAACAGGGGCTGCTCGCGCCACGTGGCGACCGCCGGGTTAGCGGGCATACGCCGATCGAGGTCACGATCGACCGCCTCCTCCGGGCAAACTGAAGAGGCAGACAGAGATGTCCGTCCTTCTGACGAGCATGCTCTCGGTCGCGACCGTCACCAATGGGCTGCTCGCAGGAGCGTTCTTCGTATTCTCCTGCGCCGTCGTTCCCGGCCTCCGACGTGTAGATGATCACACATTCGTGCGCGCGTTCCAGACGATCAACCGCGCGATTCTGAACGGATGGTTCTTGAGCATTTTCATCACGGCTCCCATCACAGGAGTTGCCTGTGCCGCATTCAGCGTCTGGTGGAACGCGCCGTTCCCACCCACGCTCATCTGCACTGCTGCAGGTGGATCGTTGCTCACCTTCATCATCACGGCAGCAAAGAACGTGCCGCTGAACACCCAGCTTGATCGCGCGACGTGCGGTAACCCGGAAGAGATCCGGGCTGCACGCCAAGCCTTCGAACGCTCATGGGGGCGCTGGAACTTCGTCCGCACGCTCGCCAGCGTCGTGGCGCTCGGCTGCCTTGTCATCGCGGAGATTTCAATATAGTCAGACGCCTCCAGGTCGAGGGCTGTCATGCCGGTGTGTAGTCAGGCAGGTCAATGTCGGACGCTTTGCTGAACTGTTTCTCCATGAAGCCTCGCATAGGCCAGCGTGTTGCCCACGACATCGACGCCTGCATGAACCGGATCGCAAGAGCCGTCATCGGCGCATATCCGCCAGGTCCGCCCGCAAGCTGCTGCGCAGCCTCGACATACGGGCGAACGATGCGGTCGTACGCCGCGAACGCAGCGGCATGGTCGCTTCCGTCTCCGAGTTCTCCGGCGAGCACATAGGCGCCCACCAGCGCGACGCTGGTGCCGAGCCCGCTGAGCGGGGTCGGACAGGCGGCTGCATCCCCGATCAGGGCAATGCGGCCATTCCACCAGCGAGACAGTTGAACCTTCCCCATCTCATCGAACGAGAAATCCGATGCCGAGCGCGCGGCCTCGAGCAGCCGCGGAACATGCCATCCGACACCACCGAACCGATCTTCCAGGAGTGCGATCTGGGAGGCGCGGTCGCGTCGGTCGTGGCCGACCCTCTCTCCGGGGCGGGTACGAAAGCTCAGCGCTGCTTTGGACTCACTTGGCTGGCTCCCGGGCCTGATCGAGGCCACGAGTCCGCCGGTGTGGTTGTACAACTGATACCAGTTGTCGAGTTCTTCGAACGCCGGAGCGGTGAACCATGCCGTGTACAGCCCGAGCGGATGGACGAAGTCCTCTTCCCGCCCAAAAGCGGCCGTCCGAACTGCCGAATGTAAGCCGTCGGCGCCGATGACGAAATCGAAACGCTGTGGGCGTGCGCCACGGAACGTGACATTCACGTAGTTCGAACTCTGCGCGAGCTCGGTGATGGTGTCGTTGAAGATCCACTCGATACCGTCACCGAGCTGTTGGTAGAGCAGGTCGACGAGATCGCCGCGGAGGATCTCGATCTCCGAGATGAATCCTTCTCCGCCGAACGCATCCGTCGGCATGGCGGCGCGTGTCTGGCCGAGTGCGTCGACCCAGGACATGCCCGCCTGCTCGAGGCCGATCGCACGCGCCCCATTGAGCAGCCCCATACGGTCGATGACTGTGCGTCCGGCGCCGCGCAGGTCGACGGCTTGACCGCCGGGCCGTGGGCTGGGAGCGATCTCGACGATCGTGACGGAGAATCCGTGCCTTCGAAGCCAGTAGGCGCATGCCAGTCCTGCGATGCTTGCGCCAGAGATGAGTACTCGTCGTTCATTCATATTCATGACGCCAAACCTAAGGAAGGCCTGAGATGGTGAGCAAGCTCGTACTAGTACAGCGATGCTGAGACCTGCTCCACTGTGACGGAATGGCACGGGGCGAATTCAATCGGTCGTCGCAACACCTCGTTCAGGAGGTGTCAGATGGTTCGTCGTCAGCAAGCCGCGGACAGGGCGATACGCCCGAAGCTCCGCTCGCCGGGGCATCCGAAGTTCCAGAGGCGTGTCGAGGCGGCGTTCTGGGGCGAGATCGCGAAAGGGCTGCTCGCGGAGGAAGCCGCGGAGGTTGTCGGCGTGGCGCCCGCGGTCGGCGCAAGATGGTTCCGGCACGCTGGCGGTATGGCGCCGTTCGACATCGTCCAGCAGCCATCGGGCCGTTACCTCTCCTTCGTTGAGCGCGAGGAGATCGCGATCCTCAAGGAGAAGGGCAAGGGTGTCCGTGAGATAGCCCGCACTATTGGCCGCGATGCCGGGACGATCTCTCGCGAGTTGCGGCGCAACGCGGCCACGCGAGGCGGGAAGCTGGAGTATCGGGCGTCGGTCGCGCAGTGGAAGGCGGACATGACCGCGAAACGCCCGAAGGTTGCGAAGCTCGCCACGAACCCGCGGCTGCACGCGTATGTCGCCGAGCGTTTGTCGGGGAAGATCACCCGTCCCGATGGTGCGGTTGTCACCGGTCCCGAGCCGCCGCGGTTCACCGGGAGAAACAAGCCGCATCGGAAGGACAGGACCTGGTCCTGGGCTTGGAGTCCGGAGCAGATCTCGCACCGGTTGAAGACAGACTTCCCTGATGATGGATCCATGCGAATCAGCCCGGAGGCGATCTACCAGTCGCTCTATATCGAGGGTCGCGGCGCGCTGAGGCGCGAGCTCGTCTGGAACCTCCGCACGGGCCGGGCGCTGCGCGTCCCGAGGGAGCGGTCGCGGCGCAAGACCTGGGCGCACGTCACGCCGGAGACGCTCATCAGCGAACGCCCGGCGGAAGCCGCCGATCGCGCTGTCCCGGGGCATTGGGAGGGCGATCTGCTGATCGGGTTGGAGCGTTCCGCGGTCGGCACAGTCGTCGAGCGCAAGACCCGCTACACGCTGCTCGTTCACCTTCCCCGCGAGGAAGGGTATCGGCACAAGGAGACGCCGAAGAACGGTCCGGCATTGGCCGGCTACGGCGCCATCACGATGAAGAACGCCCTCGTGAACACGATGTCGACGCTCCCGAACCAGCTGGCGCGGTCGTTGACCTGGGACCGCGGCAAGGAGATGTCCGCGCACGCGCAGTTCCGCGTCGAGACGGGCATCCCCGTGTTCTTCGCCGACCCGCAGTCGCCTTGGCAGCGCGGAACGAACGAGAACACCAACGGGCTGCTACGGCAGTACTTCCCGAAGGGCACCGACCTGTCTCGCTGGAGCGCCGAAGACATCGAGGCCGTCGCTCACGCGTTGAACACGCGGCCTCGGAAGTCGCTCGGATGGATGACTCCCGCCGAGGCGTTCAACGAGCAGCTACTGTTGCTCCAACAGTCCGGTGTTGCATCGACTGGTTGAGCCCGGTCGGTTCTCATCGCTTGCCAACACTGGTGTTCTAGTACAGGATGGCAAGGGTGGGAACGTCATCTGCGGAGATCGCTGCCGAGCTGCGGGCGCAGATATTTGCTGGAGAATTGCGGCCCGGGGAGATGCTTCCTTCTGCCAGGGAGATCACTGGTACGTGGAATGTCGCAATTGCAACGGCCAGTCGTGTGCACGCACTACTGCGATCCGAGGGACTGGCGACACCGGTGCCCGGTGTCGGAACGGTCGTCGCGACAACGGCACCAGGGGCAAGGGGTGGGCGCAGCTCACGAGACGCACCCCAGCACCCACAACGGCGGCAGCATGTGCAGCGTCCGGTGCCGGAAGCAGATGATGCCGTTGCGGAACGCATCGTAACTGCCGCTGTTTCCATCGCCGATGTCGAGGGTATTGACTCGCTTTCGATGCGGAGGGTCGCGAATGTGGTCCATATGGGGTCGGCCACGCTATATCGGTTCTACCCGAGCCAGGAACATCTGCTTTTCGCGATGATGGATCGTGCGCTTCGCGATTGGTCTGCGGGTGATGAAGTCGGGACCTGGCGTGAAGATCTGATCCGCGGACATCGAGAGCTGTGGCGAGTGTTCCGACGGCATCCGTGGCTTGCTCCGCAGCTTTCCGTCACACGCCCGCAATTAGTGCCCGCAGCACTCGTCTTCGCAGAGTGGGTGATTCGAACACTCACTCGGGCGGGTATCAGTGCCGAAGAAGCGATGGAGACGCACATTCTGCTCTTCACGCAGGCGCGAGGCACGGCAATTTTGCTCGAGCCCGAAACAGAGGCAGAATCTATCACCGGTGTCGATGCAGATACCTGGATCGATGAGCG
>DWZN01000233.1 GCA_019117545.1 Candidatus Brevibacterium intestinavium
CCTCCTCTGGCGAATCGCGCTGAGCAACGAGCGCCGCGGCAACGGTGGAGTGCCGAGACCACTGTGCGTGCACCGTGGTCTCGGCACTCCACCGCGGTTTCGACGCGGTGTTCCGAGCGAGCCCAGTGGCCCAGCGGCCTCAGCCGCGGTCGTCGGGGACCGGGCTGGGTTCCTGCAGGGGGACGACGACCTCGGTGTCGGGAGACTCGTCCTTGAACACCCAGGTGCGGTAGGCGTAGAAGCGGAAGAGCGTGGCCAGGCCGATGCCGACGATGTTCGTCGAGATGTTGTAAGTGAGCTGGTCACGCATATCGAGCAGGTACCAGGTCACGCCGAGCGGGATGACGGAGATGACCATGCCGGCGAGATTGACGGCGACGAAGAGGACCACCCCGCGCATATTCGAGTGGGTGGTCCGGTCGCCATAGGTCCAGAGCCTGTTGCCGATCCAGACGACGATCATGGCGAGCACGGTCGAGATGATCTTCGATTTGATCGGACTGCCCTCGAGCAGCGCGGGGATCGGCCCGAGCCCGTAGGCCAGCACGTTGGACAGCCCCACGTCGACGATATAGCCGAGGCCGCCGACGGTGAGGAACTTGAAAGCTTCCACCGCGAGGCGTCGAAGGCGGACCGAAACAGACTCTTTCATAACTGCCTCCAGTCTATGCCGCTAGGTTCCGCACTCGCTGGAAGCCGGGCCGAACGGAGTGGGCGCGTGGTCGGACAGAGTGGCCGCGTTGTCGGACGGCCCGGGCCGGACAGAGTGGTCGGACGGCCCGGGACGCGCGCTTGGGCCGTCGGTCCTGCTCGGGGTTCCCGGCCCGCGCAGCCGACCCGGAACCCGGAAAGTATGCGCTTGGTCACGAACATCCTGTTATGCGTCCTTTTATGACAGCGGCCTGTGGGGTTCCTGCGTTTCCTTGGCATCCTGAATCGTCGGCCCTACTGGACCGTAGGCCGGCCATCCCCATTTCCCCGCCGTCCACCACCGTGGTCGGCACTGACCAACCACACGAGGAGGCGCCTGTGATCGAACTGCGCGGCCTGCGAAAGGTGTTCGGCGAAACCGTCGCCCTGGAGGAGATCGACCTGACGGTCCCGGCCGGGGAGATCCACGGCATCGTCGGTCGTTCCGGAGCCGGCAAGTCCACCCTCATCCGATGCCTGACCGGGCTCGAATCCCCGACAGCGGGCACCGTGTCCATCGACGGAGTCGACCTGACGAACCGTTCGGGTGCCGGCCTGCGCGAGGCCCGCCGCAGCATCGGCATGGTCTTCCAGCACGTCAACCTCCTCGACTCGCGCACCGCTGTGAAGAACGTCGCCCATCCCCTCCAGATCGCCGGAGTGCCCAAGGCCGAGCGCCTGGCCAAGGCCCGCGAACTGCTCGAGATCGTCGGCCTCGGCGACCGCGTCGACAACTACCCCGCCCAGCTCTCCGGCGGGCAGAAGCAGCGGGTGGGCATCGCCCGGGCGCTGGCCGCCGAGCCCAAGGTGCTGCTGTGCGATGAGCCCACCTCGGCGCTGGATTCGTCGACCAAGGACCAGATCCTCGGCCTCATCCGCTCTCTGCGCGACCGCCTGGGCATCACCGTGCTCATCATCACCCACGAGATGTCCGTCATCCGCGAGATCTGCGACTCCGTGACTCTGCTGGCCGACGGCCGGGTGGCCAGGTCCGGCAGACTCGCCGAGGTGATCGCCGAGCCGGGATCGGCCCTGGCCCGCGACCTCGTCCCCCTGCCCCCGGTCGGCATCGACGATGAAGACACCCGGCTGGTCGAGGTGTCCCTGGCCGGCACGGATCTGCCGACCGTGCTCACCACTGCGCACAAGGCGGGAGTGAGCGCCGAGGCGATCCTCGCCGGTGCCGTGGAGACGATCGAAGGCCAGCAGATCGGGCGCCTGCGCTTCACCGTCAGCTCGACTGAGCAGGCGAACGGGCTGGTCAGCGCCCTGCAAGCCGGCGGAATCTATGCGGAGGGGGCCGCCTGATGAACGATCCCAAGTGGTTGGACAACCCTGCCATCACGGACCAGATGTGGCCCGCCACCGTCGAGACCCTGCTCATGACCGCCTGGTCGACGGGCCTGGCAGTGCTCGTCGGACTGCCGTTGGGCATCTGGCTGTTCACCGCCTCGAAAGGCGGACTGAACTCGAACCAGGTCGTCTACCGGGTGCTGTCCTTCATCGTCGACGTCACCCGCTCGATCCCCTTCATCATCCTCATCATCGCCCTCATCCCCTTCGCCCGATTCGTCGTCGGATCGGCCCTGGGCTGGCAGGCCACGGTCGTGTCCCTGACCATCGGTGCGATCCCCTTCTACGCCCGGCTGGTCGAGAACTCCCTGCGCGAGGTCTCCGAGGGCAAGATCGAAGCGGCGCTGATGATGGGCGCCTCGAACGGTCAGGTCGTCCGTCAGGTCTACGTCCCCGAGGCCAAGCCCGGTCTCATCGGGGCCGCCACGGTCACCTCGGTGACTCTTGTGTCCTATACGGCCATGGCCGGTGCCGTCGGCGGCGGCGGACTCGGCGCGCTGGCGATCTCCTACGGCTATCAGCGCTACCAGGGAGACACGATGATCGCCTGCATCATCGTCCTCGTCCTCATCGTCACGATCATCCAGTTCATCGGCGACCGTCTGGCCCGCATGGTCGACCACCGCTGAGCCACCTCGGCGCGGGTCACCTCGGCGCGGCCGAGGCCGATCGGATCCAGCGGTTCACAGCTTTCCGCATACAACACAGAGAACACATCAAGGGAGAACAATGAAGACCAAACTCATCGCCGTTGCGGACAGTGCCACCCTGTTGCTGTCCGGCTGCGGACTCGTCGGCGGCGGCACCGACAGTGTCGGTGAGCAGGACGGCGACATCACGAAGCTGAACGTCGGAGTGTCCCCGGTCCCGCACGGTGACATCCTCAAGTTCGTCGACGACAACCTCGCCGAGGAAGCCGGCCTCGACCTCGAGATCACCGAGTACACGGACTACACGCTGCCGAACAAGGCGCTGACCGACGGCGACATCGACGCGAACTACTTCCAGCACAAGCCCTACCTCGACTCCGAGATCGAGGGGCAGGGCTACGACATCACCGGCTTCGAGCCCGTCCACCTCGAGCCCTTCGCCCTGTTCTCGAACACGGTCGACGAGGTCGAGGACATCCCGAAGAACGCGAAGATCGGCATCAACAACGATCCCGCGAACCAGGGCCGCGCCCTGAAGATGCTCGAGGATGCGGAGCTCATCACCCTCAACGACGGCGTCGACGAGGTCAGCGCGAAGCTCTCGGACGTCAAGGACAACCCGAAGAACGTCGAATTCGTCGAGGCCGACGCCGCTCAGCTGGCCCGCACCCTCGACGACGTCGATGCCTCGGTCATCAACGGCAACAACGCTCTGGAAGCCGGACTCAACCCGGCCAAGGACGGCATCCTCCTCGAGTCCGCCGAGGACAACCCCTACGGCAACTTCCTCGCCGTGCGCACGGAGAACAAGGACGACGAGAACATCAAGAAGCTCGACGAGCTGCTCCACTCCCCCGAGGTGAAGGAATTCATCGAGGACGAGTGGGCCGACGGGTCGGTGCTGCCGAGCTTCTGAGGCTGAAGAAGCTGGGAGGCTGAGGCCCGGCTCAGGCTCGGTTCGGGCTCGGTTCGGTCCGGGCTGCGGCTCAGCGGCGAACCATCCCGCACCGGTAGTGCCATAACCTCCCGGCAGCCTCGCAATCTCCCGGCAGCCTCGCAACCTCCCGGCAGCAAAGCATCCACCACCGCCAGCGCCATGACCTCCCGCAGGAACGGGAGGTTATGGCGCTGTCTGTGTCTGATACACGCGAAGGCGCCCGTCAGCGGCAGAACCGTCACCTGCCAGACCGAGCACACGACAACCGGTTACGAAGAAAGCGGCCATCACTTGGGAAATCGTGCCTCTCAGCGCAAGACAACTCCCGGTCCAAGTGGAATTCCAAGCAGATACCACAGCGCGAAGAACAAGCTCCATCCGATGAGGATCGCCACTGAGATTGGGACGGTGAAGGCCATGAGAGTGCCGATTCCGGCGTCTTTGCGGTATCGCTGGACGAACCCGAGCGCCAGAACGAAGTAGGCGCTCATGGGTGTCACTGCGTTTGTCACTGAATCGCCGATCATGAACGAGACCATGGCCGCTTCGGGCCGGACCCCGTAATACATCATCATTGGGACGAGGATGGGCGCGAAGATCGCCCACATCGCTGAGCCACTCGTGACAATCATATTGATGAACGCGACGCCCAAGACGATGACGACGAGGACGATGATATGAGGAGCATCGAGACGTTGCAACAGGTCAGCACCGTTGACCGTGAGCACTGACCCGATACCCGTCCACTCAAAGTAGGCAAGGAACTGCGCGACCGCGAAGAAGAGAACGATAACTGGCGCGAGGTTGACCACGCCCGCGGTCATCGCCTCTGGGACCGCCTTGACTGTCGTGAATGCTCTGGTGCTGTAGCCGTAGACGACTCCGATGAGGGTGAAGAACAGCGAGATGAAGATCGCAATGTTCTTCAATACCGTCGACTCGACCAGGGACTGACCGGGTTCGATGAAAGGCGAATCCGGTAGAAGAAGGATGACCACAAGAGTGGCGATAAAGGCAACTCCGGCGGCCCCAGCTCGGATCAGGCCTTTAACCTGTCCTCGGTCGAGGGACATCGAATCGGCGTCATCCTCCGCAGTGTCTGAGGGCTCGTCGCCGGCCGACCCTGTGTTCTCGGCGACAGTATCAGGGACGACGAAGTCCTCCCTTTTGGCCAGCACGAGTTCAACGACGAGCGTGATGATCACTGCCAGAACCAACGACGAGGTAGCCGAGAAGAAATAGGTCGCCACCGGCGTGATCGATGCGTTCGGGTCAACCGTTTGCGCGGCGGCTGAGGCGAGCGAGGAACGAATCGCGTCCGAAGGGGTGACTAGAGGGCTTGCGTTGAATCCGGCCGAGACCGAGGCGTACGCGACCATCACTCCGAGAACGGGGCTGCGCCCGGCGGCGCGGAAAGCCATGGCACCGAGTGGAATCATGACGAGGTAGGCAGCGTCTCCCATAATGTGGGCGATCATCCCGCTGAAAGCGATGGCGAAAGTCACCCATCGTTTGGGCAGGCGGATGATCGTCAGCCGAATGAGAGACTCGAGCACGCCGCTCTTCTCGGCGACGCTCACTCCCAGCAGAACGACAAGCACCACCGCCAGCGGTGGAAAGGATGCGAAGTTGTCAAGCGCCGAGTCGATAGCGTATTTCAGACCATCGGTCGACAGCAGGTTCTTCACCTCGACGACGTCGCCGGACTCGGGCAGCGTCACGGAGACACCGGTCACTGACAGCACCCAGCTGACGACGCCAAGCAGGACGGCCATGATCCAGAACAGCCAGAAGGGGTGAGGCAACAGATTGCCGATTCGCTCGATGAAGCCAATCGCCCGATACAGCAGGGGAAGCTTCACAGTGGAATCGGGGTCGGTAATGGGAGGTGAAGTCATCGGTCTCCTTTGATCGACGTGGCGGTCGTGATCGACCCGACAGTCCTTTTACTGGTCTCCAAGCTGCGTTGGCAGCCCTACATATCCGGCGAGCGCACCGACTTCGTCGAACCTGTCCGGCCGGAAGTCCTCGAGTACGTCCGTCCGTCGGTCTTCGGCGACTTCCTCCGCAGCGAGCCGACCGAGCAGCGGTCCGAGCGTGATCCCACTGTGCGTGACGAGGCAATAAGTACGAGTGCTCCCAGGGACGTATCCGGCAATCGTCAATCCGTCGGCAGGCAGGGATCGATAACTCAGGCGCAGGTCTAATCCTTCAGCCGCCTCGCCGGCCGTCACTGCCGCAAACCTTTCTGCTATCGCTTCCGCGAAGGGACCGCCGTTCGTCGGCGGACAGTCGGGATCGACCTGCGGGTTGAGGTCAAGGGCTTGCACGACGATCGTATTGTCCTCCCCCGGTCGCAAGTTGAGCTCAGGCGTGTGCACGACGGTGTTCACACGGGCAGACGTGGGTCGCACGTATCCGAGCAGACCGGTCACCGCGGAACCGAGGCCAATCTCGGTGTTCATCTGAATCTCGAATCCCGATGCCGCTGCGATCTGCGAAGTCCACCGTCCCGCTGCCAGCACGACACGATCGCCCGTGAGCACGCGTCCATCGCTGAAGCGGACGTCGACTCCGTCTCCGCGTTCATCAACGTCGACGACGGTTGCCCTAATCAGTTTCGTTCCGCGCTCGATGGCACGTGCGCGGAGGTTGCGCAACAGCTGCTCGTTGTGCACATAGCCCTCAGTGGGGAAATGTGCGATGAGTTCAGTCGACGCAGGAACTCTGATATCTCCGGCGATCTCGACCGCGCGTTCGGCGTCAAGCACCTCGGACGGATAACCCAGCTCACGGAGTCGAGCGACCTTCGACTCCAGCTGA
Source organism: Candidatus Brevibacterium intestinavium (assembly GCA_019117545.1). Classification (GTDB taxonomy): domain Bacteria; phylum Actinomycetota; class Actinomycetes; order Actinomycetales; family Brevibacteriaceae; genus Brevibacterium; species Brevibacterium intestinavium. The sequence continues at coordinate 6,454 of DWZN01000233.1, forward strand.
GGGGCTTGTCGGGCATCGGCCAACTGCAATCCGCCGGATCGAAAGTAGGTGCGCGGCCCTTGAAGAGACTCGGAGAGCCGGTCATGTTCGTGCATACCGGCGACATTGAGTGCATGATACGCAGGGTCGAGCTTCGCATTAGCGTTCGTCCAGGCGAAGCTCGTCCCCGATGTCCCGGCGCCCAGATCCCGGGCGTCGACAAGTGTGACTTCTGCACCGAACGCACAGAGCGAGTCAGCAGTGCTGAGCCCAAGTATCCCTGAGCCGATGACGATGATGTGCATGTCGTTTCCTCGTTGGTTGGTCGTTGTCAGTCAGCGGGCATCTCGATGAAGAACTCTGACGTTCCGGGCCGCACAAGAGTCGTCGTCGTCTCGAGCACGCGGCCGTTCGGATCGCGCAGTTCACGGCGCCGCTTCAGCGCTGGTATCCCCGATTCGCAGTCGAGCAATTCAGCCTCGCGGTCACTGATGAGCGTCGGTTCCAGGTAGACCCGGATGGAATCAACATCGACATCATGAGACTTCAAGTGGTCGAGAATGATGAGATCTTCGAGCTTCTGCCGCAGAAGAGTCGGTGCCGTGGAGAAGCGAATGACGTGGGTCTCGAGCGCCTGCGGACGATCGAGACCGTCGAACTTCAGTCGCATAATCTCCGTGACCGCAGTGTCGGCCTCGATGTCCGGCAACGGTAGGACAGCCTCGGAGGCAACGGTCACCTGCGCCGATAGGACCTCATGCCGGCCGGGGCCACCATGACGGGCCACAGCTGGATTTGTGAATGACAGGAGATTGATCTTCTGTCGCGAGGTCGATACGAACGTGCCCCGGCCTCTCTGACGCACAACCAATCCGTCGACAGCGAGCTCATTGAGCGCACGCTGTGCCGTCGGACGGCTCACCGCATACTGCGCGCAAAGTTCATTCTCGCTGGGAAGTTTCGCTCCTTCGGCAAGCTCCCCCGAGCGGATCTGACGCTCGAGGTCGCGCTGGATGCTCCGAAACAGTTCGTCCATAGGTTGACAGTACATCTACAGACTTGTCATAGCAACCTGCCGGTGAAACTTCAGCCAAACAGACCGATGCGATGGAGACACCTCTCACACACACGGAAGAGCGCCCCTCCCCGCGATACCGCGAGAGATCCTCAAATCTCATCGGCCCCGGGCGAGTTCGTCAATTTCGTTTCCGCAAGCCTGCGCGAAGGGCTGTTTTCAGACAGACTCCGCCCACGGTGCCTACCCCAATGACGATCCTCGCCTACTGACATCGACTACTGATAGGCCCACAGCAGACGTGCGAGAAGGCCAGTGCGCCCCTCAAGAAGCGTCACCGAGGGGCACAGCCTCCTACTGCCACCGCCCGCAACCTCGCCTCATTCGCGGCCAGGTGCCTGGCGCCGCTCGCTCCCTCGCACCGCTCGCGCTCACCTCAAGAGGCCGATACCCTCTTCTTCTCATAGGCACGGGCGGCCCGCACTCGGTCACCGCAACGGGTCGAACACCATCGCCTCCGCGCGTGGGTGCGAACGAAGAACCTGTCGCACGACGGCGCCTGACAGGCATCGAGCAGTCTCGCGTCCTCCCCGGTGAGCAGAGCAACCGCATCGTCGCTGATGCGAGCCAACGCATGTTCGACCAGCTGAGTCAGCGGATGCGCCGTTTCTCGGTGGAATCCGAGCTCGGGCGTGTACTCAAGCATCTCAGCGCTGGGAACCTGGCGCAGAGCGGAATTGAGCGCATCCACCGCCCCCGACTCCGGAGCCCGGCCTTCGACGGTGGCGGCGAAAACCTCCCGCAGATGCCGACGAAGACCGGTGAGCCGCTGCTGACAGTACTCCAGAAGAACGGTCTCGGCCGGCACGAGGTCATGATCGACCAGCCAGCTGGTGGCGGCCGCCGGATCAGCGATCTCATCCACGGACTGCCCGCCCGGAAGCGAGACAACACTGTCTGCCAGGGCGAGGCTGACATGCGTGTCGCTTCCCGGTGCGGGCGGTAGAGGTATGTTCGACATACTCCTCACGGTATCTCACTCCGTTGAGCATGAGAACTCTGCTATCGTAGACCTCACGGTTAACATTTTGTTTCATCGTGATAATTGAGGAGTCCATGTCATCCGCACCCGCTTCCGGCACCGCCCCATTCGCCCTCTCGGTCCTCGATAACGCCCATACCGCTGTCGGGCAGGACATCACTGAAGCCTTCGAGGGAGTCATCGACCTCGCCCGGAGATCGGAACGACGCGGCTACCGCCGCTTCTGGATGTCCGAGCACCACGCCATGCCAGGAGCGGCGACCTCTTCGCCGCAGCTGATGCTGGCGAGGCTGATAGCCGAGACCTCGTCGATCCGCCTCGGCGCCGGCGGCATCATGCTGCCCAACCACGCCCCGCTCATCATCGCCGAGCAGTTCGGAATGCTCGAAGCACTTGCCCCCGGCCGCATCGACCTGGGCTTGGGACGCGCGCCGGGGACCGACACGAGCACCGCCACAGCACTGCGTCGAGGCCACGACGCCAACGATCACTTCCCGGCCCAGGTCGACGAACTGCTGCGATTCCTCGCCGACGAATTCCCCGAAGGGCACCCGTACAGGAACGTCCACGCAGTGCCCGGGCCCTGGCAGAACCAGGAGAACAGAGTGCCCGGCATCACCACCGGGCCCGACACCTGGATCCTGGGATCGTCTCCCTACTCGGCGCAGCTGGCAGCACAGCTCGGACGCCCCTACGCCTTCGCCCTGCAGTTCGGGGATGCAGACGTCGAAACCGCTTTCCGCATCTATCGCAACAACTTCCAGCCATCGGACGTGCTCGATGAGCCGTATACGCTCGTCAGCCTCGGCGTCGTCGCCCATGACGATGCCGAGGAAGCCCATCGGCAGGCTCGCACGGCGGCCATGGCAATGCTGCGGATGCTCAAACGCCAGTCCTACAGTCTGCTGCCGCCCGACGAGGTCGCCTCGTATGCGGGCACGCTCCAGGAGGAGCAGATCCTCGATCTCTACACGCGCCGCTTCGTCAACGGCACCGGCCCACAGGTCGCCGCCAGCCTGGAGAGCCTCCACGAGCGAACCGATGCCGATGAGATCATGCTGGTGACGATGGGAGCGTCCCGAGCCGTCCACGCTCGCACGGTCGAACTCATCGCCGACCACTACGATCTGGATGCATCGACCGGGACCGACGTGCCCACCGCCGCGGACGCGACCGCCGCCGGCTGAGAGCAACGACTGCCAGAGCCGGCACCTGACCGGGCAGGCGACCAACAGACAGCAAAGGGTCTTCCCACCGACGGACCACCGTCGGTGGGAAGACCCTGTGGTGCCAGCTCCGAGGCGTGAACCGCTCGATCAGGCCACGCTGCTCGCCGCTTCCTGCGCACCGGCGATCGCCGAGCTTCCCAGATCGCTCTTCGGCAGGGCGTCACCGGACTCGAGCGCTGCGATCCAGTCGGTGGTCGTGGCCACTGCCGCGAAGTTCGAGTTGTGCACGGTCATCAGCGTCGAATGCACAGCGACGAGGATGATGGCGAAGAGGTTCGATGGCTCGATCCATCCCAGATGCGCCAGTCCTGCCTGGATCTGCAGGACCCCCGACAGCTCGCTTCACCTTCGGCCGCTCCGTCTCGCCGGATCCGCCTCCGTTCGGATAAGCGGTGCTCGTCTAGGTCGTTCTCAAATCTCTCCTCATCTGCTCATTGGTCGACGTCGTGCAGAGGCGGCCGACCATCGACATCGGTCGTGGATTCTCTGGCAGGGACCGACAACTCGTCGCGCGTTCGCCTCCACGGTTTGACAGGCAGTCCGTGCCGGACCGCGTGGGCCGTATCGATGCCCCACGCGAAGTCGCGCAGCCTGCGTTTGAAAGAGCTCCACATCTTCTGTCCCACCCTCCCTGCGGTCTGCCGGTGACCCGTGCTTCCCGCCGTATCTCACCGCCGAAGCGCATGTTGACGCCGCGCGAGACGATGCCGACGATCGCTCGCCGTCTGCGGTCGGACGGTGAGTTTTATACCGATCTGTTTACTTGAACTATACTGACCTGTATGGATACGGATTGGCAAGTCGAGACTCGCACGCCGGCGGCACGATCGATCCTGACGACAGCTGGCCGGATCTTCTATGAACGCGGCATCAGCGCAGTCGGCGTCGATGCTCTCGCGGCCGAGGCCGGGGTGACGAAGAAGACCCTGTATGACCAGTTCGGGTCCAAGGCCGCTCTCGTCACCGCCTATCTCACGGAACGCGATCAGCACTACCGGTTCTGGATCGAGCACGATATGCAGGACAAGGAGCCCAAGGCACAGATTCTCTCCGTCTTCGATGCACTGGATTCGTGGATGGATGCCCACAGCACCAAAGGCTGCGCTTTCGTCCACGCGCACGGGGAGCTCCTCGGCTCGCCGGACCACCCCGCTCACGACGTCATCCAGGGTGAGAAGGTGTGGTTGCGCACCCTCTTCGAGGACCTGGCCGCGGCTGCCGGCCTTGAGGAACCGGTATGCCTGGGATCTCAGCTTCTCGCCCTTCTCGAGGGAGCGACCGTGCTGCGCTCGATCACGGGTCAGCCGGGAGCGGTCACCGCCGCGCGTGCCGCCGCGCAGGTTCTCATCGGTTCCGACCCGCCGGCGCGAGCACGCTGACCCCAGTCCGCCCGCCAGGAGCTAGTCTACTGCTTCGGGGCAGGGACGAGTCCGGCTCGGTGAGCGAGGATCGCGGCCTGCACCCGGTTCTCGGCTCCCAGCTTCGTCAGGATCGAACTGACATAGCCCTTGACGGTGCCCTCAGTGAGATAGAGCTGTTGTGCCACCTCGGAATTCGCCCTCCCCGCGCCGAGGAGAGCCAGGACCTCGCGTTCCCGGGCCGAGAGCGACCCGATGGCCTCCTGCGCCGCAACATCGGGCTGCGGCCCCGACCGGAACCGGTCGATGACTCGATGGGCCACCCGGGGCGACAGGTAGGCCGCACCGGAAGCCGCCGCATGGACTGCGTCCTGCAGCTCACGCGGGTCCGATGCCTTGAGCAGGAAACCGACTGCGCCTTGTTCGAGGGCTTCGGCAATATATGCGTCTTCTCCGAAGGTCGTGAGCATAACCACGTTCGCTTCGGGACGCACGTTCAGGATCTCCGGAATCGCGGCGAGGCCATCGAGGCGCGGCATACGGATGTCGAGAAGCACCACCTCGGGCCGCAATCCGGCCACAACATCCACCGCCTCCCTACCGTCTCCCGCCTCGGCGAGGACCTCGATGTTCGGGTCGGCGCCGAGGATCGCGCGGATCCCGGAGCGGATGAGCGGTTCGTCGTCGACGATGATGACTCGCACTCTTGACGCATCCTCGGTGCTGGTGCTTCCCATGTTCACTCCTTC
>DWZN01000234.1 GCA_019117545.1 Candidatus Brevibacterium intestinavium
AGGATTCGAACCTACGACCTTCTGCTCCGGAGGCAGACGCTCTATCCACTGAGCTACGCGGGCAACGGATGCAATGCTACCACCGTTCTCCGGTGCCTCCCAAAACGACACCGCGTGCAATCGGAAATCGATTGCACGCGGTTTGTCGGGCTCGGTTCCGGCGGCGATCAAGCGCCTGCCGAGCACAGGTTCGGAGGGCTCAGGCGCCCTTCATGTCCTTGCGTCCGGGAACGTATTCCCAGTGCCAGAGCTCGTAGGAGTTCCGCTTGGCCCAGTCCGGGTTCTCCCAGCCGTACTCGCTCGCGTTCGCGACCAGCCAGTCGTACTGCTCGCCGCTTCCGGTCTGGGTTCCCCCGCCGAGGTCCAGTGCCAGGCCCCAGCCGTGGTTCGAGGTGCCGGGACGAGCGGCGAAGCCCGGTTTGCGGGCGGCGACGGAGACCTGCGACTCCAGCGAGCGGTAGGAATCGGTGACGGCGAGGTCCTTTCCGGTGTCCTTCTTGAACGCCGCGTTCATCTTCGCGAAGGCGACCGCGGCATCGGTGCGCAGCTTGTGGTTTCCGACACCGATCTCGCACAGCCATTCATCGGGCAGTTCGCCGTTGCTGGCCTCACCCTTGGGCGCCTCACCATCGCAGCCGGGCAGAACCGTCTTCGTGATCGCCCGCGAGGCGGCCTCGACCTTCGTCTGCTTGGCGCTCGGTGCGCCGATCGTCATCGACGTCTTGTCGTCCTTGTCGACGGCGATGTCGGCAGAGACGGATTCGGCGTTGATCGCTCGCGGCTGCGACTGGGCGGCCGAGTCGTCGACCTTGACCTCCTGCTTGCCGCTGAGGTTCCCGGCGACCATCACCGCAGCGATGGCGGTGCCGGTCACGGACACGGTGGCCAGGGCGGAGAAGGTCGTGACCTGGCGTCGGCGGACCGAACGCAGCAGCGAACCGTCCGAGCCGCGCCTGCCCAGCTGAGCGGCGGCCAGTGTCGAGGTGCGCGCGGCGGGAGTCATCATCTGAGACTGCGCCTGCGCAGCCTCCCTGGCCATCGCGGCCCGACGCGGCGAACCGGCTGCGGCACGCGCCTCGGCGGCCATGGCCGCGCGCCGAGGAGACAGTTCGGCGGCTTCGTCGCTGCGCGGCGAGGACTTCGGCACATTGTTGAGGATCGTCGAAAAGTGCGACGAGGCCCGGTTCTGCCTGCGCAGATCGCGACGGCGGACCTGCGGCGCCTCGGCGGTCGAGAGCTCACTCGACATAGTGCTCCATACTGTTGGCTGTAGCTGTGCGGCGGGCCCCGGATGCGGGCGCCCCAAATGGCTGATGTCACAACACTATAACGACATCGTTACAGAATGTCACTTCTCGGTCATGCACCGCGTGTGACCTGGGCGTTCGTCATTTTCGGAGGGTCAGAAAACACTACAGATGACCTATTCGGGAAGGCGCGAAACAACGTTTCGTTATCATCCGTTACAAATGTTGTCGGACGTCGTGGTCGGCCCGCCGAGGTCATCGGACACCGGGGTCCCCGACCGGGGACCACCGGTGCCGGACGGCGATGTCAATCAGCGGCGGAAGTCGAAACGCCCCCGCTGCATGGCGTCCTGGACCTCGCCGACGAGCTCTTCGAGCACGTCCTCGAGGAACAGCAGACCCAGCACCTGCGCCTGCGCATCGATGACCCTGGCCACATGGATTCCGACCTTCTGCATCTGCGCCAGCGCCTCCTCGACTTCGTCATCGGCGGTGACGGTGAACAGAGGGCGGAAGCGCTTGCTCTGCACCGGGGCGTCGAAGGCGTCATCGGTGTCGGCGTAGAGGACGTCCTTGATGTGGAGATACGCACGCGGATATCCGTCCCCGCCGACGACGAAGTACCTCGAGAATCCTGTCTTGCCGACCAGGGTGACGAGTTCGTTCGGGGTCACCTCGTCCGAGATCGTGACGAGCTCGGACATCGGGACCATGATGTCGGCGGCGGTCTTGTCGCTGAACTCCAGGGCACCTTTGAGCAGACCCGTGTCGTCATTGAGCAGCCCCTCGCGCTTCGACTCCGCCACGATCGATTCGACCTGCTCGATCGTGTACGCCTCGTTGACCTCGTCGCGGGCCTCGATCCTGAACAGATGGAGGATCCCGTTGGCCAATCCGTTGAGCGGACGGATGACGAAGCCGAAGACGCGGGCGAGGAACACCAGCGGAGTCGCCAACAGCATCACAGCCTGGCCCGAGGCTGCCAGGGCGAGGTTCTTCGGCACCATCTCGCCGATGACCACGTGCAGGTAGGTGACGACGCCGAGGGCGAGGACGAAGGAGATCGTCGATGACAGTCCCGCGGGGATGCCGAGCCCCTCGAGCGGGCCGGCGAGCAGGTGGTGGATGGCCGGTTCGGCCACATTGCCCAGGAGCAGCGAGCACACGGTGATGCCGAGCTGACAGATCGCCAGCATCAGCGACACGTGCTCCATCGCGTACAGCGCGGTCTTGGCCGCGGCCGAGCCCTCGGCGGCACGTGGTTCGATCTGCGAGCGCTTGGCCGCGACCACAGCGAACTCGGCGCCGACGAAGAAGGAGTTGCCCAGCAGGAGCACGACCAGCCAGATCAGTCCCAACCAATCGGAGCTCACAGGCTCTCACCTCCCGCGTCGAAGGCATCCGCGTCCGTGGCGCGCAGCACCACCCGCAGGCGCTCGACCCGTCGACCGTGCATCCGCTCGACGCGGATCAGCGCGTCGTCGGTCGACACCTGGTCACCGGGTTCCGGGATCCGTCCGAGTTCCTTGAGCACGAAGCCGGCCAAGGTCTCGTAGTCGGAGTCCTCGGGGATGGTGATCCCCATCGTCGACGAGATCTCGTCTGGACGCAGCTGTCCGGGCACGATCCACGAACCGTCGCGGGCCGGACGGGCGGCCACCCGCATCCGGTCGTGCTCGTCGGCGACCTCGCCGACGAGTTCCTCGACGACGTCCTCGAGTGTGACGACACCCGCGGTGCCGCCGAACTCATCGACGACCACGGCCATCTGCAGACCGGTGGCCCGCAGCTCCATGAGCAGAGGATCGAGCGTCTGCGTCTCCGGGATCTCCTTGACCTCGGTCATCAGTCCGCCCGCATAGGCGTCGTCACGGTTGGGAGGGGGAACGGCGAAGGCCTGTTTGACGTGGACGACGCCGACGATGTGGTCCTTGTCCTCCTCGGCCACGGGGAAGCGGGAGAATCCGGTCTCCCGGGCCTGTTCGATGATCTGACGCGCGGTGGTGTCCTTGCCCACCGTCGACATGCGCGTGCGCGGCGTCATCACATCCTCGGCCGTGCGTTCGGAGAAGCTCAGCGTCCGCTCGAGCAGATCGGCTGTCTGCTCGTCGAGCACCCCTTCCTCGGCGGAGTGCCTGACCAGCGACGTCAGTTCCTCGGGCGAGCGTCCCACGGAGCCCTCCTCCTGCGGTTCGACGCCCATCGACATGAGGATCTTGTTGGCTGTGCCGTTGAGCGCGGCGATGACCGGTTTGAACACGATGGAGAACACGTACTGCACCGGTGCGGCGATCCGTCCGGTGGCCAAGGGAACCGCGATCGCGAGGTTCTTGGGCACGAGCTCGCCGAAGATCATCGAGCCCACAGTGGAGACGATGAGGGCGATCGTCAGGGCCAGCGGAGCGGCGAGGCCGGGACCGACGCCCCAGGCCTCGAACACCGGAGCCAGCAGCTTGCCCAGTGACGGTTCCATGAGATAGCCGGTCAACAGCGTGGTGATCGTGATGCCGACCTGTGCCGCGGACAGCTGGGTGGACAGGTGCGTCATCGACCGCCGCAGCGTCTTCGCCCCGACGACGCCGGCTTCGACGGCCTGATCGGCGGTGTGCCGATCGAGTGTGAGCAGTGAGAACTCGGCCGCGACGAACACGCCGGTGCCGAAGATGAGGAACACAGCGAGAGCGAGGAACAGCCATTCCATCAGCGGCGACCCCCACCGATCGCGGCTCGCCGAATCACGTGAATGAGTGGACCGACCCTTCCGGGGTGAGGGTCGTCGTCTGAGGCGCCGGCTTCCCGCCGGCCGGGACTTTCACTGTGCATGCAGAGATCTTACCAACTTCCGGCCAGCGGCCTGCCCTCTTCGTAACCGGCCGCACTCTGGATCCCGACCGCGGCCAATCGCGCGAATTCCTCGAGGTTCCGGGCCCCGGCATAGGTGAAGGAGCTGCGCACACCCGAGGTGATCGAGTCGAGCAGGTCCTCGACCCCAGGCGATTGGGGGTCGATGTACATGGTCGACGAGGAGATGCCCTCTTCGAACAGTCCCTTCCGTGCCCGGGAGAACGCCGATTCCGAACGGGTGCGATTGGCCACAGCACGTGCCGAGGCCATGCCGAAGCTCTCCTTGTACTTCCTCCCCTGACCGTCGACGAGGAGGTCTCCGGGGGATTCGTGGGTGCCGGCGAACCAGGAGCCGACCATGACCTGCGAAGCCCCGGCCGCCAATGCCAGAGCGACGTCGCGGGGGTAGCGGACTCCCCCGTCGGCCCAGACATGAGCGCCGAGCTCCCGGGCCGCCTCGGCGCATTCGAGCACGGCGGAGAACTGCGGGCGACCGACCGCGGTCATCATCCTCGTCGTGCACATCGCACCCGGACCCACCCCGACCTTGACGATCTGGGCTCCGGCGGCCACGAGATCGGACACGCCCTCGGCGGTGACGACGTTGCCGGCCACGATCGGCACTCCGAGGTCGGCGTCGGCGATCGCCGACAGCACTTCGATCATCTTCGCCTGATGCCCGTGGGCGGTGTCGACGACGAGCGCATCGGCCCCGGCCTCGACCAGTGCGGCGGCCCGTTCGACCGCGGCACCGTTGACGCCGATGGCCACGGCGATCTTGAGTCGGTCGTGAGCGTCGACGTTGGCGGTGTAGATCGACGAACGCAGCAGGGACTTCGGTGTCAGACCCCCGAGCACCCTGTCCTCGTCATCGACGACAGCGGCGAACTCGGCGCGCGATTCGGTCATGGACTCGAACAGCGATTCGAGCTGGCTGCCATCGGTCCAGTCGATCTCGGAGGCGCGGATGACATGGGGCGAGGAATCGAGGAGTTCGGACACGGCGGTGAAGCGATCGACATCGCGCAGACCCGCCGCATCGATGATGCCCTCGAGCCGACCGTCGGCGTCGACGACGACCCCGAAGCCGTGCGGACGCTTGGCCAGCACATGCAGCGCGTTGAGCACCGTGTCGTGCGGGGAGAACCGCAGTGCCGATTCGAAGATCCGGTCACGGCTCTTCACCCAGGAGATGGTGTCCCTCGCCGCGGTCAGGGGGATGTCCTGAGGCAGCACCGCCAGCCCGCCTCGGCGAGCCATGGTCTCGGCCATCCGCCGTCCGGACACGGCGGTCATGTTCGCGGCCACGAGGGGCGTCGTCGAACCTGTCGGATCCGTCGTGGTCAGGTCCACGTCGAACCGGGACGTCAGCGAAGATGAGCTCGGGACGAGGAAGACATCGGAGTAGGTCAGATCACTGTTCGGGTCTTTTGAGATGAAACGCATAACACTATTGTCGCTTATGTGCACATTGCGGGGCACATCGCGTTAGGCTGGGAGTTGTCGTTAAGCAGCAAGTCTTGAATCAGGAAGTAGGCGATCAGCGCCGTGTCCGTCAATACTCCGAACCGCACCGTTGAAGACTTCGGGTCCAACGAGTGGCTGGTCGAGGAATTGTATGAGCAGTACAAGTCAGATAAGAACTCGGTCGACAAGTCCTGGTGGCCGTTCTTCGACAAGTACGAGAAGAACAGCGGCGGCTCCCAGACCGCTGCTGCCAAGCCCGCTGCGAAGGCGGCCGACAAGTCTGCTGCGAAGTCCGAGGCTCCGGCCACGGCTTCGTCGGCACCGCCCGCCGCACGGGAGAACCTGCGCGGCGTCTCTCCGTCATCGGCGGAGTCCGAGACCCTGAAGGCGGAGACGAAGTCCGTCCCCCAGGTCGCCGTCAAGGAGACCGCCCCGAAGACCGCACCGGAGGAGACGATCACTCCTCTGCGCGGCCCTGCGAAGCTCATCGCCAAGAACATGGATGACTCGCTCGAAGTCCCGACCGCCACCTCGGTCCGGGCGCTGCCTGCCAAGGCGCTCATCGACAACCGCATCGTCATCAACTCCCACCTCAAGCGGACCCGCGGCGGGAAGGTCTCCTACACCCATCTGATCGGCTATGCCGTCATCCGGGCGCTGCAGAACTTCCCCTCGCAGAACGTCTCCTACGACGTCCGCGACGGCAAGCCCGTGATGGTCTCACCGGCCCACATCAACTTCGGCCTGGCCATCGACGTGCCGAAGAAGGACGGCACCCGCACACTGCTCGTGCCCAACGTCAAGAAGGCCGAGACGCTGACCTTCCGCCAGTTCGTCGACGCCTACGACGGCCTCGTCGACAAGGCGCGCAAGGGCAAGCTCACCGCCGACGACTTCGCCGGCACCACGGTCTCGCTGACCAACCCCGGCGGCATCGGCACCGTCCACTCGGTGCCGCGCCTGACCAAGGGCCAGGGCTGCATCATCGGCGTCGGAGCCCTCGACTACCCGGCCGAATTCCAGGGCGCGAGCCAGCAGACCATCAACTCGCTGGCCGTGTCCAAGGTCCTGACCCTGACCTCGACCTATGACCACCGGGTCATCCAGGGCGCGGGCTCCGGGGAGTTCCTCAAGCTCGTCCACAGCTACCTGCTGGGCGAGGACGGCTTCTACGACGACGTCTTCGAGTCCCTGCGCCTGCCGTATGAACCGGTGCGCTGGGTTCCCGACGTCTCGGCCGAGGACCAGGACGATGTCAACAAGACCGCGCGCGTCATCGAACTCATCGATGCCTACCGCACCCGCGGTCACCTCATGGCCAACATCGATCCCCTGGTCTACCGGCAGCGCTCGCACCCGGATCTCGACATCAACCAGCACGGTCTGACCCTGTGGGACCTCGAACGCGAGTTCCCCACCGGCGGATTCGGCGCCAAGGCGATGATGCCCTTCCGCAGCATCCTCGGACTGCTGCGTGAGAGCTACTGCCGCACCATCGGCTTCGAGTACATGCACATCGCCGACCCCGTGCAGCGACGCTGGTTCCAGTCGAAGATCGAGGTCCCCCACCAGGAGCTGACCCGCTCCGAGCAGGGACACATCCTCGGTCGACTCAACGCCGCCGAAGCCTTCGAGACCTTCCTGCAGACGAAGTACATCGGGCAGAAGCGCTTCAGCCTCGAAGGCGGAGAGTCCGCGATCGTCCTGCTCGACGAGATCCTCAACCAGTCGGCCGACACCGGACTCGACGAGGTCGCGATCGGCATGGCCCACCGCGGGCGCCTCAACGTGCTCACGAACATCGCCGGCAAGTCCTACGCACAGATCTTCCGCGAGTTCGACGGCACCATGTCCCCCGACAGCGTGCAGGGCTCCGGCGATGTCAAGTACCACCTCGGCACGCAGGGTTCGTTCACCTCGCCGTCGGGCAACACCACCGGCGTCTACGTCGCAGCCAACCCCAGCCACCTCGAGACCGTCGACCCGGTCCTCGAAGGCATCGTGCGCGCCAAGCAGGACCTCATCGACCAGGGCGAGTCCGGGTTCACAGTGCTGCCCGTCCTCGTCCACGGCGATGCCGCATTCGCCGGTCAGGGCGTGGTCACCGAGACGCTCAACCTCTCCGAGCTGCGCGGCTACCGCACCGGCGGAACCGTGCATGTGATCATCAACAACCAGGTCGGGTTCACCACTCCCCCCGCCTCGGCGCGGTCGTCGTTCTACTGCACGGACGTGGCGAAGTCGATCAACGCCCCGATCTTCCACGTCAACGGCGATGATCCCGAGGCGGTCGTGCGTGCGGCGCGCCTGGCCTTCGAATACCGTCAGGAATTCAACCGCGACGTCGTCATCGACCTCGTCTGCTACCGTCGCCGCGGCCACAACGAGGGCGATGACCCCTCGATGACGCAGCCGACGATGTATTCGCTGATCGAGAAGAAGGGTTCGGTGCGCAAGCTCTACACCGAATCGCTCGTCGGCAGGAAGTGCATCACCGACGACGAAGCCGCCGAGGCCCTCAAGGACTACCAGTCGAAGCTGGAGTCCGCGTTCGCCGAGACCAAGGAGGCCGAGACCGGCCCCTACGACGGCGAGGCGTTCAACGCTCCCTACGAGCCCAGCGACATCGAGACCTTCAACGATGTCGAAACGGCCATCAGCACCGAGACGCTCCAGCGCATCGGCGAGGTCTTCGCCGAGGTGCCCGAGGGCTTCACGATCCACAAGAAGCTGCGGGCGCTGCTGGAGAAGCGCAAGGAGATGTCGCTCTCGGGCGGCATCGACTGGGGCTTCGCCGAGCTCATCGCCTTCGGCTCGCTGCTGATCGACGGTGTGCCGGTGCGACTGGCCGGGCAGGACTCGCGCCGCGGGACCTTCGTCCAGCGCCACTCCGTGCTCATCGACTCGGTCAACGGCAACGAGTGGACACCCCTGCAGAACCTCACCGAGGATCAGGCCAGGTTCTGGGTCTACGATTCGCTGCTGAGTGAGTACGCCGCCGTCGGCTTCGAGTACGGCTACTCCGTCGAGCGCAAGGACGCCCTCGTGGCATGGGAGGCACAGTTCGGTGACTTCGCGCAGGGTGCGCAGACGGTCATCGACGAGTTCATCTCCTCCTCCGAGCAGAAGTGGCAGCAGAACTCCGGTGTCGTCATGCTCCTGCCCCACGGCTACGAGGGACAGGGACCCGACCATTCCTCGGGGCGCATCGAGCGCTACCTGCAGCTGTGTGCGGAGTCGAACATGACCGTGGCCCAGCCCTCGTCGGGAGCCTCGTACTTCCACCTGCTGCGCCGCCACGCCAAGACGACGAACAAGCGTCCGCTCATCGTCTTCACCCCGAAGTCGATGCTGCGGGCCAAGGCCGCGGCGAACTCGCCGGAGGAATTCACCTCGGGCCGGTTCCAGGCGGTCATCGACGACGGCGATGTCGATGCCGGTCAGGTCGATCGGGTCGTGCTCGTGTCCGGCAAGCTCTATTGGGAGCTCAAGGCCAAGCGCGAGAAGGAGAACGACACGAAGACGGCACTCATCCGCTTCGAGCAGCTCTATCCGCTCGACGAGGAGGCCATCACCGCCGCACTCGACCGCTACCCGGCCGATGCCGAGATCGTCTGGGCTCAGGACGAGCCGGAGAACCAGGGCGCTTGGCCGTTCATGGCCCTGCACCTGCCTCAGCTGCTCGGAGGCCGTGAGCTCACCGTGACCTCGCGTCCGGCCTCTGCGGCCACCTCGACCGGGCTCAAGCACATCCACGAGGTCCAGCAGAAGGAACTCGTCGACCGGATCCTCAGCCGGTGAGCAGCGGCATCACCACAACCATCGCCGTGGTCGGAGGGCCCCTGGTCGCCGGCCACGGCGATGGCCGTGGCCTCGGGTGGGTCGGTCGGGTCACGGCCCGGACCCTGCCGAGCCTGCCCGATCTCAAGGTCTATCCGCTGGCCGTTCCCGCCGAGGACTCCGCCGGTCTTCATGACCGCACCATCGCCGAGGCATCGCTGAGGTTCACCCCCGACGGTGACAATCGCCTGGTGCTGGCCCTGGGCTCGGGTGACCTCGACACGGGACGTTCGGTGGCCCGAGCTCGACTCGATGTGGCCAATGTCCTCGACGAAGCGCTGGCTCGGAAGGTCTCGACGTTCGTGCTGGGCCCACCGCCCGAGCACGATGGGGATCGCAATCGTCGCATCGCCGAGCTCAATACGAGCTTCTCCGATGTCGCGAAGAGACGGGGAATCACCTACGTCGATGCGTTCACTCCCCTGCTCGGCCATCCTGTCTGGCAGCGCGAGGTCGCGTCTTCGCGAGACCACCTGCCCGCGCAGGAGGGCTACGGTCTGCTGGCCTGGCTGGTCCTCCATCGCGGTTGGTTCAACTGGCTGGGAGTCCAGGACGTCCTCGGCGACGGCTGAGTCCGAAGACTTCTCGCCGACAGGGAGAGCAGACGCCCGGGGCGGCCGCTTCAAGCGGCTTTGCCCTGGTCCGGCGATCATGAGAGAATGAACCGTCTATTGAAGGAGGGCACCATGAGCAAGCGTGGCCGTAAACGTCGCGACCGCCGTCATAACAAGGCCAATCACGGCAAGCGCCCGGGCGCTGGCGGTCGGTGATGGACTGACTCAGTCAGCCCAGATGACGAGGGCGGGAAGAGGATTCGTTCCTCTTCCCGCCCTCGTCATCTTGTCTCTGGTCCGTCTCCGGGTGAGACCTCTCCGCCGTCTCAGGCCCCGGGCCAGGTCGTCTGCTCGAGAGCGATCCGCTGTCGGATCTTCTCACGCAGTCCCATCGGCGCCCGGTCCTGACTGCAGGACCGACGCACCAGTTCCTTGAGCAGGGCCTCGATCTCGTATTCGTCGTGGCATGAGGGGCACTGTTCGAGGTGGACCGAGATCTCACGGATCTCCGTGGTCGTCAGCTCACCGTCGAGGTAGTGGTAGATGCGCATCAGGGACTCGGTCCTGACGCTTTCGCAGCATTCCTCGTCGCTCATTTCGCACCTCCCTGAGGGGTCACGAAACCGCGCTCGGC
Organism: Candidatus Brevibacterium intestinavium; assembly: GCA_019117545.1. Lineage (GTDB taxonomy): Bacteria > Actinomycetota > Actinomycetes > Actinomycetales > Brevibacteriaceae > Brevibacterium > Brevibacterium intestinavium. The sequence continues at coordinate 10,587 of DWZN01000234.1, forward strand.
CGCGTAGTCGGCCAGCATCTCCCGCAGCTGGCGGCGCCCTCGATGGAGTCGAGACATCACGGTGCCGATCGGTGTCTCCATGATCTCGGCGATCTCCTTGTAGGGCAGCCCTTCGACGTCGGCATAGTAGACGACCATGCGGAAGTCCTCGGGCAGCGCCGACAGCGCGTCCTTGACGTCGGTGTCGGGCAGGTGATCGAGCGCCTCGAGCTCAGCGGAGCGACCTCCGGAGGAGGAATGGCTGTCCGCCTGAGCGATCTGCCAGTCCTCGATGTCCTCGCTGCCGTGCTCCTTCGGCTGGCGCTGTTTCTTGCGATAGTTGTTGATGAAGGTGTTGGTCAGAATCCGGTACAGCCACGCCTTGAGGTTCGTGCCCGGCTTGTACTGGTGGAAAGCGGCATAGGCCTTCGCATAGGCCTCCTGGACGAGGTCCTCGGCGTCGGCGGGATTGCGAGTCATCCGCAACGCAGCCGCATACAGCTGGTTGACGTATTCTAAAGCGTCGCGCTCGAAACGCTCCGACCTCTCGGCGGCCGTCTCGGGGACTTCCTTGACTGATTCGGTCATCGCAGTCAATGATACGCCCGTTCTCTCGAGGACGGCAGTCGCGCTCATGGACAACTCCTTCTGCCTGTCGATTCGCGACGGGGCTCACCCGCCTTTCGGCTTCACCTGTGCAACATCGGACCGAGGTCCCACTATTCCCCGAACAGCGGTTATGCTTGCCAGTGAGATGCCCGCCACGTAGGAAGGACCACAGTGTCTCCCATCCGCTTCATCGCACGGCCCATGCTGGCCGCCGGCTACATCCTCAACGGCGTCGACCGACTGCGCCGCCCCGAGCCTGCGGCAGCTTCGGTCGGTCCCCTGCTCAACCAGGCTCGCAAACAGATCGATGTGCCCGTGGACGCGACGACTCTGGCCCGCGCCACCGGCGTCGCCCAGGTTGCGGCCGGTTCGCTGCTGGCGATCGGACGCTTCCCGCGCATCAGCGCCTCGATCCTCGTCGGCACCTACCTGCTCGACACCGTCGGTGAGCGCCTGGCCGCGGAGAAGGCGACGTCGAAGGAAGAGAAGAAGGCCCGCACCGAACGCACGCTGCAGCGCACATCCATGCTCGGCGGAGCCCTTCTGGCCAGTGTCGACACCGCCGGCCGTCCCGGACTGTGGTGGAGGACCCAGCATGCCGCTGAGGACCTGTGGTCGAACGTCGAAGACACCTCCAAGCAGGCGTTGAGTGCGCTCGGAGTTGACTGACATCCCCACCGAGATACTCCCCGCCGCCGGTGATTGGCAGGCACCGGCCGCCGCCTCCGGCATCACTGCCACCGTTTCCGTGCCCGGATCGAAATCACTGACGAACCGGTACCTGATCCTCGCGGCCCTCGCCCAGTCCGACTCCGACCTCAAGGGCTGGCTGCGCAGTCGTGACACGCTGCTGATGATCGAAGCCCTGCGCGGGCTCGGTGCCGTCATCGAAGAGGACGCCGATGTGCTCCACATCGAACCGATCGACCTGTCCGAGGCGGCATCGTCGGCCCATCGGGCGAACTCGACCGAGCCGATCAGCATCGACTGCGGACTGGCCGGAACCGTCATGCGCTTCGTGCCCCCGGTGGCCGCGCTCACCGGGCGCGAGGTCGTCCTCGACGGTGACGAGCAGGCGCGGGTGCGGCCGATGACCGTGACCGTGGATTCGCTGTCCAGTCTCGGTGCCGAGATCACCTCGACCGATGGGCTGCTGCCGCTGACCATTCATGCCTCCTCGCAGCTGCGCGGCGGCCATCTCGAGATCGACGCCAGCGCTTCGAGCCAGTTCGTCTCCGGACTGCTGCTGACCGCACCGGTCATGCCCTTGGGCCTCGAACTGGTCAACACCGGTGGACCGGTGCCCAGTCGCACGCATGTGGACATGACGATCGAAGTCCTCCAGGACGCCGGGGTCGACATCAGCGAGCCCGAACCCGAGCGCTGGATCGTCGAACCGGGTCTGCCGCGCGGACTCGACGTCACGGTCGAGCCCGATCTGTCGAACGCCGCCGCCTTCGCCGCGGCCGCCCTGGCCTCGAGCGGCTCGGTGACCATCGCCGACTGGCCGGTGCACACCACCCAGGCCGGTGATGGCTTCCGCGACATCGCTGAGGCCTTCGGCGCTGAGACGGCCCTGGACCGCAAGGGTCTGCACGTGCGGGGACCGTCGACTCTCGACGCGGTCGATCTCGACCTGTCCGCGGTCGGCGAGCTGACGCCGGTGGTCTCGGCCCTGGCGGCCCTGGCCGAGGGAACCTCGCATCTGCGCGGAATCGGACATCTGCGCGGACACGAGACCGACCGTCTGGCCGCTCTGACCAAGGAGCTCGGGGACATCGGCGTCGACGTCGTCGAACACCCCGACGCGCTGACGATCACCGGGACCGCGGATCTCCGCCCTGCTCTGTGGCACACCTACCATGACCATCGCATGGTCATGGCCGGTGCGATCCTCGCCCTGCGCAACCGGGGACTGATCATCGAGAACGCCGGCACCGTGGCCAAGACGCTGCCGGAGTTCACCCGACTGTGGGAAGCCATGCTCTCCGCCGGAGACTGAGATGGCGAAGATCTACCGCGATGAGGACTACCGTCCCCGACCGAACCGGCGCGGCTCACGTCCCCGCACGAAGAACCGCCCCGATCACAAGGACGCTGTGTCCGGTCTGGTCACTGCCGTCGATCGGGGACGGTACCGCGTCATCCTCGCCGATGCGGCAGGCGAATTCACCGCCGCTGCCCCCGACCCGGGGTCGAAGCGGCAGAGCGACCGTCACTCCACCTCGGTGACGGCGGTGCGCGCATCGAACCTGCGACGTCGAGCCATCGTGCCCGGAGACGTCGTCAAGCTCGTCGGCGACACCTCCGGTCGTGACGGGACCCTGGCCCGTCTGGTCGAGATCACGAAGCGACGCAGCCTGCTGCGACGCAGCGCCGATGACACCGACCCGACCGAGCGCGTCCTCGTCGCCAACGTCGACGTCCTCGGCATCGTCACCGCCACCGTCGATCCCGAGCCCTCGTACGGCCTCATCGATCGGGCGCTCGTGGCCGCCTTCGACGCGGACATCGATCCGCTGCTCATCGTCACCAAGACGGATCTTCACTCGGCGGCCGAGATCAGGCAGCGGTTCTCGGCCACCGGTGTCGACATCGTCGAGACCTCCCTCCCCCCGGACAGCGGGCGAGTCGAGCCCGAGATCGCCGATCGGCTGGCCGATAGGATCAGCGTCCTCGTCG
>DWZN01000235.1 GCA_019117545.1 Candidatus Brevibacterium intestinavium
GCCTGCCCGGTCGTGCCGGCCGCGATCGCCGCGAACCCGTTCATCGCCGGAGTCAGCGGCAGGATCGGGGCGACGAAGTCGAAGAAGCCCGGAACCGCGCCGATCGTCCGACCCGCCACGGCCAGCACCACGGCGATCACCGACAGGAACCGGCCCACACCGCCGAACCACGCCACGAGCGCGAAGTTGAGGATCATGAACACGAGCGCGGAGACGAAGGTGAGCACCGCGATGTCGAAGCCTTGGACGGCATCGATGTCCATCACCGTCACCGCGAGGATCGAGAGCACGAGCGCCTGCAGCAGGCCGACGACCGCGCCGGGCACCAACCCCCTCAGCCACACGGCGAACGAGGATCGGGTCGAGAGCAGGGTCGAGGCCGGGATCGGCTTGAGCACGGTGTAGGTGACGAGTCCGCCGACCCACAGCGCGAGCATGATCAGCACCGCGATCGTCGAGCCGGCCAGCACGTTCGTCACCCCGTCGTTGTCGGGTGCTTCGATGTTCGCCGAGGCGACCTTCGCCAGCTTGTCACGTTCGGGAGCCGTGTAGGTGGGCACCTCGTCGGCGCCGTCGACGACCCCGTCGGCGAACTCGGACACGCCCTTCGCGTATTTGCCCGTGCCCTCGTCGAGGTCCTCGAGCCCGTCGGCCAGGTCCGAGGTGCCGGTCGCGGCCTCGGAGACGCCGTCGGTGTATTCGCCCACACCGCTGCTGTACTGGTTGAGCCCGTCGCTTAACTGTCCGGCACCGTCGGAGAGTTCGGACGAGCCGTCGGCGACCTTCCCCACGCCCTCGGACAGGGCGGGCATGCCGTCGGCGAGCTGTTGGTTGCCGTCGGCGACACCGGCCGCTCCGTCGCGCAGACCCTTCGAGGCCTTGAGCAGCTTCGGAGCGTTCTTCGTGATGTCCTCCATGCCCTTCGTCAGCTTCTCGATGCCGTCCTCGAGGCCCTTGACGAACTTCGACATGCCATCGCTGAGTTCCGATGCGCCGTCGGACAGGTCATCGGCACCGCCGATCAGCGAGGAGCCGTTCTTCTCCTGCTCGAGGCCGTCGACGGCCTGGTTGAGTCCGCCCGAGGTGCCGTTCAGCAGCCCCTGGGCATAGGCCTGCTCGATGCCCTGGCACACCTGGTCGGGAGTGCCCGACGGGCACATCTCGGCTCGTGCCTGGTCAGCCTCATCCTCGGTCATGATGCCGGCGTCGACGAGTCCGTCGAGGTCGGGGTTCGTTCCGGCCAGCTGATCGGCCTGGTCCGCGCCCTGTTCGAGGCCGTCGCGGTACTGGTGCAGTCCGTCGGAGAGACCTGAGGCTCCCTCGGACACGCCCTGTGCGCCCTTGTCGAGTTCCTTGCCGCCGTCGACCAGGTCGTCGAGTCCTCCCTGATCGGAATCCCCGGAGCCGGCGAAGCCCTTGATGATCTCATCGATGGACTTCGTGTATTCGTCGACGCCGTCGGAGAGCTCACCGGAGCCGTCAGCGAGCTTCTGGGTGCTCTCGGGCAGCTTGGACGTCTTCTTGTCGAGTTCGTTCAGCCCAGAGGACAGTTCGGACGCGCCCGATGAGAGGTCTCCGGCACCATCGGCGAGATCCGAGGCACCGGTCTTGAGCTCACCGCCCGAACTGCTCAGCTGGTCCATGCCCTCGGACAGCTCGTCCGCCCCACTGGCGGACTTGTCCGTGCCATCCTTCAGCCCCTGCGCGCCTTCGTCGAGTTCCCCGGCGGCGTCGCCGAGGTCCTCCATCTGCTCGCCCATCTTGTTGAAGCCGAGGTACATGTTGTCGAGGTAGTTCTCGGTCATCTGCGTGTTGAAGGTGGTGCGGGCCACCTCGGCGACCGACCGCGAGATCTGCGTGTCCGTGGCCGGGGCGGTGCCGGAGACGTCGACGTCGATCTGCGTCTGCGTGGCCGACTTCGCGTCATCGACCGAGGTCACAGCGCGCGAGAAGCCTTCGGGGATGGTCAGCTTCGCGGCGTAGGTGCCGTCGGACAGCCCCGCCTCGGCGTCGTCTTCGTCGGTGATGACCCAGTGGATGTTGTTCTCGTCCTCACCCACGAGTCCGCTGGTCAGCTGCCGCCCGATGGGCACGGTCTCGCCGTCGACCTCAGCGCCGTCGTCGTTGTTGACGATGGCGGCTTCGATGGTCTCCAGACGGTCGCCGCTCTTCCAGGTGGCGAGGATGAACCCGGCCGCCACGATGATCGGGACGAGGACGAGGCCGATCAGGGAGATCCAGGTCACCGGCCGCTTCGAGTTCGCACGTTCGAGTCTCACGACTGCACGCCTTCCATGTTGGTGCCGGCGGCGCTGATGTGCTCGCCGCTTTCGTTGTCGGTCCCGCTCGGCTGGGCGGGTCGGGCTTCGTCGAGGTCGAGGTGGTAGTAGTTCGTCTCCGGGGTGAGGATCCCGCTCACATCGCCGTCGGGCAGGCCGAGGACGACTGCGGTGCCGGCCTCGACGAGGTCGGGGATGAGCTCGGCCAGTCCGCGCCCGTCAGCCGTGGTCAGTCCCTGGGCTCCGTCGATGACGAGCAGGTTCGGCGCCGAGGCGGCCAACCGGGACAGATCGCGTGCGCTGACCGTTCGGCCGCGTCCACCGTCGGCGGACTCATCGCCTGTCAGATCGAAGTAGGGGACCTCGCGGCGGACCCGTCCGGCGTGTTCGGGCAGGACGTTCTCTCCGATCTTCATCTCACCGGCGGTGAGGCCGACCCGGCCCGAGACCGCCAGCAGCAGGGCCCGACGGGCGGCACCGCTGGCGACGAGGATCTGGCCGGGGGCCAGGGAGATGTCGACGCGGGCGAATCCGCGGTCACCGGAGAACACGCCGATGCCGCGACCGTAGACCCGGTAGCCGGAGTCCGCTTCCGGCCAATCGCGCAGAGCCACCTCGTGGGCCAGCCCCTCGCCTTCGACGTCGAGTCGGGGCAGGATCCGATCGAGCCACTTCGGCAGCCACCAGGCCTTGTCGCCGAGCAGCTGCATGATCGCGGGCACCAGCGACATGCGCACGATGAAGGCATCGACGAAGATGCCCGAGGCCAGGGCCAGGGCGATGGACTTGATGATCGGCTCACCGGCCGGGACGAAGGCCGCGAAGACGGAGAACATGATGACCGCCGCGGCCGAGACGACCCGCGCCGAGGAGGCGAAACCGGCCCTGATGGCATCCCTGGCCGAGGACCCGTGGACATAGGCCTCGCGCATCCCGGACACGAGAAAGACCTCGTAGTCCATGGCCAGGCCGAACAGGATGCCCATGACGATGATTGGCAGGAAGCTGATCACCGGGCCGGTCGAGTCGATGCCCAAGGGGGCGGCGAAGTAGCCGTCGTGGAAGACGAGGACGACCGTGCCGAAGGAGGCGAAGACCGACAGCAGGAATCCGCCGGTGGCCTTGAGCGGCACCGCGATCGAGCGGAAGACCATCATCAGCAGGATGATGGACAGTCCGACGACGAAGATGCCGAAGGGCAGCAGCGCCTTGCCGAGCTGGTCGGAGACGTCGATCTGGATCGCCGTGGCTCCGGTGACGGCCGTGTCGAAGTCGAAGTCGTCCTCGATCTCATCGCTGAGGTCCCGCAGCCGGTCGACGGTGTCCAGCGTCGCCGGATCGTCGGAGGCCGTGGTCGGGATGATCTGGAACAGCGCGGTCGTGGCGTCCCGGTTGGGGGTGGCCATGACGACCTGGTCGACGCCGTCGACGTCTTCGATGCGGTCCTCGATCCTCTCGACGTCATCGAGCGGATCGTCGCTGGTCACGATCTGGCTGGTCATGATCAGCGGGCCGTTGAAGCCGGGTCCGAAGTGCTCGTCGATGAGATCGTAGGTCGCCCGCGCCGGGGTGCCCTCCTCCTGGTCGCCCGCGGTGGGCAGGGACAGCTGGAGCTGGGTGGCGGGGATGGCGAAGAGTGCGAGCCCGCCGACGATGACGATGATCGTCAGCAGCGGAATCTTCGTCACGATCTTCAGCCAGCCGGAGAAGAACGTGTCCATGATCGTCTTCGGATAGGGCTCGCCCGCCTCGGCGCGCGCATGGACCGCTGCCTCCTCCCGGGTCGAGACCCGCGCCGAGGCGGCCGCGAAGGCCTGTCGGTACCGCTTGGTCGGCTTCGGGGTGATCCGGGACTTCGCGAGCCCGAGGAACGCCGGGATCATCGTCAGGGAGATGAGCACGGCCACGGCCACCGCCCCCGAGGCGCCGACGCCCATGATGGTGAGGAAGGGGATGCCGGCCAGGGAGAGTCCGAGCAGGGCGATCATCACCGTCATGCCGGCGAAGACGACGGCGGATCCGGCCGTGGCGACCGCGCGTCCGGTCGCCTCCAGGGGGTCGTGGCCCTCGGCGAGCAGGGCTCTGGCGCGGGAGACGATGAACAGCGCGTAGTCGATGCCCACCGCCAGGCCGAGCATGAGCGCGAGCATGATCGACGAGGAGTTGACCGAACCGAAGGCCGTGCCTCCGACGACGAGCAGCACGGAGATGCCGACGCCGACGAGCGCGGTGATCAGCGGCATGCCGGCGGCGCGGAAGGATCCGAGGGTGAGCAGGAGGACGATGAAGGCGATGGCCACGCCGACGCCTTCGACCCAGGAGATCGAGACGCCGGTGATCTGGAACAGCTCGCCGCCGCCCTCGACCTGTGCTCCGGGCAGGTCGTCCCGCAGCGGATCGAGCGCATCGAGGAGTTCGTCGCCGGCGTCTTCGCCGACCTCCTGCTGGGTGCCGTCGTACTGGACGGAGATCATGGCCGCCGTCTCATCATCGCTGATGGCGCCGTTGACCATCGTCGAATAGGGGGAGGTCACCTGGTCGACGTGCGGCAGGTCCTCGAGCCGATCGACCTCGTCCTCGATCGCGTCCTCGTACTTCGCGTCCTCGACCGAATCACCGTCCTCGGCGACGACGATCACCGAGGCCGAGACTCCGGCCGCCTCGGGGAAGGTCGACTTCATCGAGTCGAGAGCGGTCTGCGCCTCGGAGCCGGGCAGGGTGAAGTCGTCGTCGAAGTCCTTGGAGAAGGCGGCGACTCCGGCACCGACGAGTGCGAGGATGAGCAGCCACGCGGCGATGAACCGCCACGGGGTCCGGTACGCACGACGGCCCAGGGCGTAGAGGAAAGTTGACACGAAAACCTCGATACAAAAGTGTATTGGATACAGTATTGTATTGTTGTTGAATCCTCACCGTCCATGCAAACGCAGCCCAGGATTCTCAGGAATTCCCATGGGATGCTCAGCCGCAGACACGACCGACACCACCGAGATGACGATGAACTCAGACACCCTCAGCCCGCGCCGACAGCAGACCCGATCCACCCTGGTCAAGGCCGGGATCTCCGTCTTCGCCGTGCGCGGCATCGACGGCGCCTCGATCGAGGAGATCTGCGAGGCCGGCGGCCTGACCCGCGGCGCGTTCTACTCGAACTTCTCCAGCCGCGACGACCTGGTGCTGGCGATCATCGAGATGCAGACCTCGGAGAGTCTCGACCGTCTCGATCGCACGATCAAGCGGTGGACGCAGCAGCTGACCGACACCACCGGCGTTCCGGAGATCAAGGCGCTGATGACGACGTTCATCGATGACGTCTTCAATGAGAAGAAGCAGACCGTGGCTGAGACCATCACCGAGCAGGAGATCGAGCTCTACTGCCTGCGGGTCCCCCACCTCCACGCCCGCTACGTCGAGCTCAACGCCTCGCAGCTCGATCGGCTCGAGGCCCTGGTGACCACGGCCCTCGACGTCGCCGGAGGCACGACGAAGCAGCCGATCGCCGACTTCCTCACCGTCATCATCTCCGTGTTCAACCGGATCGCGCTGACCGCGGCCGCCGGCAAGGCAATGGATGAGCCCGTCGACATCGATCCGTCGCTCATCGTCGACGTCCTCATGCACCTCATCGACTTCAGCCCCTGCGAAGCGGACTGACCGGCCCCGTCGCAGCGGAAAGACCAGCTCGTCGCAGCGGGCTGAGCTGCCCGTCGCCGCAGAAAGACAGGCCCGTCGCTGCGGACTGACCCGGCCCAGCCCTGCGAGGTGGGGCGATTCGCCCCTGCGGACTCAAGCGCTCCGCCCCCGCGGCCCGAGGCACTAGGGTGGTGGGCGTGAATGAACTCCAGCGCGAATTTACCGCCTTCATCAACAATATGGACGTCCGCCTCGGCGCGTTCGTCCTCGCCGACCTGCCCGAGACCTTCGAGAAGGAGGACGGGGAGACCGTGAAGTTCCCGAAGGACTTCGGGCCGAAGTCCCTGCCGATGCTCGAGCTCTTCGTGCTCTCGAAGTTCTCCGGCACCGAGGCGATCCTCGAAGCTGAGAATCGGCGCTTCTTCGAGGGCCTCATCCGCTACCTCGGCGAGACCTATCTGCGTGCGATCGGCGGGGTCTGGGATCACGACGAGACGACCGGCAACGGCATGCCGTTCATCCGCCCCGACACCGAGGAGGGTCCGGCCGCAGGTGAGCCGATCCCGCTCGTGGCCATCGTCCTCACGGCCGTCGATCAGCGCAGCGCGGAGGTCTTCACCGCGGTGCTCGACAAGGCGAGGGAGAACCTCGGCGGGGACGGGCTGCCGCGCCGCAAGTGCACGGGGCTGTCGCTGGGCATGCTCACGGCCGAGAACTCGAGCGAGGAGGAGGTCGAGTTCCTCTCCCGCTTCATCGGCACCGTCGAGCCGGGCATCGCCGCCTGGACTCAGGAGCAGGCCGATCCCACCTCCTGGGGATTCGATCGGGAGAGCCTGGCCCGGCTGGGCAAGCAGGTCGCCGCCCGCTATGACGCCCGCGAGGACATGGTCAGCCAGGAGGAGACCCCGTTCGTCGCCGGCGCCATGCGCTTCATCGGCGAGACCGTCCGCCGCATCGGCCTCGGCCAGTGGCGCTACGGCACCGAGTTCGAGGACGATGATCCGCGCACCCGGCAGCCGTTCATCCGCTTCGTCATCGGCGACCAGAACCTCGATCTCGTGCCCTGGCGCCTCATCCAGGCCGCACTCGAGGATTCCGAGGCGATCGCCTCGGCACTCGACGCGGTCATCGAGATGCGCGAGAAGGAAGCCGCCGAGGCGGCCGGTGACGACGCGGCCGAGCCCGAGTCAGAGGGCTGAGCGTCGAGGCACGAGCACCGTCGCCGCCCGCGCGGGGCACACGAGCTGCGCCCCGCGTCGACCGCTGACGCCGCTCAGAGCTGGAAGCGGCGATTTCCGCGCAGCCCTTCGGCGGGCGATCCGGGAGCGAGGTCGATCTGCTTCCGCCCCGGATCGATGCGCACGGTCACCAGCGTCGCCGAACGGTCGCCATAGGCGGCATCGGGGCCCGGAACGGCGCACACGGGCGGCTCATCCGGCCCCGTCGTCAGCAGCTTCGTGAGATCGCCGATCGTCACGGGCCCGGACGATCCGGGCCCGG
>DWZN01000037.1 GCA_019117545.1 Candidatus Brevibacterium intestinavium
CCTCGGCTTCGTCCGCGGGCTCGGAGGCCTCCGCGGTCTCGGACTCATCGTCGGAGTCCTCGGCGTCCTCGGATCCTTCGTCGGAGTCCTCGGACTCGGCCTGTTCACTCTGATCGGCCGTCTCCGCGCCCTGAGCGTCCTCGGTTGCGGGCTGCTCGGCTTCATCCGAGCCGGAGCACCCGCTGAGAGCGAGGAGTCCGGCAATGGCAATGGTGGGGATCGTTCTGGTACGCATGTCTCCATTATCGGCGAGCAGTGGGGCCGCAGACGGCGAAAACCGGTTACGACGAACGTGTGATTGTGCACAAAGCACGTTGCCGGCTCAGACAGTGGGACCCGTCGGTCGGGATGTGGGATTCGCGGGGTTTTTCGCGTGGGTGAGGGGCGGGAGTCGCGGCTCGCGGGTGCGGGGCCGCGTGAGGTCACTTCCGTGGATTCGACTTCGCCGCCTCGCGGGCCCGGCGATCGGAGGCGACATCGTCGACGATGACAGCGATATGGCGCAGGCTGGTGATGAGCGCGCCGTACAGCGGCCAGGACCGGGAGGGCAGCTCACCTTGAGCCAGACGGGTCGAGAGCTCGTCGAGGCGTGCGTGGATCGGCTCGACATCGGCGTCGGGATCGGCGACGGCCCGTCCCGCGTCGGCGGCGATATCGGCCCATTCGGCGCGGAAGCGGTCATCCCACCGGCCCTCGTCGTAGGAGGCCTCGGCCAGGGTGCGGGTGAGATTGCGCAGATGGGAGATGCCCTCATCGACGCGTTCGAGGATGTCCTCGTAGCCGACCTTCGCCGAGGAGGAGATGGTGGTCGAATGCGGCCCGGTCCGGCGCGTGCCGAGGTAGCCGCGGGGATTGGCCCGACGGCTCTCCCGGGCGAAGCGCACCGAGGCCCATGCGGAGTTGAGCTCCCGACTCATCGACAGGGTCTCCTGCAGCCAGCTGTCCGACTCGTCGGTGTCCCACGACTCGCGGAACTCCCGGCCCATGCTGCACAGCACGTCTCCCATCCTGCGGTTGATGCTGTCGACGTATCTGGCCGCCTGCTGGTCACGCAGGGGCGGAACGACGATGAGGTTGACGGCCAGACCGATCGCGACGCCGAGGGCGAGTTCGCCGATGCGCTCGCCGAGCAGGGGCTGCTGGCTGTTGAAGCCGCTGCCGAGGATGAAGATCGCGGTCGTGGCGATGGCCACGCCCTCATCCCGGATCCAGCTCAGTCGGGCACCGGCCAGTCCCACGAGCAGCGCCAGGGCGAAGGTCCAGAGGCTGACGCCGAGGAAATTGCCGATGAGGAACGAGATCCCGACCCCGATGGTCGTGGCCACCGTCGTCTGGATGCCGCGCGAGAGGGAGCGGTGGACCGTGGCGTGGACGGTCAGCAGCGCCGTCCACGGCGCGAGGAACGGCATCTGCGAGTCGAGCACGGACCCCGAGAGCCACCAGGCCGCGGTGGCGGCGATGACTGACTTGCCGATCTGCATCAGGTCGGTGGTGACCTCGGGGTCGCGCACCCAGGCGCGCAGACGTGGCATCGGCTGATCGGGCACGCGGGCTCCTCCTGAGTCGGAATCGGTCAGGCGATCAGCCTATCTGCCCCCTCACCGGGTGGGAAGGTGCCTCAGGCGCGGTGCCGGTCGATGGCCCTGCGCAGACGCTCCAGCCCCTCGTCGATGCGTTCGGGGGTGTTCGAGGCGAAGCACAGGCGCAGGTCGTTGGTGAAGCTGCCGCCGGGGGAGAAGGCCGGGCCCGGAATGTAGGCGACGCCCTCTTCCAGGGCGGTGGGCAGCAGCTGCTCGGTGTTGAGCGTCTCGTCGTCGAAGGTCACCCACAGAAAGAATCCGCCGTCCGGGTCGGTGGCCCTCAGCTCGCCGGGGAAGTGGCGTTCGAGACCCGCCGACATCGTCAGCTTCCGCTCCCGGTAGGCCTCGCGCAGGACCTCGACGTGGGACTCGGCGCCGCCTTCGGACAGCCATTGGGCGACGAGGTGCTGGTTGGGCACGGGTGCGCAGGTGTCCATCGTCTGCTTGGCGTTGACGGCGAGGTCGCGGACCTCGGGGTCGACGTCGATCCAGCCCAGTCGCAGGCCGGGGGCGACGAACTTCGAGAAAGTGCGGACACCGAAGATGAGGGGGTCGTTCGGGCTGAGGTCGCTGAGCGCCGGCAGGGACTCGCCCGAGAAGCGCAGCATGCCGTAGGGGTTGTCCTCGATGATGACCGAACGGTGGCGGTGGGCGAAGGACAGCAGCCGTTCGCGCCGCGGCAGGGACATCGTCACCCCGGCCGGGTTCTGGAACGTCGGGATCGTGTAGATGACCTTCGGCGGCCTGCCGGTGCGAGCCGTGTGCTCCTCGAGCACCTCGACCTGCATGCCCTCATCGTCGACGGGGACCTCGAGGATGTCGGCCTCGTAGCTCATGGCCGTGGCCGAGCCGTTGGTGTAGGTGGGCGACTCGCAGGCGACGAGGTCGCCGGGGCTGACGAAGAGCTTGAACCCGAGGTCGAGGCCCTGCATCCCCCCGGAGGTGATGAGCAGGCGGTCGAGGTTGCCCTTCTGTTCGGCCGGGATCTGGTCCGTGGCCGACAGATAGTCGTGGAGGGCCTCGAGCAGGATCGGCTCGCCCTTGGTCTCCCCGTAGGTGAAGTTCGAAGGGTCGAAGACCTCTCCGGCGATGCGTCCGAAGTCCTTGGCCGGCAGCATGTCCGGGGCGGGCGCGCCCATACCGAACTTGACGATGTCGTGGTCGTAGGCGGCCAGCAGTGTGGTGGAGGCGTCGATGACGGATCCGACGAGCTGGTCGGCACGGCTGGCGAACGGCAGCGAGGGGCTCTGCGCGGAATTCGTGGCCGGATTCGTTGAGGTGGTGGACATGAGCAACCTCCTACGAGCGGTGATGCCCTGAAGTCGACTGCTCCGGCGACGTTCAGAAGGCTCCTGCCCGAACGACGGAATACGTGGGTGACCTCAGCATAAGCCCGCTGATCTCGGCGAACAAGGACTGGACGGATGAGCCTCGGCGGGCGAGGACGGGGCGGGTCACCTCGGCGCGCAGGCGGGGGTCGCTTCGGCGCGCAGGCGGGGGTCGCCTCGGCGGACGGATTCGGACCGGCGTTCGCCCGCTGACGGCTGTGGCAGTGTGACCCAGTAGACTTGTGGAGTAATGACATCCCCCTCTCACTTCGAGGTGAAGTACTCTCATGCCAGCAATCGTTGTCGTCGGCGCTCAGTGGGGCGACGAAGGTAAAGGTAAGACCACCGATATCCTCGGCACCAGCGTCGATTACGTGGTCAAACCCAATGGCGGGAACAACGCCGGACACACGGTCGTCGTCGGGGGAGAGAAGTACGAGCTCAAACTCCTGCCCGCCGGTATCCTCTCACCGAACGTCACCCCGGTCATCGGCAACGGCGTCGTCGTCAACCTCGAGGCTCTGTTCGAAGAGATCGACGCGCTCGAATCGCGCGGGGCCGACACCTCGAAGCTGCGCATCTCGGCCAATGCCCACCTCGTGGCTCCCTACCACCAGACCCTGGACAAGGTGACCGAGCGGTTCCTGGGCAAGCGGGCCATCGGCACCACCGGCCGCGGTATCGGACCGGCCTATATGGACAAGATCGGGCGACTGGGCATCCGCGTCCAGGACGTCTTCGACGCGTCGATCCTGCGGCAGAAGATCGAAGGCTCTCTGCGGCAGAAGAACGAACTGCTCGTCAAGGTCTACAACCGTCGGGCGGTGTCGGTCGACGAGATCGTCGAGTACTTCGAACCCTTCATCGAGCGGCTGCGTCCCTATGTCGCCGAGACCGAGCTCATGCTCAACGAGGCCCTCGACCGCGATGAGGTCGTCGTCATGGAGGGCGGCCAGGCGACGATGCTCGACGTCGACCACGGCACCTATCCGTTCGTCACCTCCTCGAACCCGACCGCCGGCGGTTCCTGTGTGGGGTCGGGCATCGGCCCCACACGCATCAACCGCGTCGTCGGCATCGTCAAGGCCTACACCACACGCGTGGGGGCCGGACCGTTCCCCACCGAACTGTTCGACGAGATGGGCGAATACCTGCAGAAGGCCGGAGGGGAGTTCGGCGTCAACACCGGTCGTCCGCGCCGCTGCGGCTGGTATGACGCGGTCATCGCCCGCTACGCCTCGCGGGTCAACGGCTTCACCGACTATGTGCTGACCAAACTCGACGTGCTCACCGGCATCGAGCGGATCCCCGTCTGCGTGGCCTACGAGGTCGACGGGCAGCGTCAGGACGAGATGCCGGTGTCGCAGACCGAGTTCCACCACGCGAAGCCGATCTTCGAGTACTTCGACGGTTGGACCGAGGACATCACCGGCGCCCGCACCTTCGAGGACCTGCCGATCAACGCTCAGAAGTACGTGACCGCGCTCGAGGAGCTCTCGGGCTGCCGGATGTCGGTCATCGGCGTCGGCCCCGACCGCGAGCAGTCGATCGTGTGCCACGACCTGCTGGACTGAGATCCGGCATCAGAAAGCTGCCGTGGCCTGCGACGAGGACCATCTCGTCGCAGGCCACGGCAGCTTCGAACCGTCAGCGGTGGTCGGTCAGAACCCCTGGGACACGCGGTAGTAGACGTCGTTCCAGCGCAGTCCGTCCTGGAAGCCGTGGACGGTCGTGTCCTCGTCGATGACGGCGAGCTCGACACCGGCGATCGTGGCGAAGTCGCGCCACGCGTCGAGGCCCAGCGCGGTCGTCATCACCGTGTGGTGCGCGGCACCGGCCGAGAGCCAGCAGGTCGCCGAGGTCGCGAAGTCCGGAGCCGGCTGCCAGACGGCACGGGCGACCGGCAGGTTGGGCAGCGGTTCGTCCGGCTCGACGACCTCGACGACATTGGCCGTGAGGCGGAACCGGTCGCGGATGTCGGACAGGGCCAGGACCACGGCATCACCCGGATCGGCGTCGAAGACGAGA
>DWZN01000236.1 GCA_019117545.1 Candidatus Brevibacterium intestinavium
CTCGACGAGCTGGGCATCGACGATGAGGACGCCAACCGCGTGCTCACCCTCGCCAGCCTCGTGGAGAAGGAGTCCCCGGGCGACGAGGACGTGCGCAAGAAGGTCGCTCGCGTCTTCCTCAACCGCATCTCCGATGATTCGCGGACCGGGGGACTGCTGCAGTCCGACGCCACCGTGGCCTACATCCACGGTGCTCGCTCGGATCTGACGACGACGAAGAAGGAGCGGCAGTCGGACTCTCCGTACAACACATACAAGAAGAAGGGACTGCCTCCCGGACCGATCAACGCCCCGAGCGCGGGTGCGGTGAAGGCCGCACTCGACCCGACCGAGGGCGACTGGCAGTTCTTCGTGGCCACGAACCCGGACACGGGGGAGACGAAGTTCGCCGACACCTACGACGAGCACAAGAAGAACGTCGAGATCTACCGCAAGTGGCTCAAGGAGCACAGCGAGGACAGTGACGAGGAATGAGGGTCCTCGCCGCGGTGCTCGGACGCCCGATCGCCCACTCCCTGTCGCCGCTTCTGCACCGTTCGGCCTTCGCGGCCCTGCAGATGGACTCGAGCCGGTACTGCCGGTTCGACCTCGGCGCCGATGAGCTCGCCGCCTTCCTCGACGCCCATCCCCAACACACCGGCTTCTCATTGACCATGCCGCTCAAGGACCGTCTGGTCGCCCTGGCCGGCGAACGCGGGTGGATGCTCGAGGACACCGCCGAACTCACCGGTGCCGCGAACACGCTCGTGCGCACGGGACAGCAGGTGCAGGTGGCGAACACGGATGTGCGCGGGATCGTGCGCGCGATCGCCCCGCACCTTCCCGCCGGCACGGCAGCGGAGGGCTCCGGCCCGGCAGATGCGCGCGCGACGATCCTCGGCGCCGGAGCCACGGCCGCCTCGGCGCTCGTGGCCTGCCGGGACCTGGGCATCGAACACGTCGACTTCCTCGTCCGCAATCCCGAGCGCGCCCGCCGCGTCCTCGACCTGGCCGAGCGGATCGGCATCACCGCCTCGGTCGCGGGACTCGATCGGATTCGTGAGTCGGCGATCGTCATCTCCACCCTGCCCGCCGAGGCGGGAGTGGCACCCCGCTGGGACCGGCCCTTCACCGCCGGCGGGGTCGCCCTCGACGTCGCCTACGCCCAGGACTCGGCGTTTCTGGCCGCTGCCGCCGCGCACGGACTGCAGCCGGTCGACGGCACGGCGATGCTCGTCGAACAGGCCGTGGCCCAATCCGAGATGTTCCTCAGCGCCGCCCGGGCACCGGTCGGCCTCGAGGGAGCCGAGCTGCGGGAGCGGATCGCGGCGGCCATGTACGCCGCACTCGAGCACCCGGACCCGGCGTCCCAGGACTGAACGGAATCACGCAGTGGAGACCGGAGTGCTGCACGGGATGATCATCGGCCTCACGGTCCTCATCGCCCTGGCCACCGGACTCGTCGTCTCCCGCACGGCCGGGGCCTGGATCGCCGATTCCGCGCAGACGGCCGTGTTCGAACGAGCAGGGGCGGCCGCGCGGGTCCGCACCGTCGTCACCGGGATCGTCATCGCCGCCGTCGCCGCATGGTTCCTGCCCGTCGACACCGTGCTCAGCGGGGCAGCGGGCCGGGCGGAGGCCGCCTACCAGTCGGCCGCGGCCGGTGCCGTACCGGCGGTCAGCGAGTCCGTCGACCACCTCGCCGCGGCGCTCATCCTCGGTTCGGTCGCCGGCGTCACGCCCTTCCTCATCCGCGTCGACGTGCTCGTCCACCGGCTGCCGGACCGTCTCGTCTATCCGCTCATCGGGATCTGCTTCGCCGCGGCCGCACTCGCCTCGTTCCTCGGCTCCTCACTCGTATGGTCATCAGCCCTGATCATCGGCACCGTTGCTACACTGGCCTTCGCCGCGATCCACCTTCTCGGCCGCGTTTTGGGAGCACGCACGATGGGCCTCGGCGACGTCAAGCTCGCCTTCATCGTCTTCTCCACATCCGCTCTCTACCACCCCTGGGCTGCGGCCGTCGTGCTCGTGGTGATGATGGTCATCGCCGGGGTGTGGGCGCTCATCGGCGCGGTCCGGGCCCGCCGCCTGCACGGGGTGAACATCGCCTTCGGACCCGCGATGCTATCCGGAATGTGGCTGGGGTCCGTGCTCGCCCGATTCGTTTTGTAGAATCGGTGGAATGTTGAGATGGCTGACTGCAGGCGAATCCCACGGCGAGGCGCTGACCGGGATCATTGAGGGGCTTCCAGCCCATGTACCGATCACCAGGGACGACATTCGAGCGAGCCTGGCTCGCCGCCGGCTCGGCTACGGCCGAGGAGCACGGATGAAGTTCGAAGCCGACGAGGTGAGGCTCCTCGGCGGAGTCCGCCACGGCCGGACCCTGGGCTCACCCGTGGCCATCGAGGTGGGCAACACCGAATGGCCCAAATGGGAATCGGTCATGAGCCCGGACCCGGTCGACGAGGCCGAACTCGAAGGTCTGGCCCGCAATGCCCCGCTGACCCGGCCCCGCCCGGGACATGCCGATATCGTCGGCATGCAGAAGTACGACTTCGACGAGGCCCGCCCGGTGCTCGAACGCGCCTCAGCCCGCGAAACCGCGATGCGGGTGGCCTTGGGAACCGTGGCCGCGAAGTTCCTCGGCCAGCTCGGCATCGGTCTGGTCTCCCACACCGTGGCCATCGGCACAGCCGAACAGGACCGCGAGGCCGAACACCCGCTGCCGAGCGCAGCCGATGTGGCAGACCTCGACGCCGACCCCGTCCGCTGCTTCGACGCCGAGCTCTCGGCCGCGATGGTCGCCGAGATCGACACGGCGAAGAAGGCCGGGGACACCCTCGGCGGAGTCGTCGAGGTCCTCGCCTACGGGCTGCCGCCGGGACTCGGCTCCCATGTGCACTGGGACCGCCGACTCGACTCCCGGCTGGCCGGAGCCCTCATGGGCATCCAGGCCATCAAGGGCGTGGAGGTCGGCGACGGCTTCCAGACCGCGAAGCGACCCGGGTCGAGGGCCCACGACGAACTCGACGTCGGCCCCGACGGATTCCGACGCACGAGCAACCGCGCCGGCGGAACCGAGGGCGGAATGTCCACCGGCGGACCGCTGCGGGTGCGGGCAGGGATGAAGCCCATCGCCACGGTCCCGCGTGCCCTGTCCACCGTCGACGTGAGCACCGGGGAGGCCGCGAAGGCCAACCACCAGCGCTCCGACGTGTGCGCGGTCCCGGCCGCCGGCGTCGTCGCCGAGGCGATGGTCTCCCTCGTCCTCGCCGAAGCCGTGGTCGAGAAGTTCGGCGGCGATTCCGTGGCCGAGACGAAACGGAACCTGGACGCCTATGTCGCGGCCGTTCCGGAGAACCTCCGCATCGGACCATGAACCAGACCCCGATCCCGAAACCGGTTCCGCCGCTGGAACCGGTCCCCGCCGCGCTCTCGCGCATCGTGCTCTCCGGCCCGCCCGCGGCCGGGAAGTCCACGATCGGGCGGCTGCTGGCCGACCGCCTCGGGGTGCCGCTGATCGACACCGATGCCACCATCGTCGAACAGTACGGTGTGATCGCGGAGATCTTCGTCGAACGCGGTGAGGACTATTTCCGACGCATCGAACGCGAAGTCGTGCGCAAGGCGCTGCGGCGCCTGCTCGACCGACCGGGGATCGTGTCCCTGGGCGGGGGAGCGATCCTCAATCCCGGCACCCGAGCCCAGCTCAAGCACCCGGCGATCAAGGTCGTGCACATCGACATCGACGTCGAGACCGTCAGGCAGCGGATCAACGCTCCGCACCGGCCGCTGCTGCGCGGGGCCGGCACCGCGGTGGAGAACTGGCAGGCGCTCGTCGCCGAGCGCGAACCCCTGTACGAACAGGTCGCGACCTTCCGCGTGCAGGCCTCGAACTCTCCGCCGTCGACGGTGGTCAACCGCGTCGTCGACGTCCTCACCGGTCTGCAGAGGGCCGAGGAGTACGCGAAGTACGCCCACCTCGACGAGGGCGGCACCGAGCGTGGGCGATGAGACCGGCCGGTCCACCGAGCATGGGCGTGTGGCGACCGCGGACCCCACAGGACTAGGGTGGCCGATGAGACTACGAACGATCAGGAAGACGGACGAATGAGCTTCACACGCATCAATGTCGACGCCGGAGGGACCTACCCGGTCCTCGTCGGGCACGGACTGCTGGGCGAACTGCCCGCACTGCTGGGCAACCGCGTCGAGAAGGTGCTCGTCATCCACCCCCGCGCCCTGCGCACGACCGGTGAGACTGTCCGGGACGACCTCTCGGCAGCCGGGCTCGACGCCGTGGCCGCTGAGATCCCCGACGCGGAGGAGGCCAAGCACGTCCAGGTCGCGGCCTTCTGCTGGCAGGTGCTCGGACAGTCCGACTTCACCCGCACCGATGCCATCGTGACCGTCGGCGGGGGAGCCGTGAGCGACCTCGGCGGCTTCGTCGCCGCCACCTGGCTGCGCGGGATCAGGGTCGTCCACATCCCCACCACCGTCCTGGGTATGGTCGATGCCGCCGTCGGCGGCAAGACCGGCATCAACACCGCCGAAGGCAAGAACCTCGTCGGGTCCTTCCACGCCCCGGCCGGGGTCCTCGTCGACCTCGACACGCTGGGCACCCTGCCGGAGCACGAACTCTTCACCGGCCTCGCCGAGGTCGTCAAGACCGGTTTCATCGCCGATTCCGCCATCCTCGATCTCGTCGCCGCCCATACGAAGGACGAGATCGGCGCCGTCGACGGCCCCGTGCTCAGAGAACTCATCGAACGCTCCATCCGAGTCAAGGCCGAAATCGTGTCCGAGGACTTCGAGGAATCCGGCCGCCGCGAGGTCCTCAACTACGGGCACACGCTGGCCCACGCGATCGAGCACAAGGAGCGCTACCAGTGGCGCCACGGTGCCGCCGTGTCCGTGGGCATGGTCTTCGCCGCCGAGGTGGCCGCCATGGTCAAGAACCTGCCCGAGGAGACCGTCGACCTGCACCGTCGGCTGCTCGGCAAGCTCGGCCTGCCCACCGGCTACCGGTCGGATGTGTGGCCGCAGCTGCTGGAGACGATGAAGCGGGACAAGAAGGCCCGCGGGTCGATGCTGCGGATGGTGCTGCTGACCGATATCGGTCAGCCGAGCACTGTCGAGATCCCCGATGCCTCGATCCTGCACACCGCCTATCAGGAGGTCGGCGAGACCTCACCGACGGTGGCTCTGCCCACCGAGCTCGGCTGAGCCGGTGCCCGCTCGGATGGAAGCAGAGGTCCGGGCTTGTTAGAATTGCCCAGTGGCGCTCCCGTGTGCCCACCGCTCGGGCACGGGACGAGCGCCCGCCGACTGCGATCACCCGTCGGTGATCATGACTGAAGCGAAGAAGGACGGATTAGTGGCGACAACCAACGACCTGAAGAACGGCCTCGTGCTCAACCTCGACAAGCAGCTGTGGCAGGTGCTGGAGTTCCAGCACGTCAAGCCCGGCAAGGGGCCGGCGTTCGTTCGCACCAAGCTCAAGAACGTCATCTCCGGCAAGATCATCGACAAGACCTTCAACGCCGGCACCAAGGTCGAGACCGCCAACGTCGATCGTCGCGACATGCAGTACCTCTACCATGACGGCACCGACTACGTGTTCATGGACAACGAGGACTTCGAGCAGGTCAGCATCTCCGCCGAACTCGTCGGCGACGCCGCGAACTACATGCTCGAGAACCAGCAGCTGCAGGTCTCCTTCCACGAGGGCACCCCGCTGTCCGTGGACCTGCCGCCCTCGGTCGAACTGACCATCACCCACACCGAACCCGGACTCCAGGGCGACCGTTCGACCGGCGGATCGAAGCCGGCGACGCTCGAGACCGGTTATGAGATCCAGGTGCCGCTGTTCCTCGAAGAGGGCACCGCGGTCAAGGTCGACACTCGCAGCGGCGACTACCTCGGACGCGTCAAGTAAGTGGCCTCGGCACGCACCCGAGCCCGCCGCAGGGCTCTCGAGCTGCTCTTCGAAGCCGGGCAGCGCCGACTGGCCATGGACGAACTGGTGGCCATGCGGTCGAACGATCCCGACTACCCGATGAAGGAGTACGCGGTCGAGATCGTCTCCGGCATCACCGAACGGCAGTCGGAGATCGACGAGATCATCTCCACCTACGCGCAGGGCTGGACCCTGGATCGGATGCCCGCCGTCGACCGGTCTCTGCTCGAGATCGGCACCTGGGAGATCCTGTTCAACGACGATGTGCCCGACAAGGTCGCCATCGACGAGGCCGTGTCCCTGGCCCGCCAGTTCTCCACCGATGACTCGCCCGGCTTCGTCACGGGTCTGCTCTCACGCATCCTCGACGTCAAACCGACGCTCATCTGAACCGGCGGGTCCGCAGTTCGGACCCGCCGACCGGTGCGCTCCGCGCCGGGTCTACAATCGAATCGCACCGCTCCTTTAACCACCGTCCGGAGAGGCGGAGAAGGGCAATCATGACACAGCGAACAGTGCTGGACGCTCCCGACATCTCGAGGGCGATCACCCGCATCGCGCACGAGATCCTCGAATCCAACAAGGGCAGCGACGACCTCGTCCTCCTCGGCATCCCGCGCCGCGGAGTCCCCTTGGCCGACCGGCTCGCCGAGGCTATCGCCACGATCGAGGGCCGGGCAGAGGCGGCGAGCGAACTCGCCGGCGGCCTCGACATCACCATGTACCGTGACGATCTGCGCGGCGGCTCCTACCGTGCCCCCGAACCCACGCGGATCCCGGCCGCCGGCATCGATGCGAAGACAGTCGTCCTCGTCGACGACGTGCTCTTCTCCGGCCGCACCATCCGGGCCGGACTCGATGCCCTCTCCGACGTCGGCCGCCCCGCCAGGGTCCGCCTCGCCGTCCTCGTCGACCGCGGCCACCGCGATCTGCCGATCCGCGCCGATCACGTGGGCAAGAACCTCCCGACGTCGAGCAGCGAACGCGTCAACGTCAGCCTGGCCGAGATCGACGGCGACGATGCGGTGACCATCTCGGGAGGCCGCGAATGAAGCATCTGCTCGACACCGGCTCGCTGACCCGGGCCGAGGCCATCGGCATCCTCGACATCGCCGAGGAGATGACCCTCGTGTCCGAACGAGAGGTCAAGAAGCTGCCCGTGCTGCGCGGACGCACCGTGGTCAACCTGTTCTTCGAAGATTCCACGCGCAC
>DWZN01000237.1 GCA_019117545.1 Candidatus Brevibacterium intestinavium
GCGATGTAGTCCGGTGCGCCGATGACGAACCCGCACCGCCACCCGGTCATGGCATAGGTCTTCGAGAAGCTGCCGACCGCGAGGAACCGGTCGAAGTCGGCCCGCACCTCGGCGATGGAGGTGAACTCGGCATCGTCGAAGACCATCTCGTCATAGACCTCATCGGAGATGATGGTGAACCCGTGCTCATCGGCCAGATCGGCGAGTCGCTCGACCTCGGTTCGGTCCATCACCGAACCCAGGGGATTCGAGGGGCTGTTGATGATCACGGCCGCGGTCCGCTCCGTGATGGCTGAACGCACATCCTCGGCGCGAAGCTTGAAGTCGTTGTCCTCCCGCACGGGAACGGACACGGCCACCCCGCCGAGGCGGTGCACCTGACCCAGATAGTTCGGGAAGCTGGGGTCGGGGATGACGACTTCCTGACCCGGGGAGACGGTGACGTCGAGGGCGAAGGTCAGCGCTTCCATGGCGCCGAAGGAGACCATCACGTTCTCCGGTCCGAGGCTGCGCCCCCACCGGCCGGAGTACTTCCCGGCCAGCGCTTGCCGCAGTTCGGGGGTGCCGGCGTTGGCGACGTAGCGGGTGTTGTCGTTCTCGATGCCGCGGATGCCGGCGGCCTTGATGTGCTCGGGCGTGGTGAAGTCCGGTTCTCCGACCGTGAGCTTCACCGCGTCGGGGAAGTCGAGGGCGAGGTTGAACATCTTGCGGATGCTCGAGGCCGGGTAGGTGGCGGCCATGGGGGAGATGCGGAAAGAGGTGTTAGTCATCTAGAGCATCCGTTCTCATGCTTGTGCGGGCTCGAGAATTGGTAACTGGATCTGCCCAGAAATCAATTTGGTATCGGGTATCTTGTGAAGCTTCGGCCTCGACTCGTGCAGGTCCGCCAACTGGCGAGCGGGGATCGTAGTCAACGCCGCTGAGAATACCACCGATGCTCAAGAGAGGAGGTTGCCTTCACGCCATTTGGAATCATGGGCAATCAGATTGGCTCGCCAGATCTCAACGTATGTTGTTGCGAGTTCCACAAGTCGTTCCTGCCCAGAGGTTTCCGTTGCGTAGGTTCTTCGGGCGTGCACTCACAAGCGTCAACCAACTTCACCGCAACAGGCGGCCTCCCTTGATGACCGCGTGGATTGCGCTATGCGCATCCCCAAGTACGGAGGCATCGTCAAGCGGGTTCGCGTCAAGAATGAGCAGGTCGGCGAAAGCTCCTGGTGACACGACCCCCAGTTTTCCTTCCTCCCCGAGCAGCTCAGCCGCAGTGGTTGTCGCGGAACGCAGAACCTGTTGTGAGGTCTGGACTCGGGCCCGGATCGCGAACTCCTGGCTTTGATGAGGTTGCATCCCTCCAAGGAGATCTGAGCCGTACACGATCTTCACTCCGTGGTCATTTGCTAGTTTGAGCGCGTCGAGCCCAGCGTAGAGCACATCGTCGACCTTTGCCTGGCTGGCTTCCGGTAGACCGAACTGGGCTCCTTCCTGTTTGAGCCGCTCATAGGTAACGAGCGTTGGGACCAGGAACGCGCGGTGCTCAAGCAGTAGCTGGATACTGCGGTCGTCGATGAGGTTGCCGTGCTCGATGGAGCGGACACCGAGCTCGAGACCGCGATTAACTGCTCGGGCGGTGTAAGCGTGTCCGAGCACATAACGGTTAGCAGCTGAAGCCTCCTCGACTGCTGCCCGAATCTCGTCGTCGGAGAACTGGGTCGAGTCGACACGGTCGGTAGGGGACGCCACTCCGCCTGAAAGCATGATTTTTATATGGTCGGCGCCGGTGCGCAGGTTCTCTCTTGCAGCCTTGCGTACGGCGTCAGCACCGTCGCAGACGATTCCGATGTTCGGGCAGCACAGGTGTTTGTCGAGGACCTGAGTTCCTGGCCCACGCATATCTGCGTGGCCGCCAGTTTGGGATAGGGCCTTGCCGCCAAAGAAGAGGCGCGGAGCGGGGAAGAGGTTTTCGCTTACAGCCGCCGCGAGACCGAAGTCAGCTCCCCCTGCATCACGTACAGTCGTGAATCCGCGACCAAGCATATCGCCCATCAGTCGCGCTGCCTGGGCGCCTAGATAGTACGGGGACTGGTCACCGAGGTCTCCGAGATTCGCCGTCGCGGCTAGGACATGAACATGGGCATCAATGAGGCCGGGGGACACGATCCTGCCGCCGGCGTCCAAAGCATTCTTGTCGGCTGTCGCCGTGCCACTTCCCACCTCGGTGATTCGTTCGTCTTTGATCATCACCGTCGTCGGTTCGGAGATCGATCCCGTCTCTACATCGAGTACCCGCGCGTTGGTGATCGTGTTGATGTTCAGATCGAGATTCATCTGGTGTCTCCTTCATTGGATCCGAATAGGATGATGGACTTAGGTTAGATGTTATGCAATGTTCTTTGCAAAGGAAGTCCGGACTGTGAGCAGCTTCTCTGAGTGGATGGCCAGCCTGCGAACGAGTGCTCACCTCACACGTGCTACGAAGGCAGTTCTCAGGATCATCGAGTCTGATCCCGAGGAGGCCGCTTATTGCTCAGCGCAGGCGCTAGCGGATCTGGCGGACGTCAATGTTGCCACTGTCGTGCGAGCAGCCCAGGCGCTTGGTTATTCGGGTTGGCCCGCCTTTTCCGCAGACATTCGGTCCCGTTTTCTTGCCTCGCTGAGCTCACGTAGCCTCTACCTCCACAATCGTCGAACCGGCATGCTGGCGACCTCGATCGACAAGGACATCGAGCTCCTCGAGCGCATGCGCACTGAGCTCGATGAGAGCGCCCTCAACACAATGGCCGAGCACATCATTTCTGCGGAGAGCGTTGGCGTCTTCGCCACTGGCTCCTACGCCGCTCCAGGCATGCAGCTGGCACACGTTGCGCAGATGCTCGGTTATCGAGTGCGTCTGCACTCTGGGTCGGTGACTTCAATGGTCAATGAGGTCAATCTGATGACACCGAGGGACTGCTTTTTCGCCATCGCCCTGTGGAAGTCTTCCCGTGCCATCGTCCGGCTTGCCGAGGCGGCCCACGAGAAGGGAGCCAAAGTTCTTGTTATCGCCGACCGCAGGAACAGTTTGACCGAGATTTCCGACGAGTTCGCGCTTGTGCCTGCTGAGTCTTCGGAGTTGATCTCCTCGCTAGTCTGCACCACTAGCGCTATTGAGTATCTGCTAGGGTGTCTGGCTCGTCGTGATGAGGAACAGACCCAGGACATGCTCGGGAGGATCGACGAGCTCTGGGGCATTACGTCGGCGATCACCGAAGAATGAGATTCCTGCAAAATATGTTGCATTCGTGAGTACCCATCGTTGAGAATCGACTCAGCGCACCTGTGCTCCACGACACAAGGGATACTCATGAACCTTACATTCGTCTTCGTTCTCATCGCTTATGTGGCGATCATGCTGGCCATTGCCGCTTGGTTCGGTCGTGCATCGGCCATGAAGGACGGCGAAGATTTCGTTCTGGCTGGTAAGTCATTGCCGACTTGGGTATTGGCCGGGACGTTGCTGGCGACGTTCGTCGGGTCCGGCTCGATCATCGGCGGGGCGAACTTCATCTTCAGTAATGGGCCGCTGGCCGGGATGCTTTTCTTCGGCGGCACCTTCTGCGGCATCATCGTGCTCTATTTCATTGCGCCTAAGGTGCGGGAGAACGGCTTCCGCACTGTTCCTGAGTTGTTCGAGTCGAACTTCGGCCGTCCTGTGCGTGTCGCCGGCACGATCATCGTTCTCGTTGCCTTCATCGGCATCACGGCATATCAGTTCACCGGTGCTGGCTACATCCTCACTCTCATTACACCGCTGAGCGCGACGCAGGCGACCATCGTAGCCACCGTGCTCATCACTTTCCTGTCGCTGTCGGGAGGACTGAAATCCGTGGCGTGGACAGACTTCCTCTCAGCGTTGCTTATTGTTGTCTCTCTGCTTGGCACTCTCATCTGGGTCTTCGTCAGCGATTTCGGCGGTGTCGGAGCCTATGTCGAACGGTTGGATCCAGCGTTCAAGACGTTCACTGGTGTTCTCACTCCTTGGCAGATCCTCGGGTATTTCCTCCCGTTGTTCCTCCTCATCCTCGGCGACCAGAATATGCATCAGCGGCTGGCTGCGGCTCGCTCCCCGAAAGTGGCGCGGAATGCGACGATACTCTTCTTCGTGGGCGCCGGGCTGATTGTCGCTCCGATCATTCTGCTGGCCTCCAGCTCGTCAATTCTTATGCCCGATGTCAATCCGGATATGGCCGTGCTCGCACTCGCGGAAGGAGACTTTACGCCGGCCGGCATCGGTGCAGTCCTTCTTGTTGCTGCTCTTGCGCTTATTGTGACCACAGGATCTTCGTACCTTCTCACATGTTCCGGCAACGTCGTCTATGACCTCGTGTTTCTGAAGAACAAGGAGCGAGGGGACTCGAAGCAGGGTGTGTTGGTAGGTAGGCTCGCCGTTCTCGGTATTGCCGTCCTGGGTTTCGTCATGGTTCAGTTCTTTGAGTCCGTGCTCGCATTGCAGATGTATGCGTACACGATGTACGGCGCTGCAATTACGCCGGCTGTGCTCGCCGCGCTGTTCTGGAAACGCGTGACCGCTGCGGGAGCGCTGGCATCTATGATCGCTGGTGGTGCAGTGACGATCGTTTGGGAGGCTACCGGACGCGCGGAGGCGATCAACTCCGTCATTCCTGCGCTGCCGGCGGCGGTGGTTGTGCTTGTCGTCGTCAGTCTCGCGACCCAGGGCCGTTCCGGAAGGACGCCGCAGGTGCCGACGACGTCTGCTTCCGGGAACTGAGACCTTGTCGAGAGTCCTGCCTGATACTCATCAACTGTGAAAGGCCAGTACAGACGACGAAATAGCTTCCAGTAGAGAGGTCCGCTGCTGACAACTTGGCCGGTGTGTCCGAGTTGGAAGACCCAGTAAAGAGAATATGGATTCCTCTTCGTGAGACTCTCTTGGGGAGCTCTGGGTGGCGCGGAAGGGGCCCGCAGGCCTACTCGTGCAATCCGGCCAACCGCGAACCGAACCGGGCGAGCAGACTCGTCCGCTTCGCGCCGGTGAGGCGCTCCCAGTCGTCGGCGAGGCCGAAGATCCGGTACATCGACCGGATGCCCAGCCACCTGATCGGCTCGGGCTCCCACTGCCCGGAGACATGATCGTTCCACGGCAGCCCGGTCAGCGGAGTCGATGCCCCCGAGGCCCGGTCGAGCAGGGTCTTCGCAGCCAGATGCGTGGCCGTGACTCCGTGCCCGGCATAGCCGCGGGCGACCCCGATCCGCTGCACGGGGTCGAAGAAGATCCCGGCGCACCAGTCCCGCGTCACCCCGAGCGCCCCGCGCCACGCGTGGGCGATGTCGAAATCGAGATCGGGGAAGAGCGAGGACAGCCGCCCGGCCAGCTGCTCGACCACCTCGGCGGGGACCTCACCGTCACCGGGCAGACCGGATCGATACGCATACGGTGCCCCGCGCCCGCCGAGCGCGATGCGGTCATCGGCGGTGTGCTGGGCGTAGATGAAGGTGTGGGCGGTGTCGCCGAGGCATTCGCGGCCGGCCCACCCGATGTCCTCCCAGGCTTGAGCCGACAGCGGTTCGGTCGCGATCATCGAGGAGAAGACCGGAATCACCTGCCGCCCCTCGAGCCCGGGCAGGTTCCCGCTGACGGTGTCCGAATAGCCCTCGAGGCAGACGAAGATCGTCTCCCCGTTCACCGGCCCACGGTTCGTCGACACGACGCCGGTGCCGACATGACCCGCCGAGGTGTCCTCACAGATTCTCACCCCCTGATCGCGCAGCACTCTGGCCAGGCCACGAGTGAGCAGGGCCGGGTCGAGCGCGGCGGTGCCGGGGAAGTAGATGCTGCCCTGCGCCCGATCGACGTTGATGCGCGACCGGGTCTCTGCTGCGTCGAGGAACTGCATGTCCTCGGGGCCGTAGCCGAACTGCGCATTGCCCTCGAAGAGCTCGCGCAGGCGCGACATCCCGGCCTCCGACTGGGCGATGTCGATATGGCCGCCGCGCACCTGATGGGCGTCGATGCCCTCGGCCGCACACACCTCGAGGACCTCGTCGATCGAATCGAACAGCGCGGACTGGAAGGCCCGCACGCTCGCCACTCCGTCGAGGCCCGCCGACCCGACCGGCCCGGTCGGGTCGGACCGGCGGGCACGATCGACCGCCTCGGCGTACTTGGCTCGGTTGCCCGGCAGCAGGGTCGACAGCCAGCCGCCGTTGCGACCCGAGGCGCCGTAGCCGATGTGCTTGGCCTCGACGATCGTGATCTCCCAGTCCGGGTGCGCCCGGCGGGCGCAGTAGGCCGACCACAGGCCGGTCAGTCCGCCGCCGACGATGACGAGATCCTGCTTCTCGGCCGGCAGTGGGGAAGGGGTGAGGGGCTCGGCCGGCGAGGCTGTCAGCCAGTGTGAGGCTTCACCGTTGAAGTAGGACATGGATGAACTCCTGAGATCGAGGCGCGCGAACGGCACGTCACGGAAACTGTTCTATCTCACCGCCGATGCGAAGTAAATGGTCGGAAGCCGCACCGTCCCTAAACTGGGCAGTGGGCGAGAGGCGCCCGAGAGACAACGCGAACGCGGGATAAGTCAGGGAGGCATCGTGGCACGGACCATCGTCGTCACCGGAGCAGCATCGGGAATCGGGGAGGCGACCGCCGCCGTCCTCGAACGTCAGGGGGACACCGTCATCCGCGTCGACCTCGAACAGGGAGACGTCACCGGCGATCTGGGCGATCAGGATTCGATCGCACAGGTCGCACAGAAGATCGCCGAGATCAGCGACGGCTGCGTCGACGGACTCGTGGCCAACGCCGGAGTCTCGGCCCCGAGCCCGCTGTCGCCGAAGATCAACTACATCGGCACGGTCCGGCTCATCGAGGCCCTGCGCCCGCTGCTCGTCGAATCCGGCGCCCCGCGGATCAGTGTGACCACCTCGGCGGCAACACTGCAGGGCAATGATGAGGAGCTCGTCGACCTCCTGCTGGCCGGAGACGCCGAGGCGGCGCTGGCCCGCGGGGCCGAACTGGCCGAGCAGGGACCGGCAGCCGGCTATGCGAACTACTCGAGCTCGAAGCGGGCGATCTCGCGGTGGATCCGCCGAGTCGCGCCCACCGATGACTACGCCGGACTGGGCATCGGCATCAACGGCGTCGGACCCGGTCAGGTGCGCACGGCGATGACGAAGGAGCTCTTCTCCACCGAGGAAGGACGCCGGCAGGCCGCAACGGCCATGCCCGCACCCTTCAACGGCCCCGCCGATGCCGAGGACATCGCGGCGGTGCACGCCTTCCTCGTCTCCGCCGCGAACTCACGGATGACCGGACAGATCATCTTCGTCGACGGCGGCTTCGACGCCCTCAGCCGCGGCGACGACATCTGGGGCAGCGACTGAGCCCGCGGCCGGAACCGGGCTAGACTCGAAGGACAGTCGGCCTTGGGTGAAAGGGATCAGCGATGATCGACCCGTCCTTCCCGCGCGATCTGGTGATGATCGGCGCGGTGTTCGGCCTCGCCGCGTTCATCTGGTCAGGATGGGCGCAGGAGGCCCCGCCCGATCGAGCCGTCTTCCGCATCGTCCTCGGCGGACTCTCGGCCGCCGGCCTGGCCCTGGCGGTGCCGAGCATCTTCCTGGCCATCGGCAGCTGGTCCGAACCGAGTGCGATCGCCACGGGCACGACTGCCTTCACGATCTACATCGTCGTGGTCTGGGCGGAGATCATCGCGGCTGCCGTGCTCAGCTTCCTCGCCCTCCGATCCGGCCACCCCGAGGTGGTCGCCCCGCTCATCCTCGCGATCGTCGGCATCCACTTCTTCGCGCTCGCCGCGGTCTTCGCCCAGCCGGTCCTCCACCTCGCGGGAGCGCTGACGACGATCATCGCGGTCCTGGCCTTCTTCCTGCCCCGCGAACTCGCCGCCCCGAGCTTCTGGTGCGGCATCCTCTGCGCTCCGGTGCTGCTGGCCATCGGACTGTGGTGTCTGCTGGCCGGTCGCGGTGCTCTGTCCGCCGGATGAGGCGGGCGGTCAGCGCAGTTCGCGCACCGGCGCCGGAGCCGCTGACATAGCTGGTCCGGGTGTTCTATCGTGAGTGAACCGTGACGAGCCCGGCCGGTCACCGGCTGCGCGACCGCCTAGATGAAGGAGCCGACAATGAAGACTGCTCGCCGCCTGGAGAGCCTCGGGACCGAGACCGCGTTCCGCGTGGCCCAGGCCGCCGCCGAGTGGAAGGCACGGGGCAAC
>DWZN01000238.1 GCA_019117545.1 Candidatus Brevibacterium intestinavium
CCCGCACCTGCCGTATATGTACCACTGCCATATGCTCCTGCACGAGGACGAAGGGATGATGGGTCAGTTCGTCGTCATCGATCCCGGTCAGGAGGACGAGGTCGGGGTGGCTGCCGGGCACGAGCACTGAGGTGCTGGCATTTCCCGCGATCTTCGGCATATTGAACACTGGTCTGCGGCACCGCCGCGAATTCTACTATGCAGAAGTATACCAAGGGAGTATATTTGTGCAGTGTTAAGGGGTGGTGGTACTGGCGGAAGCAATCAGCATCCTGAGAGCAGTCGCCCGAGAGCCGTTGAGGACGATGCGCTATCAGAATGCTCGCGGCTTGGGTTCCAACTCATGGCGGGTGCTCGATGAACTGGTTGATCAGGGTGCGCTCATGCGCTTAGCTCGCGGAGTCTACACGGCTCCTCCCGATGGCAGGGACGCCCGGACATGGTCACCGAGTCTGGAGATTGCTGGACTCGCCGTTGCGACGGCTCGCCACGGTAAAGGCAATGCAATCCTCATGGGGCTGGGTGCTGCGAGATTCTGGGGTGCGATCCCTCGTGCCGTGAGGAGTACGGTAGTCGCGGTCCCCGTTGCCGGAAGGCGGCCATTGGAGATCGGAACCGGCACAGTGCATTTCGCGCATCGTGAGTTGGAGCGATTGGAAGCGGTGTCGGAAGGCACCGAGCTCGGCTGCGGCCTCATCACGACAAGAGAGCAGACTCTCTATGATCTGCTGATGCGACCGGCGCAGGGTGGTGCCGCGGCGGCTGCTGCAGAAGGGGCTCGAAATCTGCTCCCACAAATCGATGACAGTGAATTCGAAGATCTCGTCTCGACCGCTCCGCGAGTGAATGACGAGGTGAGAAAGGTGCTGAAGGCGAGAGGGGGAACATCATGACCCCATTGGCGGACGCATCGCAAGAAGGAGCTCTCAGGCATGTTGGACGAGGACGAGGCAATCAACTCTGCGCAGAAGTTCGGAGTCGCTGAATCGCAGGTTCGACGTGACCATGTCATTTCCCATGGCTCGCGGCATCTGTGGCAGATGATGTTGTCTTCTTCGGAGGTACGGCCCTGACTCGGACACATCTTCCGGACCTGAGGCTGTCCGAAGACATCGACCTGATCGCATTGGGTGATCGTGGCGCGACAGCGGCTGCCATTCAGCGAGCCGTCGTCAAACGGCACGGCCCGTTCACGAGCTCTGAGTCCATTTCGTTCGACGGGATTCCCTCCGAGGAGGAGTGGACTGCCGCGCTGGCCCACCAGTGTCGACCGAAGGTCAGCGCCTCGGAAGCGGCCTCAGTTGTCCAGGCGGCATGGTCGTCCGTTTGAGGGGCGGAGCTTGATCGCCGCCGTCGTGAGTTTTCATCGGGCCGAACGCGACGATGAGTCTCACACCGCCGTGTAGCCGCCGTCGATGAGGTAGTACGCACCGGTGACGAATGAGGCGTCATCGGATAGGAGGAACGAGACGACCTTCGCCACTTCGTCGGCGGTGCCCAGGCGGCCGAGCGGGTGCTTGGCCTTGAGTCCGTCGAGAGTTTCGGCATCGAGGTTGTTCTCGAGCAGCGGGGTCGTGATGTATCCGGGGCCGACCGCGTTGATGCGCAGACCTTCGGTGCCGTATTCGGCGGCGGCATTCTTCGTGATGCCGACGACTCCGTGCTTGGCTGCGGTATAGGCGCCGTTGTTGACCGCGGCGACCGTGCCGTGGATCGAGGCCATATTGACGATCGCCGAGTCCTTCGCGCCCGCCTTGAGCATGGCCGGGATCTGGTGGCGCATTCCGTAGAGGACGCCGTTGAGGTTGATGTCGATGACCTGGTCCCAGGAGTCGAGGTCGGTCTCGCCTGCGGGGGCCTGGTCTCCGCCGATGCCGGCATTGTTCACCGCGTAGTTGAGTCCGCCGTAGGTGTCGACGGCGAACTGGACGACTTTCTCCGAATCTTCCTTCGAGCTCGTGTCCTGCTTGATCGCCGAGGCGGTCCCGCTGGTCTTCGCGATCTCATCGGCGACGCGCTGCGCGGCGTCGAGGTTGATGTCCGTGATGACGACCTTCGCACCCTTGGAAGCGAGGTCCTTGGAGATCGCTTCTCCGAGACCCGAGCCGCCGCCGGTGACGAGTGCGACCTTGTTCGTGAAATCTGCCATGGTGATGACCTTCTTTCTCGAAAACCTTTGGGGCCATGCTGATGTGGTCCTTACCAGCCGGAACGACGAAATGGCGGAGAACATTCCTCTGTCTGCGGGCCTGCTCGATCACACCAGCCATTGATCGGACGTCGCAACGATGGTTAACTGATTGCATTCAGCAATCACCGGCGAGGGGCGCCGCAGCTCAAGAGGGAGTGATGGGAAAAGTGGCATGGGGCTTCACCGCCTCGATCGACGGGTTCATCGCCGGGCCGGGCCATGACATGTCATGGCTTTCGGCCTCCGAACCGAATGCCGAGGGCACCACCGAGGGCATGGCGGCGAAGGTCGCCGTCATCATCTCCGGCCGCCGCGGCTACGACGCGGCCAGGGCGCAGGCCGATGAACGCGACGAGATGACCTCCGAGGCCTACGGTGGTGCGTGGTCGGGGACGGAATTCGTCCTCACTCATCGTCCCGAGGAGCTGGCGGGAGATGCCTCGGTGACCGCGATGAACTGCACCATCACCGAGGCGGTCGAGAAGGCACAGCGGATTGCCGGGGATCGCGATATCCAGATCATCAGCGCCGATATCGCCCGGCAGGCGCTCGAAGTCGACCTCATCGACGAACTCCAGGTCTATGTGGCTCCGGTCTTCCTCGGCGACGGGACCCGGATCTTCGACGTGCCGGGCGGGCGCCGGGTCGACTGGGAGCTCGCGATGATCGATACGGCGAACGCGCGCAGTTTCGGTCGCACCTACCGGCCCAAAAGGTCTAGCCCTCGCGCCTGCTGAGGTCCCACAGGATCCGCATCGCCTCGTCGTCGAAGTCCTCGCCGGTGTCGACGGCCGGGGCCCGGTCGTGGACCTCGGAGTGCAGCTGCTCCATCCGTCGGTCGAGCTGGTCGGAGGCGTCGGCCGCCTCGGTGAGCTCGTCGATCAGCCGGTCGGGGACGTCGCCGTTGAACTTGTAGTGGATCTTGTGCTCCAGGCTGGCCCAGAAGTCCATGGCGATCGTGCGGATCTGGACTTCGCAGATGACCGGCACCGGTCCGCCGTGGAGGAACACGGGCACCTCGAGGATCGCGTGCAGGCTGCGATAGCCATTCGGCTTCGGGTGGGCGATGTAGTCCTTGATCTCGACGACCCGGATGTCGTCCTGCGCGGTGAGCAGTTCGAGCACATGGTAGGTGTCGGCGATGAAGCTGCAGGTGATGCGGATGCCTGCGATGTCCGTGATCTCCTTGCGGATGACATCGATCTCCAGCGGCAGACCGCGGCGGCGGATCTTCGCCAGCAGGCTCCGCGGAGACTTCACCCGCGAGGAGATGTGCTCGATCGGGTTGTAGCTGTGGGCGTGGACGGACTCCTCGCGCAGGATCGAGATCTTCGTGAGCATCTCGTCGACGACGAACCGATGCTGCATGATCAGCCGGGAGAAGTCCATGCGCAGGGTGCGCAGGCTGTCGAGCTGTTCCGACGTCATCGCCGATTCCTCGGTTCTCATGATCCTCCCGCTGTCTGGATTCCTTCCGCAGTCTATCGGCCGCCCGGGCCGCAAGCGCTCGCGGCAGGTCAGTCGAGCGCCCCGCCGTCGACAGCCAGGTCCTGGGTGATCCTCGCCGAGGCGGTCCTCAGGGCCCGCATGATCGCGGGCACGCCCTTCCTGTGCTCGGAGTCGATGACGACGCCGAGTCCGGCGATCGCCATCCCGCCTCCGTCGAAGACCGGGACCGTGATGCCGGTCGTGCCCTCGTCGATGTGCCCCGACAGCTCGGCGAAATGATGGGACCGGATCGTCGAGAGCATCGTCCGCAGGGCGGCCGGATCCGTCGTCGTCTTCTCCGTGAGCGCGTTCAGCGGCCCCCGCAGATAGGCCTCGCGCACATGCTTGGGCGCATAGGCCAGCAGTACGAGCCCGCACGAGGACGCATGCGCCGGCAGTCGCCCGGCCGTCTTCGAGCGATGGACGACCGCGTTCGGCGCCGACATCCGCTCGATGATGAGCACCTCGCGCTCGCGGAGGATCCCCAGCTGAGTGTTCTCGCCGACGAACTCATGGACGGCCATCATGTGCGGCCTGGCCACCGAGGCGAGATCGACGGCATCCGAGGCTCGGTTCGACAGCTCCCACATCCCCACTCCGATCCGGAGCCGGCCGCTGGGATCGCGCTGCAGCAGATCATGGCGCATCATATCGCCGACCAGCCGGTAGGCCGTGGACTTCGGCAGTTCGGCACGAGCGGCGATCTCCTCGGTGCTCAGGCTCTGGTGATCCGGATCGA
The DNA here is from genome assembly GCA_019117545.1 of Candidatus Brevibacterium intestinavium. Taxonomy (GTDB): domain Bacteria; phylum Actinomycetota; class Actinomycetes; order Actinomycetales; family Brevibacteriaceae; genus Brevibacterium; species Brevibacterium intestinavium. The sequence continues at coordinate 4,419 of DWZN01000238.1, forward strand.
AGGCGGCGAACACGCGCACGAGTCGATCGATCATCGCATCGCCGGACCGGGAGTTCGCCATGCCCCGATCCTAGCGATTCCGAGAGGAAATTCTCAATCAATGGAAACACTGTGGCTCCTGGTGGTCCGGGTCACTACTCTGACGAGAGGTGCACCACAGTCCTCGGTCGGCGGTGCCCGCAGATCCGCCACATCAAGGAGCATCACGTCGATGACGACAGTCACGGTTCGCCGAGCAGTTCACGAGATCATGGCCTTCCACGGGATGACGACGATCTTCGGCAATCCCGGTTCCAATGAGCTGCCCTTCCTCAAGGACCTGCCCGCCCGCTACATCCTCGGCCTTCACGAAGCCGCCGTCGTGGCCATGGCCGACGGCCACTCGATGATCACGAATCGGCCCACGCTGGTCAGTCTCCACGCCGCCTCGGGCACGGGCAACGGCCTCGGGGCCCTGACGAACTCGGCGATCTCGAAGTCGAAGCTCGTCATCACCGCCGGTCAGCAGGTCCGGGACATGATCGGGCCCGAGGTCATGCTCGCCAATGTCGAGGCTCCCAAACTGGCCGAACCCCTCGTCCACCAATCGCTGGAACCCCTGAGCGCTCACGATGTGCCCCGCGCGTTCTCCCAGTCGGTCTTCGCCTCCGAACACGGACCCGTCTATCTGTCCGTGCCCTACGACGACTGGGACGCCGAGGTGCCCGCCGACCGGATCGATCAGCTCTCCCGCCATGTGACCTCCGCCCGCACCGTCGATCCGACCGTCGTCGCCGAACTCGCGCAGAAGCTGCGAGCGGCAACCTCGCCGGTGCTCGTCCTCGGCCCCGAGGTCGACGACGAACGCGTCTGGGACACCACGATCGCCCTGTCCGAGGCCTTCGACCTGCCCGTCTGGGCCGCCCCGTCGCTGTCGCGTCTGCCGTTTCCCAACCAGCACCCGAACTTCCGCGGAGTCCTGCCCGCCGGCATCGCCCCGATCGGCCAGATCCTCGGGTCCCACGACCTCGCCTTGGTCATCGGCGCCCCGGTCTTCCGCTATCACCAGTGGCAGCCGGGTCAGTACCTGCCCGAGACCACCGAGCTCATCCAGATCGGTGAGGACACCGCGGCCGCCGCCCGCGCGCCCTTCGGCGATGCCCTCATCGCCGACCCCGTGCAGACGCTCCTGGCGCTGGCGAAGACCCTCGACGTCGCCGACCCAGCCGCCGAGCCCGGCCCGGCACGGGCGATCGCCGCTCCGGCCACCTCGGCGACCGACGGCGTCCTCCACCCGGAGGAGGTCTTCGCCGGTCTGCGCGAGACGATGCCGGCCGAGACCCGCTACGTCGTCGAATCCACCTCGACGAACGCGGCGTTCTGGGCGCAGATGGACCTCGAGCTGCCCGGCTCCTACTTCTTCCCGGCCTCCGGCGGCCTCGGCTGGGGACTGCCCGCCTCCATGGGCGTGGCCCTGGCCGACCCGATCCGTCCGGTCGTGGCGATCATCGGCGACGGCTCTGCCCACTACTCGATCTCGGCCCTGCGCACCGCCGTCGAGGAGAACATCGGAGTCATCATCGTCCTGCTGCGCAACGGCACCTACGGGGCCCTGGACTGGTTCGCGGACATGCTCGACGTCGACAAGGCCCCGGGGCTCGACCTCGGCGAGGTCGACTTCGTGTCCATCGCCGCCGGCTACGGGATGCACGCCGAACACGCCGGAAGCGCCGATGGGTTCGACCGCGCCCTCAGCGAGGCGATCGACCGTGCCGGACAGGGCCGCGCCAGCCTGATCGAAGTCAACACCGAGAAGACACGACCAGAGAAGGAATAGGGGAGAAGAGACCATGAGCGAGAACAGCTTCCTGGGATCGGACTGGCACAGCAGGATCTTCACCGGCCGGTGGACCGAAGGCGCGGGGGAGACCTACGACGTCATCGAACCGGCGACGGGGGCGTCCCTGGGCCGCCTCGGCGCCGCCAGCGCCGATGACGTCACCACCGCGGCCACGCGGGCCGCGGCCGCACAGAAGCAGTGGGCACGGACCACACCGGCCGAACGCGCCGCCGTGCTCCGCCGGGCCGGGGCGCTGTGGGCCGAGCACGCCGAGGAGATCTCGGACTGGATCATCCGCGAATCCGGTGCCATCCCCGCCAAGGCCGGACTCGAGGTCAGCTCCGCCGAACAGATCTGCTACGAGTCCTCCGCGCTGCCCAGCCACCCCAAGGGCCAGGTGCTGACCTCGAACGAACCCCGCTGGTCCTTCGCCCGCCGAGTCCCGGCCGGAGTCGTGTCCGTCATCGCCCCGTTCAACTTCCCCCTCATCCTCTCCATCCGCTCGGTCGCCCCGGCGCTGGCCCTGGGCAACGCGGTCCTGCTCAAACCCGACCCCCGCACCGCGGTCTGCGGCGGTGTCGCCCTGGCCAGGATCTTCGCCGAGGCGGGTCTGCCCGAGGGGCTCCTCCAGGTCCTGCCCGGTGGGCTCGACGCCGGTGAGGCCGTCGTCGCCGCCCCCGAGGTCTCCGTCATCTCCTTCACCGGGTCGACCGCGGCCGGCCGCAAGGTCGGCGAGGCCGCCGGTCGCCTCCTCAAGCGCTGCCACCTGGAGCTCGGCGGCAACAATGCGCTCGTCGTCCTGCCCGGCGCCGAGGTCGGTCCGGCCACCTCGGCCGGGGCTTTCGGTTCGTGGATGCACCAGGGACAGATCTGCATGACCACCGGCCGCCACCTCGTCCACGAATCGATCGCCGACGACTACGTCGAGCAGCTGTCCAGCCGTGCCCGGAACCTGCCGGTGGGCGATCCCGCCGCCGAGGAGGTCGCGATCGGGCCGATCATCGACGACAAGCAGCGGAGCAGCATCCGCGAGATCATCGACAAGGCCACCGCCGACGGCGCCCGGCTCGTCGCCGGAGGGCCCGGTGAGGGAGCCTTCGTCCCACCCACGGTGCTCACCGACCTGACCCCGTCGAACCCGGCCTGGTCGCAGGAGATCTTCGGGCCCGTGGCCCCCGTGGCGACGTTCTCCACCCTCGACGAGGCCGCCGAGATGGTCAACGCCAGCGAATACGGACTCTCCCTGGGCATCCTCGGCGATGTGGGCATGGCCATGGAGCTGGCCGACCTCGTCGACACCGGCAAGATCCACATCAACGAACAGACCGTCTCCGATGAGGCCAATGTGCCCTTCGGCGGCATGAAGGACTCGGGCAACGGGTCCCGCTTCGGCGGGGCCGAGGCCAATATCGAGGCCTTCACCGAAACCCAATGGGTGACGATGCGCTCGACGATCGCTGACTACCCGTTCTGATCCGCCCCCTCCACCCGACCGGCCGACCGCCGGTCACCGCCGACCGCACGGAGACACCGATGTCCTCAACCGCCCCTGCCCCAGCCGCCACCGCCGCCGACTCGGTGGGCCGGTGGCCCGCCGTCCTCTGCTGGCTCGCCGTCGCCCTCGAGGGCTTCGACCTCGTCGTCCTCGGCGCAGTCATCCCCGAGCTGCTGGCCACTCAGGCCCTCGGATTCACCCCCGCGGCGGCCACCCTCGTGGCCACGCTCAGCCTCGTCGGCGTCGGATCGGGCGCTGTGGCCGTCGGGCCCGTGGTCGACCGGATCGGACGACGGTGGACGATCATCGCCTGCGTCATCGGCTTCAGCCTCTTCACTCTCTTCGTGGCCTTCGCCCCGAACGTCGCCCTGTTCACGCTCTTCCGGTTCATCGCCGGCATCTTCCTCGGCGCCGTGATGCCCAGCTGCCTGGCCTATATCAGCGAGTACAGCAAGTCGGGCAAGACCGGCAAGGCGACGACTCTGACCATGACCGGGTACCATGCCGGCGCCGTCGGGATCTCGCTGCTGGCCGTCGCCTACTCGCACAACTGGCATCTGCTCTTCGCCGCCGGCGGACTCGCGGGCCTGCTCATGGTTCCGCTCCTGTGGTGGAAGCTGCCCGAATCGGAGGCGTTCCGCGTCGCCCAGGAAGCCAAGCGCAACCCTGCGGCCGCCTCGGCGACCGTGACAGAAGCGATCGATCCCGCCGGTCACGTCGACGCGAAGGCGAAATCCGGCATGGCCGGACTCTTCGAAGGCAGGCTCGCGCTGGTCACCATCGGCGTCTGGGCCTCGAGCTTCATGGGACTGCTGCTGGTCTACGGGCTCAACACCTGGCTGCCGAAGATCATGGCCGACGCCGGCTACGAGGTCTCGGACTCCCTCGTCATGCTCTTCGTGATGAACATCGGAGCCGTCGTCGGACTCGTCCTGGCCGGCTGGTTGGCCGATCAGCACGGAACGAAGAGGATCGTGCTCATGTGGTTCGTCCTCGCCGCGGTCTTCCTCGCCGCCCTGTCCATCCCGATGACCAGCCAGATCCTGCTCAACCTCGCGGTCTTCATCACCGGCGTCTTCGTCTTCTCCGCACAGGTGCTCGTCTACGCCTTCGTCTCCGCGATCTACCCGGCGCAGGCGCGCGGGACCGCGCTCGGCATGGCCTCGGGCATCGGCCGCCTCGGCGCCATCGTCGGACCGTTCATCACGGGAGCGCTCGTGACCGCCGGCATCGCCTACCCCTGGGGCTTCTATCTCTTCTCCGCAGTCGCCGTGCTCGGCTTCGCTGCCATGGTCATCGTGCCGAAGTCGGTGAAGTGACTGATGACCTGCCGTCGCGGTCAGGAGCCTTCGCTCAGGCGGGGAAGGAGAATCGCGTCTCGACGAGCTGATGATCGGACGGGAACCGGTTCTGCCGCTGGTTCGGGATGAGCTCGCAGCGGCCACCGACATCGACGAAACCGTCTTCGACCAGGCCGTCGACGCTGCAGCCGCGCATGAGGCTGTCGACGACCTCGAGCCCCCGGGCGAAGATGAAGTCGATGCGATCACGGGGCTCGGCACCATCGGTGCGGCCGGGTTCGGGCTTGACCTCGTGCCCGGCATGGGTGAGCGGTTCGATGGGCGACCAGGAGTCGGCCGGGGTCGTCACCGGATCGGGGTGGACTGCGCGGAAGGTGTCGACGAATCCCGCCTCGACCAGCGCATCCGGTGCCCGCCAGGCGATGTCGGGACGATCGCTGCGTGCCGCCCAGTCCCCGGTGGCCGGGGTGTTGAAGTCCCCGCAGACGACCACGGGCAGGTTCTCATCACCGAGCTCGGTGCATAGCCGCGAGGTCTCGGCGAGGACCTGTTCGATCTGCTTCAGACGCTCGGCTTCCTCGGCGTCGGCGACTTCCTGCCCTTCGCCCTGGAGGGCGCGATAGACGGCATAGGGATAGGCGGCGAGGTGGACCGACCAGACGAGCACCCTGCCGGCGCCCGGGACCGGGGTGGCCAGGGCCGCCTGCGCATAGGGAAGCGTGTCGGTGGCCAGCGGTGTCAGCTCGCCGGGGGCGATGACGGCCGTGTCCCAGCCGGACTGGGCCAGACCGGCACCGAGCTTCGGCGCCAGATTCTCCGCCGCAGTGCCCCAGCATTCCTGGACGGCGAGGACGTCTGCGGGAAACTGCGCGGCGATCGCGTACTGCTTCTCCTGTCCGTAGTCGACCTCGCGGCCGCCGTACCAGAGATTCCAGGTCTGCAGGGTGAAAGTCGTGGGCATGGTGCTCCTTGAGTGGAAGGCGGTTCAGGGCAGGTGCAGGGTCCGGGTGCTCGTGTCGAAGCGCGCCTGCCCCAAGTGGGTCAGGCGCACATCGGCGGTCAGGCCGACCTCGGCGTCCTCGTTCACTCCGATGACCGTGCATCCTGCCCGGTGTGCGGCCTGCGAACCGACTGGCGAGTCCTCGAAGGCCACGGCCGCTGCGGGGTCGAGACCGAGGCGGGAGACCGCGGTGAGATAGGGGTCCGGTGCGGGTTTGCCGTCGGCGACGTCATCGATGGTCACGACCTCGTCGAAGAGGTGGAGCATCCCCGCCCGTTCGAGCAGACCCCGCACGTCCTCACCACGGCCGTTGCTGGCCACGGCCACGGGGATCGTGCCCGACATCGCGGCCACGAGTTCCTGCGCCCCCGGCATCGGGGCGGTGAGCCCGGCCAGTGCCCGGCTGTACGCGGAATCGATCTGCTCGGTGCTCGGCGGCGACGATGTCGCCGCGGCACCGAGGCCGTCGTGGATCTCGGCCAGCTTCACGACCGCCTCGGCGGCGGTGAGCCCGCGCAGCTGCTGGGCCGGAACGTCCACGGCCCCGATGCGCCGCAGGCAGTCGGCCATGAGGTCGATCCACGGCTGCTCGGAGTCGACGAGGATGCCGTCGCAGTCGAAGACCGCACCCGAGATGCGACTGAGTCTCATGCCTGACCCACCTCGTCCGCCTCCAGCCGCAGGGCGGGGGCGGCGGTGACACTGGCGTCGACCCGGGTTCCCGGGCGCATGCTCGCCGCCTCGGCCGAGGCCAGCGAAGCCGACCAGCGCGACCGATCGTCACCGGGCAGGCCGAGGTGGATCATCGTGCGCTCGCCCGTGTACGTCTGGCGTTTGATCTCGAGGAAGCCGTCGTCGACCGCCGCGATCGCGAGATTCTCGGGCCTGATGAACACGGTGTCCGCGGAATCGGCGTCGATGGGCAGACGGTCGCGGACGGTCCAGCTGCTCGGCACCGCGAACTCATTGATCGACCCGACGAAGCGGGCGACGAACGGTGTCTTCGGAGTCGTGTACACCTCGTGCGGGGCCGAGTACTGTTCGATCCGTCCGGCATTCATCACCGCCACCCGGTCGGCGATCGCCAGGGCCTCGCCCTGATCGTGGGTGATGAAGACGGTGGTCGTTCCCAGAGTCTGCTGCACGCGACGGATCTCGTCGCGCAGCGAGGCCCGCACGGAGGCGTCGAGCGCGGACAGGGGCTCGTCGAGGAGGAGGACCTTCGGCTGGGTGGCCAAGGCGCGGGCCAGGGCGACCCGCTGCTGCTGACCGCCGGAGAGCTGATGCGGGAAGCGCGTGCCCATGCCGGTCAGACCGCAGATCTCGAGGAGCTCATCGCTGCGCTTCTTCCGCGCCGAGGCACCGACCTTGCGGATGCGCAGACCGTATTCGATGTTGTCGGTGACGCTGAGGTTGGGGAACAGGCTGTAGCTCTGGAAGACCATGCCCATGTCCCGCCGGTTCGGCGGCAGCCGCAGCACGGACTCCCCGCCGACGAGGACATCGCCGCCGTTGACGGGTTCGAATCCGGCGAGGATGCGCAGCGTGGTCGTCTTCCCGCAGCCCGAGGGGCCGAGGAAGCTGACCATGCTGCCGGCTTCGATGTCGATGCTGAAATCGCGCAGCACCGAGGTGGTGCCATAGGACTTGTCGACGCGCTCGAAGCGCACCGACGTCGCATCGTCGACAGATGATCGCACAGGAGTGCTCATGAGATCGCGGCTTCCTTTCGGGATGGTGCCGGTGCGGGCTCATCGGGACTCGTCCGGTGTCCGAAGCGCGAGGCGCTGATCGTCGCCGAGGCCAGCAGCAGCCAGGTGGTGAGGTTGAGCAGCACGGACAGAGTGATCGATCCGCGGAAGTTCGTGCTCGACAGAGTGTTGAGGAACACCGGGAGGGTGTTGATCGACAGCGTCGCCGCCACGGTGTATTCGGCGATCGACAGGGCGAAGGTGAAGAACGCGGAGAACATCACCGGACCGCGGATGTTCGGTATGACCGCCCGCCACAGCGTCGTCCACAGGCCGGCGCCGAGGATCGAGGAGGACTCGTAAAGGGTCCGCAGGGGCAGCGTCGACAGCCCCGCATCGATCGACCGGAACGTGAAGGGCAGGCAGAGCACCACATAGGTGCCCACGAGCACCAACGGCAGATCCTGATTCTGGAGCAGGGTGTTGATCTCCATGCCCAGACTGCCCCGGCCGTGCGAGGCGAGGCTGCGCAGTACGGCGGACAGACCGGCGACGATCGCAATCGCCGGGACGACGAGCGGCAGGGTGCACAGGACGGACAGCAGGGACCGCAGCCTCGGCGCCCACAGGTGGACGGCGACGACGGCCGGGACCAGGGTGAGCACCAGGACGACGACGGCGAGGACGGAGACGATGAGGCTGCGCGTGAGCGGAGCGATGATCTTGCCCGAATCGGCCAGTCCCGTCAGCCCCGAGGTCGTGAAGCTGCCGTCGGAGCGGAAGAACGAATAGGTCAGGGAGCTCAGCAGCGGGGTGAGGATGAAGATCGCCAGGGCCGCCAGGGGCAGCCAGGCGAGGAACCTCACCGTCGTGCTGGACGATCTCAGGTGTTCAGCCACTTCGCGCTCCTCTTCGTCAGTGCGTTGAAGGCGATGAGCACGATGACGGCGACCACGCCGGTCGTCACGCCCAGGGCCATGGCCACACCCTCTCCGCCGGTCGCGGCCGATCCGGCCAGCTGACCGGCGATCTCGAGCGGAATGAGGGGGAAGGCGCCGGTGCCGATGAGCACGGCCGCCGAGGCGTGGGTGCCGAAGGCCGAACCGAACATCAGCAGCCATGCGCCGAGCAGGGCGGGGGTGATCACAGGCAGGCCGACCCGCCGCCAGAAGGTCAGGGAGGTGCCGCCGAGGCTCGTGTTCGCCTCCCGCCACTGCTGTCGGAGGGCGACGAAGCTGGGCAGGGTGAGCAGGATCATCGTCGGGATGAGGAAGTACTGGTACATGAGGATGAGGCCCTTGACGCTGTAGAGCGTGAACGTCGAATCGACGGCGGTGACGAGGGCCGTGAAGTACCCGGTGTTGCCGACGGCGACGATGAAGGAGAACGCCAGCGGCACGCCGCCGTCATTGGCCAGAACGCTGGAGATTACGGCAGTGAGGGAATCGATGATCTTCGACTTCACCGTCGAGATCGCCCAGGCGCAGACTCCGCCGAACACGGCGGCGACGGTGGCGGCGGTGAAGGACAGCAGGAGGCTGTTCTGCAGGGCCATCGACCGTGAGCCGGAGCCGAGGGCGGCGAAGTTCTCGGCACTGAGCACCGATGAGCCCCGCTCCGGGCCGGGGACGAGCACCGAGGTCGTGACCATGCCGCAGATCGGGATGACGAAGAAGGCGATGATGACCACGGTCAGGGGTGCCAGCGCGCCCCAGGCCGGAGACACGGTGCGGCGGCGCCTGCGTGCGGGCGGGTGCCCGGCCGAGGCGTCGACCGCCTCGGCCGCGGGTGGGGCCGATCTCATCCGACCGCCTCGGCCCATTTGTCGGCGAGCACCTCCGCCTGGGCGTCGCGCTGCTCCTGCGTCGGCTGCGGGGCCTCTTGGTCGACCGAGTCGTCGAGGAGCTTCGACAGGGAGTCCTCATCGACCGTGTCGGCCTTGACCATCGCATCGAGGCGGCCGGGCAGGACATAGCCGTCGAGCAGCAGGTTCTGTCCTTCATCGCTGAAGACGAACTCCTGCCACAGGCGGGCCACCGCCGGGTGCGGGGCGTCCTCGTTGAGCGAGGCCGCGTAGTAGGAGGCGACGGTGCCGTCGGAGGGAACGTCGACGGACAGGTCGATGCCGCTGTCGGAGAGGTCGTCGGCCCACTGCAGCAGCAGGTAGTCCCAGTTGACGACGATCGGGGTCTCTCCGGTCTCGATGGTGCCGGCTTCGGCTTCGGTGGGCACGAGGTTGCCCTTGTCCGAGAGCTGCTTGAAGTAGTCGATGCCGGGCTCGATGTCATCAAGCGATCCGCCGTTGGCCAGGGACGCGGCGAACACCGCCATGAAGCCGGCCTCACCGGTCGTCGGGTTGCCGCGCATGGCGACCTTGCCCTTGTATTCGGAGCCGAGCAGCTCCTCGAAGCTCGTCGGGCACTTCTTCACGGCTTCGGTGTCGCAGCCGATGGCCATCGTCCCGCCGAGGTGGTTGTACCAGGTGCCGTCCTTCGACTTCATATTGTCCGGCAGATCGTCGGCGGTCGCCGGATGGTACTCGGCCAGAAGGCCCTCCTCGTCGGCGTCGACGGCGAAGGACTCGCCGGTGTCGAGGTAGTCGAGCGAGGTCTCCTGCCCCTGCCGGTTCTTCACCGCGTTGATGAGGTCCTGGCTGGCGCCGGTGGAGGTGTCGTTGTTGATCTCGATGTCGTACTTGTCGGAGAACGCGTCGAGCAGCCCTCCGTAGTTGGCCCAGTCGGGGAAGAGGCCCATGACATTGAGAGAGCCCTCTGCCTGAGCCGCCTCGACGAGGGCGTCCATGCCGCCGCCGTCCTCGACGGAGGTCGCGGACCGCCAGTTCGCCGATTCCTCGGATTCGCCGCCGCTTCCGCCGCAGCCGCTCAGCGCGGTCAGAGCGCCCAGAGTGATGGCCGCCGTGAGCAGCCGGGCTTGCTTCTTCATAGTCGTACTCGCCTTTCGGACGTTTGCGCTCACGCCTGTTCGACCCCGTCGGCGCTTGCGCTCTCTGCTGTCTGTCGGGGTGTTTCGAGCCACAACAACAATAGGGAAGCCTCCGCCCTTTGCCAAGTCAGATAACTAGTGAGGTCGAGAAATTTATAAAAAGTTCACCAGTGAAGTGGGAAACTGCGACACCCGTCCGGGGGCGGGCCGGCGGTGAGGTAGCGTAGGGGAGGCAGAGTGGCAGGCAATGCGAATCGTGCAGCATGTGTGGAAGGGGAGCAGCGGTGAGAGGACGGATCCTGTGACCGGCACGGGGGCATCGGCGTCCGGAGCTCGCTATGAGCAGATCGCCGAGCAGATCAGGGAGTCGATCCGGACCGGTCGCCGGCAGGTCGGCCAGCTGCTCGAATCCGAAGCCGCGCTCGCCGCCGACTACCATGTGGCGCCGGGAACCGTGCGCGAGGCGCTGCGGCTGCTCGTCAGCGAGGGCACCGTGGGCGGCCGGCGAGGCGCGCGCAAGGTCGTGCTGCGCAAACCGCGTCCGGCGGCCGTGGCCGAGGAGTTCCGCAGCTTCGCCCAGTGGGCGTCCGCTCACGGTCGGACCCCGGGCGGACAGGTGATCGAGCAGACCTGGAGAATCGCCGGCGCGGAGAACGCCGCGGCCCTCAGGGTCGACCACCGCGATCGGGTGCTGCAGGTGCTGCGCGTGCGCCTGCTCGACGGGGAGAAGGTCATGGTCGAGCGCACGAGCTATCCGGAGAGCCTCGGCGAGATCGTGGAGCGGATCCCGGCCGACACCGCCTCGGTCAGCCGCCACCTGGCCGATGAGCACGGCATCGTCTTCGCCGGCGCGGATCACGTGTTCTCCGCGACCGTGTGCAATCAGCAGGACGCCTCGCTGCTCGGCGTCTCCCGCGGCCGACCGCTGCTGCGGCACCTGCGTCGCAGCCGTGATCGGGGCGGGCGGCCCCTGGAGTTCTCCGAAGACCGCTATCTGGCCAACGTCATCTCCGTGGCGATGTCCAACGGCCGCAATGTCAATCCGATCAGTTGGCTGACCGCGGACGAGCACAACTGGTTCTGAGCCCGCGAACCAGTTGACGGCGGCCCTGCGGCCTCATGCGAGGCTCCAGAACCGCCGTCAGTCAGCTGTGCGGGCGCTCAGGCCTTGAGCTCGGCCGCCAGCTCGTGGAAGTCGCGGCTGGGGTTGCCGAAGCGGTGCAGCGTCATCGACACCGCCTGCTCCTGGACGAAGTACCGCAGCTCCACCCGGCCCGAGGACGTGACCGGTTCATCGATGAGGGCGACCTCCGGACGAGGAGCGGCCGCTGCCAGCAGCTCGTCTTCGACACGGCCGAGGATGCGGATGCGCGCGCCCACGGTGTCATCGTAGCGACCCTGACCGACCATCTCGGCGAATTCGGCCGCCGTCTCCGTCCGCGCGGCCACACCGGCATTCGTGACGGCGATCCTGACCTCGGCGGACACATCGCCGGCGACGGACAGCTGCACCGTCGAACCCACGGTCCGTGCCGCATGCAGGGACCTCTCGAGGTCGAACAGGCTCGCCTCGGCCGTGACCCGCAGGGTGACCGGGCGCGGGCGGTACCGGAAGATGTTCGCCTCGGCGCTCAGCCCCGAGGGATCCTTCGCCGCGCCGAACTCGGCCTCGTGCCAGCGCCGGTCATCTGCCTTGGCCGCCTCGAGGCTCTGTGCGGACCCCTGGGCGCCCGGCAGGGAGGCCGGGTCGTCGGCGAAGTGGCCGAAGAGCATGAGGTAGTTCGGTCCGCCGGCCTTCGACCCCAGACCCACCGAAGACTGCTTCCAGCCGCCGAAGGACTGCCGGCGCACGATCGCCCCGGTGATGCCGCGGTTGACATAGGCGTTGCCGACCTCGACGCGGTCGAGCCACGTGGCGACCTCCGCCGGGTCGAGGGAGTGGATGCCGCCGGTGAGGCCGAAGTCGACCGCATTCTGGAACTCGATGGCTTCGTCGAGGTCTTTCGCGTGCATGAGGCCGAGCACCGGACCGAAGACCTCGGTGAGGTGGAAGAACGATCCCGGCTTGACCCCGTCCTTGATGCCCGGGCTCCACAGACGACCGGTGTCGTCGAGCTGCTTGGGTTCGAGCAGCCAGGACTCTCCGGGTTCGAGGCTGGTTAGCGCGCGGCGCAGCTTGTCCGAGGGGTCCTCGGTCAGCGGTCCCATCGTCGCCGAGAGGTTGGCCGGCCAGTCGACGACCATCGACGAGGCGGCGTCGATGAGCTGGCTGCGGTAGCGCTGCGAGTCATACGTCGACCCGACCATGATGCCCAGCGAGGCGGCCGAGCACTTCTGCCCGGCATGGCCGAATGCCGAGTGCACGAGGTCGGCCATCGCCAGATCGCGGTCCGCGGCGGGCGTGATGACCAGCGCGTTCTTGCCCGATGTCTCCGCGTTGACGTGGAGTTCGGGCCGGAAGGACTTGAACAGGGCCGCGGTCTCCGAGGCGCCGGTGAGGATGACCCGGTCGACATCGGGATGGGAGACCAGATGCTGGCCGAGCTCCCGTTCGATCGGGGCGCACAGCTGCAGCACATCGCGGGGGACCCCGGCCTGCCACAGGCAGTCGACGATGAGCGCTGAGCAGTGCGGAGTCGGCTTGGACGGCTTGTGGATGACGGACGCACCGGCGGCCAGTGCGGCCACCGTGCCGCCGGTGGGAATCGCCACAGGGAAGTTCCACGGCGGGGTGATCACGACCATCTCGTCGGGGGTGAAGGTCGCCCCTTCGAGGCTGTCGAGCTCGAGGGAGTTCAGCGCGTAGTAGCGGATGAAGTCGATGGCCTCGGAGACCTCGGGGTCCGACTGAGCCGGCATCTTGCCCACCTCGGCGGCTGCGACGGCGAGGAACTCACCGCGACGGGCGGCGAAGATGTCCGCGGCCCGGTGGAGGATCTCCGCCCGGCCCGCGGCCCCGAGCTCACGCCAGCCCGCTGCCGCGGCGCGGCCCCTGGCGATCATCTCGTCGAGGTCCGCGGTCGTCTCGACTGCGGGAGCGTTCGGACGGTCGTCGAGGTAGCCGGGGGCGGTCGCCTCGGCGATGATCCTGCGCACCCAGGCCTGGTTGGCCGGCAGCGACGGGTCGGTGTCGGGCTCGTTGCGGAAGACCGCGGGCACCTCGGAGCGTTCGGCCGCGGTCTGCGCATCCGCCTCGGCGGCCCGGTTCTGGTGACGGTTCGGCGCCGGCGCGGTCTCGCCATCGCTGCCCAGGATGTCCTCGAGCTGCTTGACCGAGGCGGTGAAGCGGTCGGCCTCGCGCTTGAACACCTCGTTGCCGTTGGCGAGGTCGAAGATCCCGGACATGAAGTTCTCAGAAGCCGAGTTCTCCTCGAGGCGGCGGACGAGGTAGGAGATCGCGACGTCGAACTCCTTCGGATGCACGGCCGGGACGTAGAGGAGGAGGTCGCCGACGTCCTCGGTCACGGCCGCCGCCTGCTCACTGGCCATGCCCTGCAGCATCTCGAACTCGACGCGGTCGGTGACCCCGCGGTCGGCCGACAGATGGTGGGCGAAGGCGATGTCGAAGAGGTTGTGGCCGGCTACGCCGATGCGCAGGCCCTTCATCCGCTCCGGGGTGAACAGCCAATGCAGGACCCGCTTGTAGTTCGCGTCGGTGGACTGCTTCGAATCGCACGTCGTGGTCGGCCAACCGGCGATCTCGGCGTGGACGGTCTCCATCGCCAGGTTCGCGCCCTTGACGAGGCGGACCTTGACCCCGACGCCGCCGTTCTCGACGCGGTCGGCGGAGAACTCGCTCAGCCGCTGCACCGCTCCGAGGGCATCGGGCTGGTAGGCCTGGATGACGATGCCGGCCTCGAGGTCCTTGAATTCCGGTTCGGACAGGAGGCGGGTGAACACGGCGATCGTGAGCTCGAGGTCCTGGTACTCCTCCATGTCGAGGTTGACGAACTTCGCGCCCGTCGGGGCCTTCGCCGCCTGTTGGTAGAGCGGGCGGAGGCGGTCGACGACGTAGTCGACGGTCTCGTCGAAGGCCCACATCGAGATCTGCGAGGCGATCGAGGAGACCTTGACCGAGACGTAGTCGACATCATCGCGGGCGAGCAGGCGATGGGTCTCCTCGAGGTGGTGATCGGCCTCGCCGTCACCGAGCACGGCCTCGCCGAGGAGATTGATGTTCAGCCGGTGACCGTCGCCGGTCAGTGCGGCCACGGCCTTGCCGAACTGCTTGTCGCGGGCGTCGACGACCATGTGCCCGACCATCTGGCGCAGGCGGGTTCGGGCGGCGGGCACGACGACCTGAGGGGCGATCTTGGCCAGCGCGGCACCGGCCTTGATCTGCGCGCGGTCGAGAGCGGACATCGTCTCGGGAGCGAGCCTGCCGACCTCGGTCAGGGCATCGGCGGCCGCGTGCACATCATCGGTGCGGACCACGCGGTCGACGAATCCGACGGTGAAGTCCAGACCGTTGTCGTCCGACAGGACCGCCGAGAGCCGTTCGGCGGCCGGGTTCTTCGCCGCGGTCTTCGACGTCGCGACCCGCAGCCATCTGCGGACGGTGTCGATCGACCGGTCGGTCAGCTGTTCGAGATCGGTATCGGTGTGCAGCAACTGGCTCCCCTGTCTGTCGTAGGTGCTCTCACGCATCGGCGCTGACCGTGGAGCTTGAGTGTTGCACTCAGTATGCGCCGCGGGTGACCGAGGGTGAAGAGGTCGAAGCGGCCCACCCGTCCGTTTGAGTCAGAAGTATTAGAATAGCGGGATGTACTCACCTGAAACCCGTCGTGCCGCCGTGGCGGAGCTGCGGACCTCCACCCTCGCCGAGGTGGCCGAACGCACGGGCGCCTCACCGTCGACCCTGCGTCGCTGGGCGAGCCGGACCGATCTCGAGGATCGTCCGCGCAGCGGTCGTCCGCCGATCCAGGGCACGGCCGATCGGGTCATCGAGGCGCTGGTCGCAACCGCCGGAGCGAGGATCTCGGGACGCGACTACTCGAGCCGGGCGCTGTCGGAGGCGACCGGGCTGAGTCAGAGCATCGTCTCACGCTCCTTCCGGTCCCTGACCGTGCCCGCCGCCGAGGTGACCGGAGGCCGTGAGCTCGTCCTCGCGGCGGCCGGCTTCCCCCTCCTCGTCTTCGGCGTCCGCGCCGATGCTTCCGCCGGCGAAGGCGTCGGCGGACCGGCCGTTGGGCTTCGGCGGATCCGAAGACGCATCGCCGGGATCACGGCGGCGCTGCGTTCGGCCGGTGTCCAGCGCTGGCCCCAGCGGTTCGGCAGCGAGCACCGGCAGGTCCGCACCGCTGATCTGCTGGCGCTGGTCTCCGGCGAGATCGGCGACGACTTCCTCGTCTTCGACCCTCTGGGCGAAATGCCCGATGTCGGGCCCGATGTCGGGCCCGGAGTGAGCGTGCATCGGGACTTCGAGGAATTCGTGGTCGCGCTCAAGCACGTGCTCGCCGGGTGTCAGGACATTCCCGGCTCTCTGCTCGACCAGCTCGCCGCCCGTGTCAGGAACGGTCTCGAAGGGGTGATGTGGCGCGAGTCCGTCCAGCTCGAGCCGGTGAGAAGTTCTATTACTTCTGACTCAATGGAGATCTCTTCGTGGTTGCCGAAGGAGACCAGGTCGATCACCGAGCATCTGGCGATCGCCCTGCGCGAGGAGATCATCGACTCCGGCTACGACCCCGGCGATCGGATCAATCCGCGTCTGCTGTCGCGGCGCATGCGGGTGCCGCGGGCCTCGGTGGATGCGGCGCTGCGCCGGATGGTCGACGACAAGCTGCTCGACGGTTCCCGCGGCGGTGCCCGCATCCCGCTGATCACAACCGTCGACGTGCTCGACCTCTACGCCGCGCGCATGGCCATCGGGGAAGTCGTGCTGAGATCGCTGTCCCTGCGCCCCCAGCGCTACCTGGTTCCCGTGCAGCTGGCGCTGCGGCAGGTCGAGGCCGCGGCACCGACGCGCAGCGGCATCGACGTCGAGGACGCCGACCTGCACTTCCAACAGGAGCTCGCCCGCGCCTCGGGGCTGCGTGAGTCGGCACGCGCCTTCGAATCCCTGACCCTGCGGCTGCGGCTGTTCATCTCCGTGCTCCAGCTCGACTACTCCCCGGCCAGCGACCGCATCGTCAGCGACGACCGGGCGATGTTCCGGTCGCTGGCCCGTGCGGATGCGAGGACCGCGATCGAGGTCTGGCGGGGCAAGGTCGACAACGCGGTGCGGCACATGGCCGGGCTGCTCGGCCGGCGCCGCTTCGACCAGGAGCTGTGGACCCAGCTGACCCGCAGCCTCGGCTGAGTCCGGCTGCTGGGCCCGGCTGGGTGCACTCCTGTCTCAGAGCCCGAGGAGGGCGATGGCGATGGTGAAGTACACGAGCAGTCCGCTGGCATCGCAGAAGGTCGAGATGAACGGCGTCGACACGACCGCCGGATCGACCCTGCCGGCCTTCGCGACGATCGGGATCGAGCCGCCGACCACGGCCGCGATCGGGCAGTTGACGGTGAGCGTGAGCGCGATGACCGCCCCGATCTCGATGCCGTAGAGCGGCGAGGCGATCGCGAACGCCGGCACCGCCAGCAGCACCCCGAGCAGCAGCCCCGTCGTCAGCTCCTTGCCGGCGACGCGGAGGAAGTCGCGCAGGCCGATCTCGTCCATCGCCAATGCGCGGGTCACCGTCGTCGCGGCCTGCGAGCCCGTATTGCCGCCGATGCCGGTCAGCAGCGGGATGAACAGCGCGAGCGCGACGACCTCGGCCAGCGTCGATTCGAAGATCTCGAGCACATGGACGGTGAGCACCGCCGAGATCGCGAGCACGAGCAGCCACACGATGCGGGTGCGGGCGATCGTGAGGATCGAGGTCGGAAGGTACCGGCGGTAGAGCGGCTGAGTGCCGCCCGACAGCGCGTAGTCCTCCTCGTCGGCCTCGGCGATGATGCGCGCGGCGTCCTTGATCGGCAGGATCCCGACGAGGCGGCCCTCCCGGTCCCCGATGGGCAGGACCGTGACGTCCTCGCGCAGGGCCGCCCGGGCGGCGGTCTCCATATCGTCATCGGTGTGGGTGATCTCCTCGATCGGTTCGGCCAGGCCGGCCACGCCGGTGCCGGGCGCGAAGCGGAGGAGTTCGAGGGCGTCGAGGGTGCCGACGATCCGACGGTCGAGGGTGAGGACGGGGATGAGGCGGACGTCCTCGAGGTCGACCTCGGTGTCGCGCAGACGCTGGGTCACCTCGGCGACGGTGTCGTCTGTCCACGCGATCACGGCCGTCGGCGACATCCGGCGGGCGATCGAATTCCGGCCGTAGCCGGCGATGGCCATCACCGCGCCGAGGTCGGAGGCGGGGACGGCATCCAGCAGCTTCGCGGTGACGTTGGCCGGAAGCTCATCGACGAGGCGGCCCTGATCCTCGGGGTCGAGGTCGCTGAAGATCGAGCTCAGCTCCTCCGTGTGGAGGGCATCGATGATGTCCGAGCGGGTGCCCCGGTCGAGGTCGTCGAAGACCTCGACGGATTCGTCCTTCGGCAGCAGTCGGAAGACGATCGCGGCTTCGGTGGCCGAGAGCTCGGCGATGAGTTCGGTGGTCGCATTCGGCCCGAGATCCCGGATGGCGGCGCCGAGGGAGGCGAGATCGCGGTCTTCGGTCAGCGAGCGGACTGTGGCGGCGTCGAGGACTGAGGTCATGACGTACTCCAAGCAGAGTCGAGTCGACGCGTGCGCTGAGGCAGGCGTCAGTGGAAGAGGGGGAGGGGGCACAATCGACTGTCGGGATCCATTGACAACCACCTCCCGGAACTCTGCTCGAAGGAAACTCTGTGCGCGCGAACGGCGCACGGACCGAGTCTAACCGAGACCGGCGGCCCGACGGGAATCCGGGCCGGGCGCCGACTGGTATAGATTTGGACAGGATCGAAGCCGAGGAGGAGTGCAGAGCCGTGGAGACTTTGGTTGTGGGCGTGGCCGGTGGCACCGGCAGCGGAAAGACGACGCTGACGAAGGCGCTGCTGGACAAGTGCGAGGGACCGCCCTCCGTGCTCTACCACGACAACTACTACAGGCGGCGCGACGAGCTGAGCTACGAGGAGCGCGAGCAGGTCAACTACGACGACCTCGACGCCTTCGACAACGATCTCTTCGTCGACCACCTCACCGCGCTGCGGACCGGCCGACCGGTCGAAAGCCCCGTCTACGACTTCTCGATCCACAACCGCAGCGACGCAACGACCCTGGTCGAACCCTCCCGGGTGGTCATCGTCGAGGGCATCCTCATCTTCGCCGAGCCGCGGATCTGCGGACTGCTCGACATCAAGCTCTTCGTCGACACCGACGCCGATGTGCGCCTGCTGCGACGGATCAAACGCGATGTCGTCGACCGCGGGCGGACCCTGCAGTCGGTCGAGGACCAGTACCTGGACACGGTCAAGCCGATGCACGAACTCTACGTCGAACCCTCCAAACGCAACGCCGATGTCATCATTCCCGAGGGCGGGCACAACCTCGTGGCCATGGATATGATCCTCAACCGGATCCAGCGGGGAGTCGGCTGAAGAACAGGACTGACCAGCCCGGATCATGCTCGTGCCCGGCCGTGTCAGTGCCGAGCGGTACCGTCTTCCCATGGACGTCGACACCGCCGGGCACCCATCGCAGGGCCCCGATCCGCTGACCGAGATCGGCGGGTTCGGCGAGCTCCTGCGCAGCCTCGAAGTCGGTGGGACGGAGGCGGAGACGCTGGCGCGGATCACCGCGCTCGAAGAGCTCAAGGCCACCATCGCCTCCGCACAGGCGCGTGAGGCCGTGGCCTTCGAGCGGCTGCGCGTCGAACGCGATCGCCTCAACCGGGTGCCCGCCCGTGACTGCGGCGTCCGCGCCGGCGACGAGGTCGGACTGGCCAAGCGGGTCTCTCCCGGTTCGGGACGGAAGTTCCTGAGCACGGCCCGCACGGTCGTGACCGGCCTGCCCAACACCTTCAAGGCGCTGGCGACGGGCTCGATCTCCGAGGACAAGGCTCGGATCATGGTCGAAGAGACCGCCGTGCTCGGCGCCGCCGACCGCCGCCGGGTCGACTCCAGGATGAAGCGCAGCCTGGGACCGGCCGGGCTGCGCAGCCTGCGCACCGAGGCACGCGCGCTCAGCGCCGAGATGGACGCCGAGGCGGCCGCGAAGCGGGCTGCGAAAGCAGCGTCGAATCGGCGCGTGAGCCTGACCCCGCTCGAGGACGGAATGGGCCGGATCTCGGCGATCCTGCCCCTGCCGCAGGCCGTCGCCGCCTTCGAGAGCCTGCGGAGGGCCGCCGAGGCGACCGTCGCCGGCGGTGCGGCGAACGGCCGCAGCCGAGCGCAGGTGCTCGCCGACACCGTCGTCGAACGGCTGAGCGGTCAGCCCTCGGCCTCCGCCGTGCCGGCGGAGGTCCACCTGGTCGTCGAGGCTGAGTCTCTGCTCTCGGACGGGCTGGTGCCGGCCTGGCTGCCCGGCTTCGGTCCGCTGCCGGCCAAGACCGCCCGCGAGTTCGTCACCGCGAACGAGGCGCGGGTCCTCATCAGCAGACTCTTCACCCGACCCGAAGACGGGCAGCTCGTGGGGATGGAGGCACGGGGCCGGGAATTCACCGGCCGGCTGCGCCAGATGCTCGTCTTCCGCGACGATGTGTGCCGAACTCCCTGGTGCGATGCGCCCATCCGGCACGCCGACCACGCCGAACCCCATGCCGGGGGAGGACCGACCGAGTGGAACAACGGTTCGGGACTGTGCGCGGCGTGCAACTTCGCGAAGGAGCACCCCGGCTGGGCCCACGAGGCCACGGCAGAAGGGCTCAAGGTCACCACGCCGAGCGGCCGCACCTACACGGTGACGACTCCGGCGCTGGTGCGCCGCATGCGATACCCCGCCCCGAGTGCGGACCGGATGCGGCAGAGTCGATGACCGCGGCGGAGGACTGGCGGATGATGTTCTCCCGGCTCCTCGAACCCGAACGCTGCGACAGCAGCACCTCGGAACCGCCGCCCTTCGAGACCACGGCAGTCGACCCGCCGGTCGAGCTGTCCGAGCGCCTTCCGCCTCGGCACTGCAGCCGCGGCCCGCGGGACCGTCGCAGCGCCGACCGGCGCCGACGCAGCGGGCACCCGCGGCCGCCGTTCGTCGGCGCGCCGGTCGAACAGCAGCTGGCGCTCATGATCTTCGGTCCCGACTGAGTCGGTGTCGGATCTGCAACATCGTCGCAACAGCCGACACACGGATGACGATCAGAATCGGACCTATGGGCAGGGCAGGCAGAGGCAGCACTCGGACCACGACGACCGAACTCGGGCGACGACTCAGCGTCGTGGCCCGGGTGCTGCCCGTGGCGACGGTCGCCTGCTGGGCGATCACGATCGTCGTTCCGGTCCTCGACAGCGGTGAGCCCGATTCGCTGCGGATCCGAGTCACCTCGCTCGGCTACTCGCCGATCGATATGAACGATCTGGACGAGGCCTACCTTCTGCTGTGGGCCGTCGTCCTCATCGTCGCGGTCACGGCGTGGCTGCTCGAGGCCTCCAGATGGTGGTCGGTGGCTGCGATCGTCCTCGGCACCGTGCTGAGCCTGCGGCTGCTCCAGATGATCGTCGATCCGCCCTACCTGGTGTGGGAGGGCCAGACCTCCTCGGGGACGCCGACCGGCGGCATGGAGGTCGCCTATCCGGCACTCGGGTTCGGCCTCTGGGTGCTCGGCAGCCTGTGCTTCATCGCCGCCGGAGTCTGCGGTCTGATCGCCGACGCCCAGCGGACACGCGATAGGCGGCTGCGGATCAAACGCCGCATGCGCAGACCCCATGGGACGGAGGCATAGAGGAAGGACCGGCGGCTCAGCCGGAGACTGCCCGGTTGACGGGCTCGAAGACGCCGGCGAAGAAATCGGCGATCTCGGAGTGCGCATCGAGCGGAAAGACGCCGGAGACGTACTGGTCGGGACGAACGACGACCACGGCTCCTTCACGGCTGATCCCACGGGCGGCGAAGATGTCGTCATCGGGCAGGGAGGCGTAGATCTTCTCGACGTATTCGAGGCCGAAGGCCCCCACATGCGGGCGGAAGACCGTCGGAACATCGGGGAACGAGAACTCCGTGTGCTCCTGCTGGTAGATCACGCTGAGCTCGATGAGGGCATCGAGATCCTCTCCCTCTCGCCGGTACGCGACCAGGGGAGAGCCCGGGTCGGACTCGAGCCAGGACGCCAGGGCCTCGACCTTCGACGCGTCGGCGGTCGGCGCGGCTCGATCGGCGAAGACGTAGACGCGCCACCGACCATCGGCCCGGGCCTCATGGCCGAGGTGGATGAAGTTCGCATCGCAGCTGCGCTGGACCCGCGCGGATTTGAACCGTTTGCCGATCGGGAACCCGGTGGCCAGTGCCTGGTGCCGCGTCGAGGTCGTGATCATCGACTCCGTGTACTCGGTCATGAACCCGGCGGGGAATTCCGCGGTCTTGACGTAGAACTCCTCGAGGTAGGTCTTGTCCGGCAGCTCCTCCTGCGGGGTCGCCATCAGCGTCGACCATTCCTTGTCGAAGTCGATGAGGTTCTTCGCCGTGACCTGACGTTCGGCCGAATAGGTCCGCAGCAGCTCCGTCGACGAGCGACCGGAGATGACCTGACCGAGCTTCCACGCGATGTTGAAGCCGTCCTGCATCGACACGTTCATGCCCTGACCGGCCTTCGCCGAGTGGGTGTGGCAGGCGTCTCCGGTGATGAACACGCGCGGGCACGGTGAGGCGGGATCGGTCTCATCGGTGTCGTCGAAGGCATCGGTGAGACGGTGACCGACCTCGTAGACCGAATGCCAGGCCACGTTCTTCACATCGAGACTGTACGGGGCGATGATGGCGTTCGCCCGGCTGATGATCTCGTCGATGCTCGTCTGGCGCACCCTGCGCGCATCGTCCTCCGGGACCTCGCCGAGGTCGACGTACATGCGGAACAGGTGCCCGCCCTCACGCGGGATGTGGAGGATGTTGCCGTGCTTCGACGAGATCGCGCACTTGGTGCGGATATCGGGGAAGTCGGAGTTCGCGAGCACATCCATCACACCCCAGGCGTGATTGGCCTGGTCTCCGGTCATCTTGCGCCCGATCGACGAGCGCACCTTCGACCGGGCCCCGTCGCAGCCGACGACGTAGCCGGCCCGGATGGTGCGTTCCTCACCGGCGCGCTCGCCGGCGGTGTAGCGGACGGTGACGGAGACCGGATGATCCGTGGCCGGAGCCTCGGCGCTGTCGACGACGAGATCGACGAACTCGATGCCGTAGTCGGGAGTGATCCGCCCCGGCGACTGGACGGCGAACTGGGCGAAGTAGTCGAGCACGCGGGCCTGGTTGACGATGAGGTGCGGGAACTCGCTGATCCCGTGCTCGTCGTCCTTGGGCCGCCCGGTGCGGATGATGTGCTCGGGATTGTCCGGGTCCGGATTCCAGAACGACATCTCCGTGATGTGGTAGCCCTCGCGCATGATCTCCTCGGCGAAGCCGAACGCCTGGAACGTCTCGACGGAGCGGGCCTGGATGCCATCGGCCTGACCGATGACCAGGCGGGAATCGCGCTTCTCGATCATCCGAGTCCTCACCCCGGGATACTGCGAGAGCTGGGCGGCCGCGATCATTCCGGCCGGTCCGCTGCCGACGATGAGGACGTCGACCTCATCGGGCAGGTCCTGGTCGCGATCGATGCCGTACCCGGCGGCCTCCTCGATCCGCGGGTCAGCGGACACATAGCCGTTCTGATGGAAATGCATGTCAACCTCCGGTTCGTGACACGTCGTCGTGATGCTCAAATACTAACAGTTCATATACGATCTGGCGCGTTCGGGGTGGCGCCCGTCACCGCCCCGTCGTCGCCGTCTCGTCATCGCCGGTCACCGACGCCGCGGCCGCGGACCGGATTCCGATTATCGGGCTGACCGCCTGCTCGTCCTCGTGGTCGGGGCCCAGCGGGATCCCGGTGCGATCGCGCAGGACCAGGGTGGCGACGAGGGCGAGGACGACCATGATCGCCAGGTACACGGCCACCGAGGCGGTCGTGCCGGTCGCCGAGACCAGCCCCTTCGCGATGGTCGGGGCGAAGGCGCCGCCGAGGATCGAGCCGATGGCGTAGGAGACCGAGACCCCGGAGAAGCGGACGCTGGAGGGGAAGAGCTCGGCGTACATCGCCGGCTGCTGGCCGTAGGTGAAGCCGAGGCCGACGGTGAGGACGATCAGTCCCAACAGGAGCAGTCCCAGGCTGCCGGTGTTGACCAGCGGGAACAGGGAGAAGACGCCGATGAGCAGGAAGACCCAGCCGAGCAGATAGGAGTTCTTGCGCCCGATCCGGTCCGAGACGGCGCCGGCGAGGATCGTGAAGATCAGCCAGGAGACCGCCGAGGCGGTCACGGCCCACAGCACGGGGCCGCGCTCGAGGCCGATGGGTCCGGCCGGGTCCGTGGCGTAGTTCTGGATGTAGCCGCCGGTGGTCATGTATCCGGCGGCATTGTTGCCCATGAATACCAGCGAGGCGAGGATGACGAGCAGCCAGTGGCTGCGCAGCAGCTTGCCCAGCGGGTTCGTCACCTGCTCCTTGCGTTCGGCGATCTCATGGAAGACCGGCGACTCCTCGACGCCGCGGCGGATCCAGTAGCCGATGAAGACGAGCACGATGGACAGGAAGAAGGGCACCCGCCACCCCCATTCGAGGAAGGCCTCGCCCGGAGCGATCGAGGTCATCAGCGCCAGGACTCCCGAGGACAGGAGGAGGCCGATCGAGACGCCGATCTGCGGGAAGGATCCGCGCAGCCCGCGGGACCTCTCGTCGGCGTGCTCGACCGCGAGCAGGACCGCCCCGCCCCATTCGCCGCCGGCCGAGACCCCCTGGATGATGCGCAGGACGATGAGCAGGATCGGGGCGATGGCGCCGGCGGACTCATAGGTCGGCAGGAAGCCGATGAGTGCGGTGGCCGCGCCCATGGCGATGAGGGTGATGATGAGCACCACCCGGCGGCCGAGCTTGTCGCCGTAGTGACCGGCGAGGAAGGCGCCCAGTGGGCGGAAGAGGAAGCTGATTCCGACCGTCGCGAAGGCGACCATGGTCGACAGCGTCGAGCCGAGGGGGCCGAAGAAGAGTTCGTTGAAGATCAGCCCTGAGGCCGCTGCGTAGAGGAAGTAGTCGTACCACTCGATGCTCGTGCCGACGACCGTTGCGAACGCCACCCGGGCCTGGGTGTGCTTCTGTGCTGCCATGACTTCTGTGTCCTGTCGTGCGTGTGCGTGTCATCCGGACACCTTCGCTGTGTCCTGGATTACTTGTTCTCGGGAACCGTATCATATACGATCTGTGGTGAAGCCAATCGAAATGAGGTGTGAGTTCGATGTCGACTCCTGGTGTTCCCGCCCGTCCGGGCAAGATCATTGCCGTCCATGTGGCCTATGAGTCCCGTGCGGCCCAGCGCGGGAAGCGGCCCGCACAGCCGTCCTACTTCCTCAAGGCCGGCAGCTCCGTGGCCGCGACGGGGGAGACGATCGAACGGCCGGCGGGGACCTCGCTGCTGGCCTTCGAGGGCGAGATCGCCGTCGTCATCGGCGCCACCGCCCGCCGCGTCACCGAGGCCGAGGCCTGGTCCCATGTGGCCGGGGTGACCGCCTCGAACGACTTCGGCCTCTACGATATGAAGGCCGCGGACAAGGGCTCGAATGTGCGCTCGAAGAGCCGGGACGGCTTCACTCCGCTGGGTCCCGAACTCATCCCCGCCGCCGAGGCGGGCCCGGACTCCCTGCGCATCCGCACCTGGGTCAACGGCGAGGTGGCCCAGGACGATGGAACGAGCGCCCGGCAGCTGATCTTCAGCCTGCCGCGGATCATCGCCGATCTCAGTCAGCATCTGAGCCTCGAACCCGATGACGTCATTCTCACCGGGACGCCCGCCGGATCCTCGGTCGTCGCCCCCGGCGACACGGTCGAGGTCGAGGTCACGGCCACCTCGGCGCAGACAGGGGCGCAGCTGAGCTCCGGACGACTGACGACCACCGTCGTCGAGGGCCCCGGGGATTTCGATGCCGAGCTCGGCAGCCTCCCGGCGATCGACGAGTCGCTGACCGTCGACGCCTGGGGCTCGCGTGAGGCCGCCGGCCTGGCCCCCGAGCCCGGCAGCGCCTCAGCCTCCGCCCTGGACGAAGGGCTCGTCGCCAAGCTCACCGAGGCTCCGACCGCGGGGCTGTCGGCTCAGCTGCGGGCGCGGGGACTCAACAACGTCGTCATCGAGGGCGTGGCCCCTCTGGAGCCGGGCTCGAAGATCGTCGGCACCGCGAAGACCCTGCGCTTCGTGCCCAACCGTGAGGACCTCTTCAAATCCCACGGCGGCGGCTACAACGCGCAGAAGCGGGCCTTCGACTCCATCAGGCCCGGCGAGGTCGTCGTCATCGAGGCCCGCGGCGAATCGGGGTCGGGCACACTCGGAGACATCCTCGCCCTGCGGGCGAAGTCGCAGGGCGCCACCGGCGTGATCACCGACGGGGGAGTCCGCGACTCCGCCGAGGTCGCCGGCATCCTGCCCGTGTTCGCCACCGCCAAGAACCCCGCCGTGCTCGGTCGGCGGCATGTGCCCTGGGAATCGGACGTGGCCGTGGCCTGCGGCAACGCCACCGTCCTGCCCGGAGACGTGATCGTCGCCGATGACGACGGAGCCATCGTCATCCCCCGCGATCTCGTCGAAGAGGTCGTCGATGCGGCCCTGGCCAAGGAGACCGAGGACGGCTGGGTCGCCGAACAGGTCGCGGCCGGCCACCCCATCGAGGGCCTCTTCCCGCCCAAGGGCGAATGGAAGGCGAAGTTCGAGGACTGGAAGGCCTCACGGTGAGCACCGAGACCTCAGCGCCCGCCGCCGGCAGGACAGACGGCCCGACCTCGCTGAGCAAGGCGGAGGCGGCCTACCGGTGGATCCGCGAACGCGTCGCCGACCAGACCTACCAGCCCGGGCACAAACTCGTGCTCGCCCAGATCGCGCTCGAGCTCGACACCTCGGTGGTGCCGGTCCGCGAAGCCATCCGTCGGCTCGAGGCCGATGGGCTCGTGACCTTCGAACGCAATGTCGGGGCGCGGGTGGCCATGGTCGACCAGGGCTCCTACGCGCAGTCGATGGAGGCCGTCGCGATCCTCGAAGGTGCGGCCATGGCACAGGCCAGGGACCACCTCGGCGCCGGTGACCTCGAGGAGGCGGAGGCGATCAACGATCGGATGCGGGCGCTGCTGGCCGACTTCGAGCCCGCCGAATTCACCCGTCTCAACCACGAGTTCCACGAGACGCTGTATCGCCGGTGCCCGAACGAGCGGCTGCGCACCCTGGTCGGGCTCGAATGGGACCGACTCTCGCATCTGCGCGACTCGACGTTCTCCTTCGTGCCCGAACGCGCCCTCGAATCGGTCGACGAGCATTCCCGCATCGTTGCCCTCATCCGCGCCCGTGCCTCGGCGCAGGAGATCGAAACCGCCGTGCGCGAGCACCGCTCGGCGACACTGCACAGCTATCAGAACGCCCAATCGGGCACACCCTCAGGAAAGGACAAGTCATGACAGCGTCCACCACCCCGCCGGTCAGCCTGCCGGAGAAGATCCGCCACTACATCGGCGGAGAGTTCGTCGACTCGATCGACGGTGAGGAATTCGATGTCCTCAATCCCGTGACCAACGAGGCCTACATCAAGGCCTCCTCGGGCAAGAAGGCCGATATCGAGGCCGCCGTCGCCGCGGCGAAGACCGCCTTCGACGAAGGTCCGTGGCCGAAGATGCTGCCGCGTGAGCGCGCCCGCATCCTGGGCCGGATCGCCGACATCGTCGAATCCCGCAAGGACGAACTGGCCGCGATGGAGTCCCACGACTCCGGGCTGCCGATCACTCAGGCCAAGGGCCAAGCGGCCCGGGCCGCGGAGAACTTCCGCTTCTTCGCCGACCTCATCGTCGCCCAGGTCGACGACGCCTTCAAGGTTCCGGGCCGCCAGGCCAACTACGTCAATCGCAAGCCGATCGGCGTCGCCGGACTCATCACTCCCTGGAACACTCCGTTCATGCTCGAGTCGTGGAAGCTGGCCCCGGCGATCGCGACCGGCAACACCGTTGTGCTCAAGCCCGCTGAATTCACCCCGCTCTCGGCGTCCCTGTGGCCGGGCATCTTCGAAGAGGCCGGTCTGCCGACGGGCGTGTTCAACATGGTCAACGGCTTCGGCGAAGAGGGCTTCGCCGGTGATTCCCTGGTCAAGCACCCCGATGTCCCGCTCATCTCCTTCACCGGAGAGTCGAAGACCGGCCAGACGATCTTCGCCAATGCCGCACCGTGGCTCAAGGGTCTGTCGATGGAGCTCGGCGGCAAGTCCCCGGCCGTGGTCTTCGCCGATGCGGACCTCGAGGCCGCCGTCAATGCCACGATCTTCGGCGTCTTCTCGCTCAACGGGGAACGCTGCACCGCCGGTTCGCGCATCCTCGTCGAGGACTCGATCTACGACGAGTTCGTCGAGCGCTACGCCGCCCAGGCCAAGCGCGTGAAGGTCGGTCTGCCCTCCGACGAGGCCACCGAGGTGGCTGCGCTGGTCCACCCCGAGCACTTCGAGAAGGTCATGTCCTACGTCGAGATCGGCAAGACCGAGGCCCGTCTCGTCGCCGGCGGCGGACGCCCGGAGGGCTTCGAGACCGGAAACTTCGTGCAGCCCACCGTCTTCGCCGATGTCAGTCCCGATGCCCGGATCTTCCAGGAGGAGATCTTCGGACCCGTCGTCGCGATCACCCCCTTCTCCTCCGATGAGGAGGCCCTGGAGCTGGCGAACAACACGAAGTACGGTCTCGCCGCCTACATCTGGACCTCGGATCTCAAGCGGGCGCACAACTTCTCGCAGGCCGTCGAGTCCGGAATGGTGTGGCTGAACTCGAACAACGTCCGCGATCTGCGCACCCCCTTCGGCGGTGTCAAGGCCTCGGGACTCGGTCACGAGGGCGGATACCGGTCGATCGACTTCTACACGGATCAGCAGTCCGTGCACATCAACCTCGGCGAGGTCCACAACCCGGTCTTCGGCAAGTAATCGAAAGGCTCCTGCGACAATGTCTGACAACATTCCCACCCCCACGGCACCGGCGCCGGACGTGCTGCGCTGCGCGTACATGGAACTCATCGTCACCGATCTGAAGAAGTCCCGCGACTTCTACGTCGACGTGCTCGACCTGCAGGTCACCGAGGAGGACGAGAACGCCGTCTATCTGCGGTCGATGGAGGAGTTCATCCACCACAACCTCATCCTCCGGCAGGGGACGACCGCCGCCGTGGCCGCGTTCTCCTACCGGGTGCGCAGCCCCGAAGACGTCGACCGCGCCGAAGCGTACTACCGCGAGCTCGGCTGCGAGGTCCGCCGGAACAGGGACGGCTTCGTCAAGGGCATCGGCGATTCGGTGCGGGTGCAGGACCCGCTGGGCTTCCCGTACGAATTCTTCTACGACGTCGAGCACGTCGAGCGTCTGGCCTGGCGCTACGACCTGTATTCGCCGGGTGCGCTCGTCCGCCTCGATCACTTCAACCAGGTCACCCCGGACGTGCCGAAGGCCGTGGACTACATGGAGAAGCTCGGGTTCCGCGTGACCGAGGACATCCAGGACGATGCGGGCACGGTCTATGCGGCGTGGATGCGTCGCAAGCCGACCGTCCACGACACCGCGATGACCGGAGGCGACGGACCGCGCATGCACCATGTCGCCTTCGCCACCCATGAGAAGCACAACATCCTCGCCATCTGCGACAAGCTCGGTGCGCTGCGCCTGTCGGACACGATCGAGCGCGGACCCGGGCGTCACGGAGTCTCGAACGCCTTCTACCTCTACCTGCGCGACCCCGACGGCCACCGCATCGAGGTCTACACCCAGGACTACTACACCGGTGACCCCGACAACCCGCGGGTGACCTGGGACGTCCACGACAATCAGCGCCGCGACTGGTGGGGCAACCCGGTCGTGCCCTCCTGGTACACCGACGCCTCGCTCGTCCTCGACCTCGACGGCACCCCGATGCCGGTCGTCGAACGCACCGACGACTCCGAGATGGAGGTGACCATCGGCGCGGACGGGTTCTCCTACACCCGTCGCGAAGATGCGGCTTCGAGATTCGGCGCGCATTCGGGCGCCGATGACGGTGAGGACGAGTTCAAGCTCGGCCATCAGCTGTGAACCGCGGCCATCGATTGGGAGGAGAGGACGACAATGCTCGATGAGGCAACGATCGCGGCCATCGCCGACGATCTCGCTCAGGCGGAGAGGACCGGCGAGAAGATCGGGCTGCTGACCGCGAAGTACCCGGACATGACGGTCGAGGACTCCTATGCGGTGCAGAACGAGTGGCGTCGGCGCGGTGAGGCCGCGGGCCGCCGACTGTACGGGCACAAGATCGGTCTGACCTCGAAGCCGATGCAGCAGGCCACGGGGATCTCCGAACCCGACTACGGGGCGATCTTCGCCGATCAGGTCTATGACACCGGGGCCGTGATCGACCATTCCCAGTACTCGGGAGTGCGCATCGAGGTCGAGCTCGCCTTCGTCCTGCGTCAGGAGCTGCGCGGACCCGATGTCAGCCTCTTCGACGTCCTGCGGGCCACCGAGTACGTGGTTCCCGCGCTCGAGGTCCTGTCCTCGCGCATCGAGATGGACGGGCGCACGATCGTCGACACCATCTCGGACAACGCGGCCCTGGGCGCGATGGTCCTCGGCGGTCGCCCGGTCGCCGTCGACGCCGTCGACCTGCGCCGGGTGAATGCGCTGCTCTACCGCAACGAGACGATCGAGGACTCCGGAGTCGCCGCCGCCGTGCTCGACCATCCGGCCCGCGGCATCGTGTGGCTGGCGAACAAGCTCGCCGAACACGGCGATGTGCTGCCGGCCGGGGAGACCGTGCTGGCCGGGTCGTTCACCCGCCCCATGTGGGTCCATCCCGGTGACACCGTCCATGCCGACTACGGAGAGTTGGGAGCCATCACATGTCGTTTCGTCTAGACCTTCCGCAGACCTTCGCCGAGCGTGTGTCGGCCCTGGACGAGGGCCGGCACCTGGCCGGGATGTGGGTGTGCTCGGGCTCGCCCGTGGCTGCCGAGATCGCCGCGGCCTCGGGGATGCAGTGGGTGCTCATCGATGCCGAGCACTCTCCGATCGGCCTCGAGACGACGACCTCGCTGCTGCGGGCGATGAATGGCTACCCGGCCACCCCGGTGGTGCGGGTGCCGGTCAATGACCGGGTGCTGATCAAGCAGTTCCTCGACCTCGGCGCCCAGAATCTGCTGGTGCCGATGGTCGATACCGAAACCGACGCCGAGGCGGCCGTGGCCGCCGTCCGCTATCCGCCCAGGGGTGTGCGCGGGGTGGGGTCGGCCCTGGCCCGGGCCTCACGCTGGAACGCCGTGGACGGCTATCTGTCCCGGGCCGAGGAGCTCCTGTCCCTGACCGTGCAGATCGAATCGGCGACCGCGGTCGACAACGCCGCCGCGATCGCCGCGGTCGACGGCATCGACCAGGTCTTCGTGGGTCCGTCCGATCTGGCCGCGTCGATGGGCCTGCTCGGCCAGCAGACGCATCCCGAGGTCACGGACGCGGTGGCTCGGACGTTCGAGGCCGTGCGTGCGGCGGGCAAACCTGTCGGCGTCAACGCCTTCGACCCCGACCAGGCTCGGAAGTACCTCGAGGCGGGGGCCTCGTTCGTCCTCGTCGGCGCCGATGTCGGTCTGATGATGAACGGCGCCCGTGCCTGGGCGCAGACCTGGGTTCAGGACTGAG
>DWZN01000239.1 GCA_019117545.1 Candidatus Brevibacterium intestinavium
CCGTGCTCAGCTTCCTCGCCCTCCGGTCCGGC
This sequence comes from Candidatus Brevibacterium intestinavium, assembly GCA_019117545.1. Classification (GTDB taxonomy): domain Bacteria; phylum Actinomycetota; class Actinomycetes; order Actinomycetales; family Brevibacteriaceae; genus Brevibacterium; species Brevibacterium intestinavium. Next base: position 33 of record DWZN01000239.1, read on the forward strand.
CACCCCGAGGTGGTCGCCCCGCTCATCCTCGCGATCGTCGGCATCCACTTCTTCGCGCTCGCGCTCGTCTTCGCCCAGCCGGTCCTCCACCTCGCGGGAGCGCTGATCACGATCATCGCGGTCCTGGCCCTCTTCCTGCCCCGCGAACTCGCCGCCCCGAGCTTCTGGTGCGGCATCCTCGGCGCCCCGGTGCTGCTGGCCATCGGACTGTGGTGTCTGCTGGCCGGTCGCGGTGCTCTGGCCGCCGGCTGAGGCGGGCGGTCAGCGCAGTTCGGGGCCGGGCGTCTCAGCCGCTGACATAACCGGTCCGGGTGTTCTATCGTGAGTGAACCGTGACGAGCCGGGCCGATCACTGGCTGCGCGACCGCCTAGATGAAGGAGCCGACAATGAAGACTGCTCGCCGCCTGGACAGCCTCGGGACCGAGACCGCGTTCCGCGTGGCCCAGGCCGCCGCCGAGTGGAAGGCACGGGGCAACGAGGTCTTCCCGTTCCACCTCGGCGATCTCAACTTCCCCATGGCCGACCATATCGTCGAGGCGATGGAACAGGCCATCCGCGACGGTAAAACCGGGTACTGCCCCGGCCCCGGCATCCCCGAGCTGCGCGAGGCCCTGGCCGATGACATCGGCGCCCGGCGCGGCATGACGATCGATCCCGCCGAGGTGGTCGTGACCACGGGAGGCAAACCCGTGATCACGAAATTCCTCCAAGCCGTGATGGACCCCGGCGAGGGCGTACTCTACCCCAACCCCGGGTTCCCGATCTATGAGTCCCAGATCGAATACCTCGGCGGAACCGCACTGCCGTACCGGTACGTGCCGACCGAGAACGGCTTCGCCATCGACCTCGACCATCTGCGGGCCTCGATCGACGAGAACACGACGGCGATCATCTACAACGACCTGCAGAACCCGATCTCGGCCGAATCCACCCCGGCCGAGCGTGCCGCCATCGCCGCCATCGCCGAGGAATTCGACCTGTGGGTGCTCTCCGACGAAGCGTATTTCGAGATGCGCTACAAGGGGCGCTCGCAGTCCATCGCCGCGCTGCCGGGAATGCGCGATCGCACCGTCATCCTCTACACGTTCTCGAAGAAGTACGCGATGACCGGGTCCCGCCTCGGCTGTGCGGTGGCTCCGAAGGCCGTCGCCGAGGCGATCTCGACGATGAACACCAACGACGAATCCTGCACCAACCACTATGTGCAGTGGGCGGGGATCGCGGCCCTGCGCGGACCGCAGACGCCCGTGGGGCAGATGCTCGAGGTGCTGCGCAAACGTCGCGATGCCACCTGCCGTCTGATCAATGAGATCCCCGGGATGAGCGTGGCGACCCCGGGGTCGACGTTCTACGTCTTCCCCGATGTCACCGAGGCGATGGCGGCCAAGGGGATCACGAGCCTGGCGGACTTCTCCACCGAGGCGCTGCACGCCACAGGAGTGTCCTTCTGCACCCGTGAGCACTTCGGAACACCGCAGCCGGGCGAGGACCGGTCCTATATCCGGCTGGCGTATTCGGGCATCGACGAATCCGCGATCACCACCGGCCTCGACAGGCTGCGGGAGTGGATCGAGGCCTGAGGGGGCCGCCTCGGCGAGGGTGGGACGACGGTCATGTTACCGAAGAGTCAGATTTGACTTGGACGGGAAAAGGGAAGAAGGTGATCGGTATTACATTTTTGGAAAATGTGATCCACGATACGGAATACAAGAGGTTCGGCACGAAGCCCCAGTGACGTCGGAGCGTCTGAACCCCTTGCTGAGAGACCCTCATGGAGAGTTCAAGCGATGACACAGAAGCCCACGAAGCGCCGCCTCACCTCGCTTCCACCGGATTCCGACCGGCCCGAGGATGCCTGGTTGCCGCTGCCGCAGCAGTTCGCCTACGGCTTGCAGCACGTGCTCACCATGTACGGCGGGATCATCGCCGTGCCCATCATCATCGGCGGTGCGGCGGGCCTCTCACCCGCCGAAAGCGGACAGATGGTGACAGCGAGCCTGTTCGTCGGCGGCCTCGCCACCCTCATCCAGAGCATCGGCTTCGGCTTCATCGGTTCGAAGCTTCCGCTCATCCAGGGCGTGTCATTCGCCGGTGTGGCCACCATGCTGGCCATCCTGCAGGGCGGCGGAACGGTCAACTCGATCTTCGGCTCGATCATCGTCGCCAGCATCATCGGCTTCATCATCGCGCCCTTCTTCGCCAAGATCATCCGGTTCTTCCCACCGGTGGTCACGGGCGTGGTGATCACCTCCATCGGCCTCACCCTCATCCCCACAGCAGCTGATTGGGCGATGGGCGGGGATGAGGAAGCCGCCGGCTACGGCTCGATCAGCAACATCCTCTTGGCCTTCATCACCTTCGGCATCATCCTTCTGCTCAGCAAGGTCGGATCCGCAACGATCTCACGCCTGTCCATCCTCATCGGTCTCGTCCTCGGCACCGCGATCGGAGCGCTCATGGGCAAGGCCGACTTCTCCGACATCGGGTCCGCGGCCCCGGTGGCTCTGCCGGCGATTCTGCCGTTCGGGGTGCCGACGTTCGACATCGCATCGATCCTGTCGATGCTCATCGTCATCCTCGTCATCAAGACCGAAACCGCAGCCGACATCATCGCCGTCGGTGAGATCGTCGGATCTCCCGTGAACTCGAAGCGAGTGGCCAACGGCCTGCGAGCTGACATGCTGTCGTCGACCATCGCCCCGTTCTTCGGCTCGTTCACTCAGTCCGCATTCGCGCAGAACGTCGGACTGGTCGCGCTGTCGGGGATCACGTCCCGATTCGTCGTCTCAGCCGGCGGCGTCATCCTCGTCGCACTCGGACTCATCCCATTCCTCGGCGAGGTCGTCGCCGCTGTGCCGATGCCTGTGCTCGGCGGCGCCGGCTTCATCCTCTTCGGAACCGTGACAGGATCGGGCATTCGCAGCCTGAAGACGGTGAGCTTCGAAGGCAACATGAATCTCATCATCGTCTCCTCCTCGCTCGCCTTCGCGATGCTGCCGGTGATGAAGCCGGACGTCTATGACGCATTCCCGAGCTGGTTCCAGGTGGTGTTCCACTCCGGCATCTCCTCGGCAGCGATCATGGCTGTCCTGCTCAATCTGCTGTTCAACGAATTCACTGCCGGCAATTCGAAGGATCCCTCGGTGTTCGCGGCGAAACCGCTCCGGTACCTGACCCCGACCAATCTCAAGGACCTTCGTGAAGGCGATTGCTTCATCGACGGCAAATTCCTCGACTGCGACGGAGAGGAGATCCCCGTCATCCCCGATGAGAAGGAAGACGTCGTAAGAACTGCGATCGAGAACGGCGATATCGCCCACACTTCCCAGATCAAGCTCGTCGTCGAAGACGGGGAGATCCCTGATGACGGCCCGTCCTCGAGCTCCGCATCGGAAGTCAGCGACGATGCTTCACAGGCAGCCCCTGTGAGCACCGCGGACCGTTCCGAAGGAGACAGGCGATCGGAGCCGGAGCGGAGCTGAATTCCGTTCGTATCCGATCATTCCGACCGTGTCGGATCAGAGATCCTCTCACCGGCGGCGGCGAGCTCCAGATGATGGCGATCATGGGGTGAGCCGCCTCGGTGCGGGTGGGCCTCAGGATTCGGTCGGCTGGGGTTCGCGTCCGGCGATGAACGGCGATTCCTCGGGTTCGGGGTGACGCTTCCATTGGACGACCATGATCACCACGCCCAGCGCCACGGCGCCGATCGCGCCCCAGACGTTCGTGCGCAGGCCGAGGATGACGAAGCTCGGGTCGAGGCGGATGGACTCCCAGACGATGCGGCCGGCGCCGTACCACATGAGGTAGACGGCGAACAGGCGTCCCCACTGGAAGAAGATGTGGCGTGAGAGGTAGAGCAGGGCCAGCGCGCCGAGGCTGTTCCAGATCACCTCGTAGAGGAATGTCGGGTGGAACAGGGTGTCCGGGGGAGTGCCGAGCGGGATCGCCGGATTGCCCGGGTCGATCTCCAGCCCCCAGGGCAGGGTGGTCGGCAGGCCGAAGAGCTCCTGGTTGAACCAGTTGCCGAAGCGTCCGCAGGCTTGGGCGAGGATGAGGCCGGGAGCCAGAGCGTCGAGCAGGGTGGTCAGCTTCAGTCCGAGCCGGCGGCACATGATCCAGGCGCCCAGGGTGCCGCCGATGAGGGAGCCGAAGATCGCGATCCCGCCCTCCCAGATCGCCCACACGGACCCGGGTTCGAAGACGTTCCACGGATTGCGGCCGGGGCCGAAGTAGTCCGTGTAATGCGTGATGACGTGGTAGATGCGGGCGAAGACGATCGCCATCGGCACCGCCAGCGTCGCGATGTCGAGCACCTGCCAGTCCTCGACCCCGCACTTGGTCAGTCGCCGGTTGGTCAGCACGATCGCGATGATGATGCCGACGAGGATGCACAGCGCATAGAAGTGGATCGTCAGCGGACCGAGTTGGAAGCTCGAGATGCTCGGGCTCGGGATCGCCGCCGAGATGTCGTGGACCATGGCGGTCGCATCGAACGGCGCGGCGGTGGGCGAGGCGGAGTCGACCGCGGGAATGTCAACGACAGGCATGGGCCCAGTCTATTTGCGACGACTGGGAATCCCTGATGCGGAGGGTTCGCGGGTGGGTTCGAGGTCGGTCGTCGGGTGGCAGGATAGACGACTATGGCACTCGATTTCACCCTCGTGCAGCTGCGCTACTTCCAGGAGGTCGCGCGGCGTGAGCATATGACGGAAGCGGCGAAGCACCTCAACGTCACCCAATCGGCGATCTCGACGGCGATGGCGCAGCTCGAGCGGGCCCTCGGACTCGACCTGTTCATCCGACAGAAGAACCGCTCAGTCGTGCTCTCACCGGCGGGGAAGCGCTTCCTCACCGAGGTCACCCCATTCCTCGAATCCTCCGATGCCCTCGGCGAAACCGCCCTCGGGCTCTCGCAGTCGCTGAGCGGGACCCTCACCGTCGGCGTGTTCTCACCGATCGCACCGACTCGACTGCCTCTCATCCACCATGAGTTCGAAAAACGGTATCCGGGGGTTCGGGTCAATTACCTCGAGGCCGACCTTGAGGAACTCCAACGTGCGGTCCTCGCCGGCGACTGCGATATCGCACTGACCTACACGCTGGGAGTGACCGAACGGTTCGACACCTTCCTTGTCGACGTGGTCGAGCCCCATGCACTCGTCTCGCGCGATCACCGCCTCAGCCGAGGCGGGAAGCCGCAGCCGATTCATCTGGGTGAGCTGGCGGAGGAGGACTACATCCAGCTCGACCTGCCTTTCAGCCGGCAGTACTACGACGAACTCTTCCGCATCGCCGGTGTCGTCCCGCGGATCCGGCACTCGTTCTCCGGCTACGAGACGGTGCGTTCGTTCGTGGCGATGGGGCACGGCTACTCACTGCTGAGCCAGAGCGTGTCGTCGGGGACCTACATCGGGCTCAAGACCGTCGACGTGCCGCTGCTCGATGATTTCCCGAGCATCGACCTGGCGATCATCTGGCCCGACGATGTGCGCTTGAACAGGCGCAGTCGGGCATTCTGCGAGCTGACGAAGGAGATTCTCGGGCCGGTGGGGTAGCGTCTCAGGGCCAGGCTCGAGTTCATCGACGGTGTGCGGATCCCGCCGTCGCGGTCGCTTCGGGCTCGTCTCATCGATTCAGTCAATGCTCGAGTCAAAAACTATCTGTTGGACTGATGCTTCCGGTGTCGCAATGATGGTGGGCGAGACACCCGACCGTGCAGGCTCGAGACGAGCGACTGCGCCGGTGAAAGCAAAGGAGCTTTGATGTCCACCACAGCAGTTCAACCAACACGCAGATCGACGAGCATGCAGAAGAAGGTGCTCGTCGGCGGCAGCATCGGCCAGTTCGTCGAGTTCTACGACTTCACTCTCTACGGCCTCTCAGCTGTCATCCTCTCCGAATACTTCTTCCCTGACGGCGACCGGATCACCGGGCTGCTCGTCATCTTCGCGACCTTCGGCGTTGCCTTCGTCATGCGTCCGCTCGGCGGTCTGTTCTTCGGCGCGCTCGGAGACAAGGTCGGACGGCGCAAGACCCTGACCATCACGATCTTCCTCGTCGGCATCTGCACCGCCCTCATCGGCATCCTGCCCGGCTACGACCAGATCGGCTGGCTGGCTCCGCTGATGCTCATCCTCGCCCGCCTCGGGCAGGGATTCTCGGCCGGAGGCGAGTCCGTGGGCGGACCCTCCTTCGTCTACGAACACGCCCCGGTCAGCAAACGCGGCCTGTGGATCAACATCACACTGGCCGCCACCGCACTGCCCTCGGTCTTCGCCGGCGGCCTCATCCTGCTGCTGTCGACCATGATGAGCGACGCCTCCTTCGAATCCTGGGGCTGGCGGGTGCCCTTCATCCTGGCCCTTCCTCTGTCGGCTGTGGGACTGTGGATCCGCTCCCGCACGGAGGAATCCGAGCTGTTCAAGCAGACCGCCGAGGAGCGTCCGAAGGAATTCAGCCCGATCCGCGACTCCTTCCGGGAGAACTGGGTCGGCATGCTCCAGGTGTTCTTCGTCCTCGGTGTCACGGCCCTTGGCTTCTACATGCTCTCGGCCTATTTCGTCACCTACATCCAGACCACCGGCGATCTCAGCCGCGAGCAGTCGCTGCTGACGAACGCGATCGCCATGGCCAGCTACACGATCTTCCTGCCCATCGCCGGTCACCTCAGTGACAGGTTCGGACGCAGACCGATGCTCATCGTCGGCGCCATCCTTCTGGCGGTCACCTCGGTGCCGGCATTCGGGCTCGTGACCAGTGGAAACATGCCCTTGGCGTTCCTCGGGCAGACGATCTTCGTCCTCGCCCTCTGCTGTTACGGCGGAGGCTGCTACACCTTCTTCTGCGAGAGGTTCTCGACGAAGACGCGGTTCACCTCGGCTGCGATCAGCTATAACGTCTCCTACGCCGTGCTCGGCGGCACCGCACCGTTCGTGGGCACCTGGCTCGTCGGGCTGACCGGCGTCAACACCGCGCCCGGCTTCTATATGGCCGCGTGTGCCGCGGTCTGCCTCATCCTCATCTTCGTCACCCGCCTGCCGGAGACCCGCGGACGGTTGGGATGACGCACGAGTCCGCCCCAGACACCACACCCAGCAAGAGAAAGTGACCCGCAATGAATCAGCAGACATCCCCCTCGAGCGATGCCGCCTTCCTCACCGATTTCCACTTCGTCGCCACGATCGGTGCGACCGAGAACAACGGCGTCGACCGGCAGGCACTGACGCCTGAGGACAAACAGACACGCGATTGGATGCGGCAGTGGGCGGCCGACAACGGCTTCGAGATCCGCGTCGATGCCATCGGGAACATGTTCGCCTGCCTCGAGTTCGTCCCCGGCGCCCCCTACGTCCTCATCGGTTCCCACCTCGACTCCCAGCCGCTCGGGGGCCGCTTCGACGGCGCCTACGGTGTCATCGCCGCCCTCTTCGCCGCCCTGCGTGTGAAGGAAGACGTCGCCGAATCCGGACTGATCCCTCGCTTCAACCTCGCCGCTGTCAACTGGTTCAATGAGGAGGGCGGTCGCTTCGCTCCGTCGATCATGGGCAGCTCCGTCTACGCCGGACTCTTCGACCTCGACGAGATGCTCGCCGTCACCGACCTCGAGGGCACCTCCGTGGCCGAGGCGCTCGAGGCGATCGGCTATGACGGCACCGATATCCCGCCCGAGGCGATCTCCTACGCGGAGATCCACATCGAACAGGGCCGCATCCTCGAACGCGAAGCCACCGACATCGGCATCGTCGAATCCAGCTGGTATACGCAGAAGCTCGACATCGACGTCCTCGGGGAACAGTCCCACACCGGCGCCACGGCCATGGCCGATCGTCACGATGCCCTCGTCGCTGCCGCGAAGGTCGTCCTGGCCGTTGCCGAGGTGGTGAATGAGTTCGACGAGGAGGCGCTCGTGTCCTCGGTCGGTCAGCACGTCGTCGAACCCAACTCGCCGATCGTCGTGCCTCGCCGCGTCCACATGGTCGCCGACCTGCGTTCTTCGGATCCGACCATCGTCCAAGCGGCCCGTGACGTGCTGCGCAGACAGATCGCTGAGATCGCCCGTGACCACGACATCACCATCGAGGTCGAGGACTTCGACATCCGCGATAAGCGCCATTTCCCCGCCGAGGGAGTCGAACTCGCCGAGAAGGCCGTGGCCAACGAAGGGCTGAGCATCCGCCGACTCGAAACGATGGCCGGTCATGATTCGGTGGCGGTCAATCACCGTGTGCCCGCTGTGATGATGTTCGTCCCCAGCGTCGACGGGGTCTCCCACTGCGAACGCGAGTTCACCACCGACGAAGACATGCTCCGCGGCGTCCGTGTACTCACCTCGGTGGCCGGCGAGCTCGTCAGCGGCCAGCTCAGCGAGGTCCGCGACGGCGAGGTCTGGGCCGGGCGCTCCGTCGCCGAGGCGCGCACGAGCGATAGCCTGTGAGGGGCACCGCTTCCGCGCCCGACCGTCGAACTCACACCGAGGTGAAACCCATGAGCTCAGCCACCGATCTCTGGTCACTGTCCGCCACCGAGGCGCTGGCGCGGTTCCGCACCAAAGAGCTCTCACCGGTCGAATACCTCGAAGCTCTCATCGGCCGCATCACCGCCGAGGACGAGCGCATCAACGCCGTCACCGAGGTCGTCGAGGAGGCGGTCACCTCGGCGCGGGAGGCCGAGCGCTTCTATGCCAGCGCCGCCGTCGACGACTTCGCCGAGGCGGCCGTGACCAGGCCGCTTCTCGGCCTGCCCGTGATCGCCAAGGAGAAGCACGCGATCGCCGGGCGCAGCCTCACCCAGGGGCTCATCCACGAACGCGAGACCATGGCCGGCACGGACGCGGCGATCATCGCCCGCATCCGCGAGGCCGGCGGGTTCGTGCACGCCAGGGCCACCTCGCCGGAATTCAGCTGCGCAACCATCACGCACTCGCCGATGTGGGGCGTGACCCGCAATCCCTGGAATCTCGAACTCTCCCCGGGCGGATCGTCGGGAGGTTCGGCCGCCGCGCTCGCCGCCGGGTTCGCACCCCTGGCCACGGCCTCGGACATCGCCGGTTCGACGAGGCTGCCGGCCGCCTTCACCGGAACCGTCGG
>DWZN01000240.1 GCA_019117545.1 Candidatus Brevibacterium intestinavium
TGTCGAGAGTCTCGAACTTGTCAAGGCGCCCCTCAAGCTCGAGCGCCATCTTAGTGCGAAGGCACTTGCTGCAAGTCCCGCAATTGTAGTCGCCCCGCTTCATGAAGCAGATGCGCAGATGCTTCTGCGCCGAAGGATTGTGAGCGATCGTTCGCGTCTTCTCCACGCGTGATGCCTCGGCGCCATCGTGAATGACCTTCAGGTATTCCGTTGACCACAGCGGATCAACCAGCGGATGACTTCCCCACGGATAGAGGTCCGCATATGCGTATGACGCCGGGAAGTAGAAGAGTTCATGGTGTGAGCTCAACAAGATGGCGAAGCTGGAGATCGTGGCTCCGTGCGACATCTTTGACCACGACAGGTGGGGATTGAGGAAACGACGAGCATTGCAGGCACCTTCGATAAGGGTCTTCCCAGCATGATCAGCGGCTTCGTTCAGGTGATGGGACATCCGCGCTCGTAGCTTCTTATCCTTGAGCGGCGTATCGAATCCATACACATAAAGGAGACTCGACACCTCGTCGAAGTGCTTGTCGAGTGTGAAGAACGCGTCGACGCCGGCCGTGAACGTCGACAGCGTCAGACGATCCTTCTGCAAGGGCGCGTGGCTTCTGCTGTCGGCATGCACTTCAACGCGCTTCAGCTTCTTCGGATACCACGAGTGGAAGATGTCCTGAACGGTCGCGCTGCTCTGCAGCAGCTTCGCCGAAACCGGGGACTCCAACTCGAGAGTCTGATCGGTGGCCATCGAAAGCATAAGACCAATCGGCAACATGGCGTCGGCCATAGCTTCCGGAGTCGGCGCGTACCCAGCGGGAAGCCGGAACCGAAGGCTGCCCTTCTGCTCTAGCCCTGAGAGCTTTGCAGTGACAACGGCGTCGGGCCCATCTTCAAGCAGGCGAGGGCGATTGATCCTAATCACATTGGCGAGCTTACTAGAATCCCTTCCTTGCCTCGTAATCACCCCTGAATTCGGTCGGCTCTTCCTGACCGGACCGACCCGAATCAATCCGTAGACTCAGAACTTCGGCACGTCGGCGATCAACGCCCGCGTGTACTCATGCGTCGGGCTCTCCAGCACCTGGGCCGTCGGCCCGTAGTCGACGATCTTGCCTTTGTTGAGCACCGCGAGGTTGTCTGCGATGTGCCGCGACAGCGCGATGTTGTGGGTGACGAAGAGCATCGCCAACTGCCGCTCGGCCCGCAGGGTCCGCAGCAGCGCCACGATCGAGGCCTGCACACTGACATCGAGGGCCGAGGTGATCTCATCGCAGACCATCACCGACGGAGCGTTGACCAGAGCCCGGGCGATCGCCGCCCGCTGCCGCTCACCGCCGGAGAGGTCTCCCGGCCTCCGGTGGTAGAACGATCGGCCCAGTCGCACCGAATCGAGTGCTTCCTCGACGACGGCCTTACGACTGGCAGCGGTGCCGTCCCCGCTCATCTCCAGCGGAACGGTCAGCGACTGTCCGATCGATCGGCGCGGGTTGAGTGAGGAGAACGGCGACTGGAACACGTATTGGATGCCCACCCGCTGCTCGTTCGTCCGCTTCCTCGTCGATCGCGCCAGCTCCGTCCCGCGCAGCCGCACCTGCCCCGTGTAATCGTCGTTGAGTCCGGCCACGCACTGCGACAGGGTCGTCTTGCCCGACCCCGATTCGCCGAGCAGCATCGTGCACTCCCCCGGCTCCAAGACCAGGTTGATCCCGTCGAGGATCTGCGCCTTGCCGTAGGAAAGCGCCACATCCCTGATCTCGAGCAGCGGAGCATTCGCGGCTGCGCCCGCCGAGGCGGCTCCCCCGCTCTCACCCGCAGAGGCGGCTGTGCCCGTGGTCTCGGAGGTCGCGTCCTCGTCCGCCGAAAACCGGTCGGCGGCGCCGGTGGACACGAGGATGTGGGTGGCGTCATCGTCCTCCGTCGGCGGCTTCGCCTCGGCGGCGCCGTCACCGATGGTCTTGCGCCCGGCGAGGTCGGGGACTGCGGCCATGAGCATCTGCGTGTACTCATGCTGCGGCTGTTCGAGGACGGCCGAGACCGGTCCCTCTTCGACGAGGTCGCCGCGCAGCATCACGGCCACACGGTCGGAGATGTCCTTGATCACCGCGAGGTCGTGGGTGATGTAGAGACCGGCGACGTTGTTGGCCACCGTCATCTGCCGGATCGTGTCGAGGACCACCGACTGGGTGGACACGTCGAGGCCGGTGGTCGGTTCGTCGAGGATGAGCACATCGGGGTACATGGCAAAGGCCATGGCGATGCCGATGCGTTGCTGCTGACCGCCGGAGAGCTGGTGCGGCCAGCGCTTCTGGTAGTCCTTGTCCCCGGGCAGGCCGACGTCGACGAGGACCTCGGTGACCCGTTCGGCCCGTTCCGTCTCCGACGAGCCGAAGCCGTGGATGTCGAGGACCTCGCGGATCTGCTCCCCCACCCGCATGGCGGGGTTGAGCGACAGCGCCGGGTCCTGCGGGATGTAGGCGATCCGGGATCCGCGCAGGGACCGCACGGCCACCTCGTCGAGTTCGACGACCTCGACGGCGGTGGCTTCCCCGCGCGGCCAGATGCTCACCGATCCGGATCCGAACTTCAGCCCCTCACGGAAGTGGCCCATGCAGGCCAGCCCGGCCGTGGTCTTGCCCGAGCCCGATTCGCCGACGAGGCCGAGGATCTCTCCGCGGGCGAGCGCGAAGTCGACGCCGTGGAGGATCTCATCGCCGGCGTTCGTGACGACGCGCAGGTCGGTCACGCGCAGGACGATCTTCTCGTTCGGTTCGTTCGCCGCATCGTGGCGAACCGTTTCCGTCTTCGTGCTCATCATGCCTCCACTGAAGTCGATGCGGTGGCTCGGGCGAAGGAGTCCGCGAGCAGGTTGGTGCCGATGGTCAGCAGCGCGATCGCGATGACCGGCAGCAGCACGCCCCAGGGTTGGATCGACAGGGCGATCCGGTTCTCGTTGATCATCAGACCCCAGTCGGCCGCCGGTGGCTGCAGGCCGAGACCGAGGAACGACAGGGAGGCGATGTAGCCGATCGAATAGGTCAGCCGCAGACCCGCCTCCACGCTCAGCGGCCCGGTGATATTGGGCAGCAGCTCACGCAGCAGCATCTTCCACCGCGGCATCGCATACATCTCCGCGGCCTTGATGTAGTCCTCGGTGATCACGCCCAGGGTCGCCGACCTCGCCACTCGCGCGATGCGCGGGGCGTGGGTGAGCCCGATGACGGTCACGAGCACCCACCCCTGTGGACCGAGGACCGTGATCGCCAGGAGGGCGAACACAAGCTGCGGGATGGCGAGGATGACGTCGTTGAGGCGCATGATGATCGCGTCGAAGCGCCCGCCGATGTAGGCGGCGAGCATCCCGACGAGCGCACCGACGACCATGCCCAGCACGGTCGCGAGCACCGCATAGACGATCAGGGTCAGTCCCCCGGCGATGAACCGGGAGAGCACATCGCGGCCGAGGTTGTCGGAGCCGTAGAGCCCGTAGGGGCTGAAGGGCTTCGCGACGAATTCGGTGGCCGTGTTCCCCG
>DWZN01000038.1 GCA_019117545.1 Candidatus Brevibacterium intestinavium
CCCGGCTGGCCGCCGACGCCGAGCGCATGCGCATCGCCCGGGAGATGCACGATGTCATCGCCCACTCACTGTCCGTCGTCATCGCCCAGGCCGACGGCGGCCGCTATGTGGCCAGAACCGATCCGAGCGCGGCCGTCGGAGTCCTCGAGACGATCTCGCAGACGGGACGGGAAGCGCTCGCCCAGACCCGTTCGCTGCTCGGCTTCGTCCGCTCCGACGAGGACGACAGCTGGTCCAAGTCCCCGCTGCCGGGCGTCGGCGACATCGAGTCCCTCATCGCCGATGTGCGCTCGGCAGGACTGCCGGTGTCGGAGTCCGGAGTCGCCGACTTCGACGAGGACCGACTGCCCGAGGGCGCCGCGCTGGCGGTCTACAGGATCGTGCAGGAGGCGCTGACGAACGTGCTCAAGCACGCCGGCAGCTCGGCACGAGCGCACGTGAGCCTGCAGGTCGAGGACCGGGAACTCGTGGTCCGCATCAGTGATGACGGGGCAGGTGAGGCACCGGAGAAGGACCACAATGGAAACGAACGCGCCCGGGGCCACGGGATCATCGGCATGAAGGAGCGTGCCGCCCTCTACGGAGGCACGCTGACGGCGCGGGCCATCCACTCGACGGGACTCACCGACTCCTCCGAAGGGTCTGGGGCTTCTGGTGGTTCTGTGACTTCAGGGGGTGCCCGAGCTTCTGGGGCGGCCAACGTGTCCGGGGGAGAGCCCGCGTTCAGTTCGGGCAAGGTGCCGGGCAGCGCCTTCGGGACGGCCACCGGCTTCCTCGTCGAGGCCCGGTTCCCGCTCAAACGCGATGTCGAGTCCCAGGGGGCCGGCACCGAGGCTGTCGGGGCCGAGGCCGGCGAGTCCCAGGAGGTCGGCACCGACGTCGAGGACACCAGCGGCGAGGCCGAAGACCACAGTGTCGAGTCCCAGGAGACCAGCGCCGAGGCGGTCGAGGCCCATGACACCGGTGCGCGGGGCAGCGACGACGGCGGCGGTGCGGGGCAGGATGCTGGCTCGGCTGCTGCCGAAGGGGACGCGGCAGCCTCGGGCCCGAGCGCTCCGAGCGGCGAGGACGGGGGCCGGCGGTGAGCGGACATGCGTCGAATCCTCTGCGTGTCGTCCTCGTCGACGACCAGGCCCTTGTGCGCGCTGGCTTCGCCATGGTCATCGACTCCCAGCCCGATATGACCGTGGCCGGTCAGGCCGGCGATGGCGTGACCGGCATCGACACCGTCCGCCAGGAGGAGCCCGATGTCGTCCTCATGGACGTGCGCATGCCCCGCGTCGACGGGATCGAAGCGACCGAGCAGATCCTCGGCCTCGCCGACAGCGGGCAGATCCGCACCCCGAAGATCATCGTCTTGACCACCTTCGACGACGATGAGTACGCCCTGCACGCCCTGCGGGCCGGCGCCTCCGGGTTCCTCCTCAAGGACACCCTCCCCGAGGTGCTGCTCGACTCGATCCGCACGGTCGTCGACGGGGGAGCCGTCATCGCCCCCACGACGACCCGACGCCTGCTCGACAACGAACTGCTGCCCCGCCTCGGCGCCGGCGGACCAACCGGCGATGCCGGGGAAGGGCACGACTCCTCGGCCGACACGGACGCGCGGACGGCCGAGACCGGTGACTCGGCGCCGGACACAGCGGCCGGTCCGCCGCCGAAGCTGCTCGACGAGGCCGCGGCCCGCCGTCTGGAGACGCTGACCCCGCGCGAGACCGAAGTGCTCGTGCTCATCGCCCAAGGGCTGAGCAACACCGAGATCGGACAGCGGCTCTTCCTCGCCCAGCCGACGGTCAAGACCCACGTCGGACGCATTCTCATGAAGCTCGAGGCCCGCGACCGCGTCCAAGCCGTCGTCCTTGCCTACGAAGCCGGCCTCGTCGGCGGGCACTGACCCCGTCGCCCCGAACGCGAGAGACTGAGCACGGGCACTGACACCGTCGCCGAGGTCATCCCCTGGTATGACCTGCCAGCGACGAGGCGGCCGCGGCCGCGTCCGAAGACCATCCTCCGGTCCGATGTCGCAGACGCCGGCAGCGACAAAACTGGAGTCATGAACTCATCACCGATATACACAGACACCCTCCCGTCGACCATCCCGACGACCACACCGGCCATCCGCGCCGTCGGCCTGCGCAAGACCTACGGCGACGGTGAGGCCATCGTCCGGCCGCTGAACGACCTCAGCCTCGACATCGAAGCCGGACGCTTCACCGCCATCATGGGACCGTCCGGTTCGGGCAAGTCGACGCTGCTGAACATGCTCGCCGGCCTCGACACCCCTGATTCCGGGGAGGTCATCATCGGCGGGACCGCGCTGTCGGGACTCAGCGACCGCAAGCTCACCGCGATCCGCCGCGACCGCATCGGCTTCGTCTTCCAATCGTTCAACCTCGTGCCCGCGATGGATGCGGAGGAGAACATCCTGCTGCCCATGCAGCTGTCGGGGAAGAAGCCGGACCGCCGCGTCTTCCGCCGCATGGTCGACCTCCTCGGACTCAGCGACCGCCTCCACCACCGTCCCCACGAACTCTCCGGCGGCCAGCAGCAGCGCGTCGCCGTCGCCCGCGCACTCGTGTCCCAGCCGGATGTCATCGTCGCCGACGAACCCACCGGCAACCTCGACTCGAACGCCGGTGAGGAGGTGCTGAGCATTCTGCGGTCCTCGGTCGACGAACTCGGCCAGACCGTCGTCATGGTCACCCACGATCCCCGCGCCGCCGCCCGCGCCGACCGCGTCGTGCTGCTCGCCGACGGCCGGCTGGCCGGGGAACTGACCGACCCGGACCCCGAATCCGTGGCCAGCGCGCTGATGAACGTCACCGCGACCACCGGAGGCTCGAACACCGCAGCCTCACGATCCGGAGCCTCCCACGCAGCGACCGCACACGAAGGAGGTGCACGATGATCCGCATCGCCTGGTCCAACCTCCGCAGCGCCTCCGGTC
>DWZN01000241.1 GCA_019117545.1 Candidatus Brevibacterium intestinavium
GCTGGTGGGAGTGATCGTCACTGTTCCCTGATCGGAGACGTATCGGTGGCTGGGCAGAGTCCACACCCATGAGTTCACTCCGTCCGTCTCCGCGGTGAAGACGGCAGGTTCTCCGACTTCGATCTCGTCCGGTCCCGTGATGTCGATCGAGCTGGAGGCAATCCGCGCAGGCGGGGTGCCGCTGCCTTCGAAGGCCCACCGCCCCAGCAGAACCCCGCCCACCAAAGCGATCACCAGACCGGCGACGACGAGGGCTCGCTGGAGTCGGCGAACGAGCCTGCCCCGTGTGGCCGACGCGACCGATCGGGCCTCTGATTCGGTGTCGGCGTCCACAGCTGAGGCCTGCTTGTCCGGTTCAGAGGGAACTTCGGGCGCAGGCGGGGCCAAAGCCTCCTCGACCTCCTTCAGCCACTCCTGAGCATTCGCCTGCCGTCGCTTCGGCCGGTCCGCCATACCCCGCTTGAGGACCTTTGTGAGCGCGGTTGGGAGGTCGCTGCATCGCACCAGCCAGGCGAGCAGCGCGGACATGGCCCAGATATCGGCTCGAATATCCACAATGCCCGGGCCGTTCTGTTCGGGTGGGCGGAATCCCTCGGTGCCGCCTGAGACGGTCACCCCCGAATTCAGGGCGAGATCCTTGCACATCCCGAGGTCCGCCAGGACCAGACGTTCGTCGGCTCGAATCAGAGCCGAATCGGCTGCGCCGCTCGAATCCTCCGCCGAGGCGGGGCTCCTGTGCGTGAGCAGCAGGTTCCCCGGACTCAGATCCCTGTGCACCAGACCTGCCTGGTGCACAGCCGCCACCGCGACAGCCAACTGTCGAGCGAAGGCAAGCGCATCATCGGCAGTGGCTCGCCAGCCGTTGCCCCAGAGATGATCGAGACGGTCCCGCACCGACCCTCGGTCGGCGAGTTCGAGCACGAGGTAGGGCTGGAACCTCTCTGATTCTCCGACATCGTAGACGGTGATGACGTGTCCCCCGCCCACCCGTCGAAGACTCCGTCCTTCGGCGATGAAGCGTTCGCGGATCTCCGGATTCAGACTGTGGTTCTCCGCCAGGATCTTGATCGCCACCGTGTCGTTGAGACGCTCATCAACGGCGCGGTGAACAGTCGCGAAAGAGCCTGCACCGATCGCCTCTCCCACCTGGTAATGCGCCAGTCGTGTGGTCATCCTTCGGTTTCCGTTCCCGGTCGATCATCTCCCAGCATTCCTGCGATCATGGCTCGGCCCCGGCTGATCTGAGATTTGACGGTCCCCTGGCTGCGATCGAGCCGCCTGGCCACCTCGGCGTAGGGCAGTCCTTCGATGTCTCGGAGCACAACCGGGACCCGATAGATCTCCGGGAGCCTTTCCAGGGCCTCGCGCACCGTGGCCTGCGTGGCAATCATGGAACTCATGCGCACCGTCGGCGAGTGCTCATCGTCGAGCGGCGTCGACTCTCGCTGCCGACGCAGGTAGTCAACCACTCGCCGCTGCACGATGGTGTGGGCCCAGCTGCTGAACCTGCTGCCGCCTCGATAGGAGTCGATCGATTCGACGATCGAGATGAGCGATTCCTGGGCCACATCGTCGACCGAGGCCCTGTCCAAGAGCATTGCGCCGGCGAAGCGATGCACAATGCCGCAGGCATCAAGCGTCTCCACCAGCACATTCATCGCGAGACGGTTCGTCGATGCGTGGTCGGCCGCCGCATCGAGAACGGACTCACCACACCCGTGGGCCACCAATTCTCTGGCACGATCAGTCGCGTTCAGCTCATCGTGTTCGTCGAATGCGCGGATCAGTTCGTCGACGGTCTCAGCGGACTGCCTGCGGCCGGGTCCTCCGGCCGTCATCGGCGATTACGCCGTGGGACTTGGGGCACTGCGGTGTTTACGACAACCTGCGTCGTATTTCTCGTGGTGACACGATTGCGGCATTCTACGGTGATTTCGCGTCGAACCGAACGAGGTCGCAGTCGTAACCCCTGACGGCTCACACGAGACCCTGCATCACCATGAATTCGCGGAAACTGTGACTGCAAACGACACCTCAAGTCAAATCAATTCGAAAATATCTCCTGTCAACGTCTCTTACATATTAGAGCAACCGCAAAATCATCGCTATGGCTTTGCAATATGACAGGTCTGCTTCATCTGCGTGTCCGCAGAGCTCTGCACAGTCGGTGGGCCGCAGCGGCTCAAAGAACAGAATCACATTGATTCGTTCTGCGGCAGACAGCGCGATCTCAACTCAGCCGAGCAGCCCCATCACGGATTCCCTCACCTGCAGCGCCGCGAGGAACCCGAAGAGCGCCAGGCAGATGCCCAGCAGCACGTTCGACCACTTCGTGTTCCGCAGCTCGGTCGGCACCGATGAGCGGTTGAGGATGACGAGCAGCGCCAGCGCCAGCACCGGCAGGATGAAGGCGCTGATCGCGGCATAGATGAGGACGAGCGTGACCGGCTGGCCCAGACTCATGATGGCCAGGGTCGCGATGGACAGGTAGACCAGCGCTGCGCGGAATTCGACGGACTTCGCCGACATCTCGTGCTTTGCTTCGTCCTGGTGCGGGTAGCGGCGCAGCACGCGCAGGCAGTCGGCGGTGACGTAGGCGATGCCGGAGAACCCGCCGAGCACACTCGTGTAGACCACGGCGAGGAAGCTGATGAGGAAGATCAGGCGGCCCACCTCGCCGATGCGGGCGATGAGGCTGTCGGCGATCGCGAACAGCGCATCGTTGTCGGAGATCGTGAAGCCCTGACCGTAGAGGATGAAGGCTCCCACGGCGCTCATGGCCACGGCGAAGACGAGGACGAGGCCGTAGCTGATGACCAGATCGAGACGGACGACGGGCTTCCAGTCCTCGCTGCGCCAGGACTTCTCGCGGATCCAGAACGAGTAGGCGAGGATGCCGGTCGCTCCCCCGACTCCTCCGATGAGCGACATCACCGTGATGATCGAGGTGTTCGGGAACGTCGGAACGATGGTCCCCACCGCCACCTGCTGGGCCTCCTGACCTTGGAACACGGAGATGGCCAGGGCGATGATGCCGAAGAACATGATGACGCCGAAGCCCATCATCGCCTTTTCCACAATGCCGTAGCGGCCGATGCCCACGAGGACCGCCGCCGAGGCCAGCACGACGATCGCCGTCGGCCAGAACGGCAGGACGGGGAAGATCGCCTGCAGGATGTTCGTCGTCACCGCGATGACTCCGGCACCGAAGAACAGGCCGACGAGCAACTCGGCGATGAGGAAGAGGGCCGGGAAGGTCCGTCCGCCGAAGCGCGTCAGATGGGACAGCAGTGACCGGTCCCCGCTCATCTGCAGTCGTGCGACCGCTTCGGAGAGCACGAATTTGAGGACGATGCCGACGGTGAAGACCCAGATGAGCGCGAGACCGTACTCGGCCCCGGAATTCATCGTCGTGATCATGTCGGAGGCGCCGACGCTGGCCAATGCCAGCACGATCCCCGGACCGATGAGCCGCAGTCGTCCGGCGAAGGTCGACGGCGCCGAGTCGGCCCCGACGGTGGTCTGGGGTGTGGGTGCGGACGGCATGGCTGAGCTCCGGTTCCTTGCTGAGTGCGTCATCGGACGAGATGGTCGGCATCAAGTGTGCCCAATGTGTCTGTTGCGCGGACACTCAGTCTCAATACTCGAACTCGAAGCTTTACACCCTGATCGAGCAGATTGCGCCCGGCCGCCTCGCGCTGCTCAGATCTCCTTCCACGCCAACCTGTCCTGTCGTTTGGC
>DWZN01000242.1 GCA_019117545.1 Candidatus Brevibacterium intestinavium
CCAAGGGCATCCTCCTCTACGGCCCACCCGGCTGCGGCAAGACCCTCATCGCGAAGGCCGTGGCGAACTCACTGGCCGACCGCACCGGCGAGGAGCGGGCCCGGAAGACCTACTTCCTCAACATCAAGGGCCCGGAGCTGCTCGACAAGTACGTCGGCGAGACCGAGCGCCAGCTGCGTCTGATCTTCGCTCGGGCCCGGGAGAAGGCCTCGGCCGGATTCCCCGTCGTGGTCTTCTTCGACGAGATGGAGTCGCTCTTCCGCACCCGCGGCACGGGCAAGTCCTCGGATGTGGAGACGACGATCGTGCCCCAGCTGCTGACGGAGATCGACGGCGTCGAACAGCTCGACAACGTCATCGTCATCGGCGCCTCGAACCGCGAGGACCTCATCGATCCGGCGATTCTGCGCCCGGGCCGACTGGATGTGAAGATCCGGATCGAACGCCCCGACGTCGCCGCCGCCCGCGACATCTTCGGCAAATACCTCACCGAGGATCTGCCGCTGCACCCGGAACTGCTGGACGAACACGGCGGTCCCACCGAGGCGGCCGCCGGTCTCATCGACTTCTGCATCGACCGGATGTACTCCCATACTCAGGAGAACGAATTCGTCGAGGTCAGCTACGCCGACGGGTCGAAGGAAGTGCTCCACTTCTCCGACTTCGCCTCCGGGGCGATGATCCACAACATCGTCGACCGGGCGAAGAAGGCCGCGATCAAATCGCTTCTCGAGACCGGTCAGCGCGGTCTGCGCCCCGAACACTTCGAGGCCGCCATCGCCGAGGAGTTCAGCGAGCACGAGGATCTGCCGAACACCACGAATCCGGACGAATGGGCTCGGATCTCGGGTCGCAAGGGCGAACGCGTCACCCACCTGCGGATGATGCATCTCGACACGACCAGGGGAGCCCCGGTCGTGCCCAATGAGACCGAGATCTCCGAGGTGCGCCCGAACTCCGACCTCGTCTGAACCGGTGCCGGCCCGGTCTGCACCGGCACCGGGGCCGGTGACGGAGGTCGTCGGCCCCGGCGGGCCGTCCGAACACGCCGGGGCCGGAGTCAGCGGGCCGTCCGGAGACCGGAGACGGGGCGCCGGTGGGCTGGGGCTCAGCGGCTGCGCCCGCGGCGGGACGGACCTCCGGCGACAGCGGAGGCGATGATACGCCAGCCGACCAGGGTGATGAGATTGAGCGAGGCGGCCACGATCATGAAACTCACCGGCACAGTGCCCGGCTCTCCGCCGGCACCCGTGACGCCGCGCAGCACGAGCCCGACGAGGACGGTGATCGCCCACACCCCCGTGCCCGTGGCCAGCGGCGAGATCGGCCGGTCCCAGACCGCGGCCAGCAGCCAGGCGAGGACGAGGGAGGCGACGAACGGCCACGCTGTGGTCATCAGCCCCTCGGGATCGAAATTGTGAGAATGTGTGTAGTGACCGACGATCGTGAAGAGGACCACGAGGATGAGGTCGACGATCAGTGCGATCGGGAGATGAGATTTCTTCGTTGCCACGTCCCCGAGTCTAGACCTTGGAGGAAGTTCAGATGCTCAGAGTCCAGCGAGTCATGGGGTCCGAAACCGAATTCGGTCTCAGCCAGCCGGGCAACCCGCGGGCGAATCCGATGCGGGACTCGGCGCGTGTCGTCGACGCCTATGCCGGTCCCCGCGGGCTGAAGTCGTCCCAGAACTTCTGGGACTTCGCCGCCGAGTCCCCGCTGGCCGATGCCCGCGGCTTCTTCATGAACATCGCCGAAGCCGACGCCTCCCAACTGACCCACATCCCGCAGGACGACGTCGAGGCACAGTATCTGGCCAATGTGGTCACGGAGAACGGCGCCCGCTACTACGTCGATCACGCCCACCCCGAATACTCCTCCCCGGAGGTGCTCACCCCTCGCGACGTCGTCACCTTCGACCGGGCCGGGGACCTCGTGGCGCTGGCCTCGGTGCGGGCCCTGGAGAAGTCCGACGAGCCGGTCAACCTGTACAAGAACAACACCGATTCCAAGGGATCGTCCTACGGCACCCACGAGAACTACCTCGTCGACCGTGGCGTCGACTTCGACGACATCGCCGCAGGACTCATCCCGTTCTTCGTCAGCCGACAGATCCTGTGCGGATCCGGCCGTGTGGGCCTCGGCCGGGAGGGTGAGGGAGCGGGCTACCAGATCTCGTCGCGGGCCGACTTCTTCGAAGCCGAAGTGGGCCTCGAGACGACTCTGCGCCGCCCCATCGTCAACACCCGTGACGAACCCCACGCCGACCCGTCGAAGTACCGTCGCCTGCACATCATCATCGGCGACGCCACCATGGCCGAGCCGGCGACCTTCGTCCGCTTCGGTTCGACGTCCCTGGTGCTCAGCCTCATCGAATCCGGCCTGGCCCCGCGGATCGAACTCGCCGATGCGCTCGAGGCCCTGCAGACCGTCAGCCATGATCTCAGCCTCAGCGCGAGACTGCCGCTGACCGACGGTTCGACGATGACCGCGCTCGAGATCCAGGAGGCCTACTATGCCGCCTGCCGCGAGCACGCCGATGCCGACGACGCCGACACCGCCGAAGTGCTCGCCGAATGGAGGCGCTTCCTCGACGGTCTCACCGATGATCCCCGCAGCCTCGCCGACTCCATCGACTGGATCGCCAAATGGGTGCTGCTCGAGCACTACCGTTCCCGCGAAGGCATCGACTGGGACCATCCGAAACTCGCCCTCATCGACGTCCAGTACCACGATGTGCGGCCGGAGAAGGGGCTGTTCCACAAGCTCGAGCGCGCCGGTCGGATCCGTCGGATGACCACCGACGCCGAGGTCGAGGCCGCCGTGACCAACGCCCCCGACGGCACCCGCGCCTTCCTCCGCTCGGTGGCCGTCGCCCGCCTCGGCGAGGATCTCGTGGCCGCCAGCTGGGACTCCCTCGTGCTCAACGCCGGAGACCTCGGCGTCGTCCGACTGCCGATGCACGAACCGCTCAAGGGTTCGCGAGAGCTCCTGGCCGAACGCCTCGAGGGAGTCGAGTCCGCCGCGGATCTGCTGCGGGCCCTCGGAGTGGATAGACTGACAGTGAAGAACGACTGAAGGGGTGTGAGATGAGCTCGCAGGAACAGTTCCAAAGAGACAAGTCCGACGGTGGGGCGGACGCACCGGTCGATCCGCCGGAGGCCGTGCAGGGCCAGATCAACACTCAGAACGTCGACTCCATCCTCGATGAGATCGACGGCGTTCTGGAGACGAACGCGGAGGAGTTCGTCGCGAACTTCGTCCAGAAGGGCGGCCAATGAGATGTCAGGATTCCCTCCTGCGTTTC
This sequence comes from Candidatus Brevibacterium intestinavium, assembly GCA_019117545.1. Lineage (GTDB taxonomy): Bacteria > Actinomycetota > Actinomycetes > Actinomycetales > Brevibacteriaceae > Brevibacterium > Brevibacterium intestinavium. The sequence goes on from DWZN01000242.1 coordinate 3,305, forward strand.
TGAGTTCGACGAGCAACTCGTTCGTCGAACTCGCCCGCTCGCTGGCCCCGGAGACCCTGCCGTCGACGGACGGTTCGGATCTGGCCGGACAGACGCCGGAGGGCACGACGATCATCTGCTTCCGCACCGCCACCGGCATCCTCATGGCCGGTGACCGGAGGGCGACGATCGGCAACCTCATCGCCTCCCACTCGATGGAGAAGGTCAAGGCCGCCGATGACTTCTCGGTCATCGGCATCGCCGGCACCGCAGGTGTGGCCCTCGACCTCATCCGGCTCTTCCAGCTCGAACTCGAACACTACGAGAAGATCGAAGGCGCCCGCCTGTCGCTGCACGGCAAGGCCAACCGCCTGGCCTCGATGCTGCGCGGCAACCTCGGACTGGCGCTGCAGGGGCTGAGCGTCCTGCCGCTGTTCGCCGGAGTCGACGACTCGACCCCGCACGGGCAGATCTTCAGCTTCGATGTCACCGGAGGCAAGTACGAGGAGCACCGCTTCCATGCCATCGGCTCCGGCTCCGGCTTCGCCCGCGGGGCGCTGAAGAAGCTGTGGAGGGCCGATCTCGACACGGATGCGGCGATCACCGTGGCCGTCGAGGCGCTCTTCGACGCCTCCGACGACGACTCCGCCACCGCCGGACCGGATTTCGTCCGTCAGATCGCTCCGACGGTCTTCACCGTCGACCTCGACGACGGAGTCACCGAGATCGACTCGGCCGCCGTGCTGTCAGCCGCCACCGAGGTCGTCGACCGCCGCACGAGGAGCGCCCGGTCATGAGCATCGTCGGCACACCGCGAAAGGACCGGACATGAGCCAGGCACCGTTCTACGTCTCGCCCGAACAGCTGATGAAGGACCGGGCCGATTTCGCCCGCAAGGGCATCGCCCGTGGCCGTTCGGTCGTGGTGATGCGCTTCGACGGGGGCATCCTGCTGCTGGCGGAGAACCCGTCACCGACTCTGCACAAGATCGCCGAGATCTACGATCGGATCGGGTTCGCGGCCGTCGGCAAGTACAACGAGTTCGAGACCCTGCGACAGGCCGGGGTCCGCTATGCGGATCTGCGCGGATACTCCTACCACCGCACCGACGTCACCGCCCGCGGGCTGACCAACGCCTACGCGCAGACCCTGGCCGGGGTGTTCACGACCGAGTCGAAGCCCTTCGAGGTCGAACTCGTCGTCGCCGAACTCGGCATCACCGCCGAGCGCGACCAGCTGTACCGGCTCAGCTACGACGGTTCGGTCATCGACGAGACCGAGCATGTGGCCATCGGAGGCCAAGCCGATGCGATCACCGCCTCGCTGGCCGGCCTGCGGACCTCGGAACTCGGTCTGGCCGCCGTGTTCGGCCACGGTGTGGCCGCGCTGGCCGCTGCCACGCAGACGACGCTGCCGACCGAGGATCTGGAAGCCGCCGTCCTCGATCGGACGACGAGCAGGCAGAGGACCTTCCGTCGACTCGATGAGGCAGCGATGCGCGCGCTGCGGGAGGACTGAATGGCACGCATCTTCGGAATCGAGACCGAATACGGGCTCGCCCACACCGCCGCCGACGGCGGACGGCGCATCGGGCCCGAGGAGATCGCCCGCTACCTGTTCCGACCCGTCGTCGAATGGGGGCGGTCGTCGAACGTGTTCCTGCCCAACGGCTCCCGTCTCTACCTCGATGTCGGATCCCACCCCGAATACGCGACCGCCGAATGCAGCGACCTGTCCGATCTGCTCGCCCAGGACCGGGCCGGCGAGGCGCTGATGATCGATCTGCTTGACAAGGCTCAGTCCGCCCTCGACGCCGAGGAGATCGGCGGCCGGCTGCACATGGTCAAGAACAACACGGACGCGGCCGGGAACTCCTACGGTTCGCATGAGAACTTCCTCATCCGCCGCACTCTCGACTTCAACCGTCTGACCACGGTTCTCCTGCCCTTCCTCGTCAGCCGCCAGCTGCTCGTCGGGGCCGGGGCGATCATCCCGCGCCGGTCGTCCTTCGCCCCGGACGAGGAGGTCGACCGGTCGGAGATGATGTTCGGGCTCTCAGCCCGCTCCGATGTCATGTGGGAGGGCCTGTCGTCTGCCACGACCCGTTCGCGCCCGATCATCAACGCCCGCGACGAACCCCATGCGGATGCGGAGAAGTACCGGCGGCTGCACGTCATCGTCGGTGATTCGTCGATGTCGACGGCCACCTCGGCGCTCAAGGTGGGGTCGGCCGCGCTCATGCTCGACCTCATCGAACAGGGCGCCCGGATCCCGGAGAACGGGCTGCGCCATCCCGTGCGCGACATCCGGCTCGTCGCCCGCGACCTCACCGGCCGTGTCGTGCTCGAACGCACCGACGGCACCACCACGACCCCGCTCGGGCTGCTCGCCGACTATCGGGACCGGGCGCAGCGCCTCGTCGACACCGGCGATCACAGCCTCGGCGATGAGGGTCTGGCCCGCTATGTCATCGACCTGTGGACGCGGATGCTCACCGCCGTGGAGTCCCAGGACTTCTCCGCGGTGAACACGGAGATCGACTGGGTGATGAAGCGCACCCTGATCGAACGGTCCATGGCACGAGGCACGGAGGCGATCACGGATCCGCGCATCCACCGCCTCGACATCGCCTATCACGACATCACCCCGGCCACCGGTCTGTTCCCGAAGCTGGAAGCGGCCGGGATGGCGAAGAACCTCGTTCCCGCCGAGGCGGCGACCCGCGCCAAGGCCGTGCCGCCGGCGAGCACCCGGGCCACGATCCGCGGTGAGTTCGTCCGCGCCGCCCACGCCGCCCGCCGCGACTACACCGTCGACTGGGTGCATCTGCGGCTCAACGACGAATCCGGTCGCGCAGTGGCCCTGAAGGACCCGTTCGCCACGACGCACCCGCAGGCGGAAGCACTCATCGCGGGCCTGTAAGATCACCCTGTGATCCGGTCGGTCCGCGACAGCGGCAGCGGCCACTCGTGAGGAAAGGAAACCAGTGCGCACCAAAGTGCTCAGCGCGATCGCGGCGGGTCTGCTGCTGCTGACTGCCTGCGGTCAGGGTGATGAGTCGGAGGACTCGACCACGCCTCCGCCGTCGGTGTCCGCTCAGGACGCGAAGTCGACCAGCCTCGACGACATCACGGTCGACGGCAAGGTCGGGAAGAAGCCCGAGGTCAGCTTCGACGCTCCGCTGGTCATCGAGGACACGGAGAAGAAGGTGCTCAGCCAGGGCGACGGCGAGACGATCGACGAGGGCGAACAGGTCACGGCACAGATGACGCTGGTCTCGGGCACCAGCGGCGAGGTCGTCGAATCGAGCTACGATTCCGAGTCGCCCGCCGGGTTCCCCATGGACAAGTCCCAGATCTCCGAGGACCTCTACGACGCGCTGATCGACGTCAAGGTCGGATCACGAGTGATGATGTCGCTCAACGGCAGCGCCGAACAGGGCGAGGCCTCGCAGACCCTGGTCTACGTCATCGATGTGGAGAAGACCACGAAACCGCTGACCCGGGCCGAGGGGGAGAAGACCGACCAGTCGGACAACCCCGTGACCGTGGACTGGGACGATGACGGGGCGCCGTCGATCTCGGAGCCCAAGGGCGACAAGCCCGACAAGCTGAAGACGTACACCACCATCGAAGGCGAAGGCCCCGAGGTCGAGAAGGGCCAGAGCGTGGCGGTGAAGTACTCCGGCTGGCTCTGGGACGACACCTCGAAGACCTTCGACTCGAACTGGACGGAGGACGGACAGCCCTTCGCCGTCGACCCGGTCGGCGAGGCTCAGGTCATCGACGGCTGGAACGAAGGCCTCGTGGGACAGAAGGTCGGCAGCCAGATCGTCCTCATCGTCCCACCGGACAAGGGCTACGGGGAACAGGGAAGCGAACCGTCCATCCCGGGCGATGCGACCCTCATCTTCGTCATCGACATCCTCTCGGCCCAGGGCTGAGGCTCAGGCCGAGAGCCACCAACGACTCCACAGGAGGCATCATGAGCAAGCAGAAACCAGAGGTCGACTTCCCCGGCGGCGAAGCGCCGACCGAGCTCGTCATCGTCGATGACGTCATCGGCACCGGCGCCGAGGCGGGACCCGGCGACACAGTGAGCGTGCACTACGTCGGAGTCGCCCATTCCACGGGTGAGGAGTTCGACGCCTCGTACAATCGCGGCACGCCGCTGGAGTTCCGTCTCGGTTCCGGAATGGTCATCTCCGGCTGGGATCAGGGCATCCAGGGGATGAAGGTCGGAGGACGACGCACTCTGCAGATTCCGCCGCATCTGGCGTACGGCGACCAGGGAGCCGGCGGGGTGATCCAGCCCGGTGAGAGCCTGATCTTCGTCTGCGATCTCGAGAACGTGCGCTGAGCACATCCCGAGGACCTGCGCTTCCCGCAGACTCAGCACATGCGCTCAGCGCAGATCACCGGTGGCCGGGCCCCGTCGTCGGGCCCGGCCACCGAAGTCTCAACCGGGTCGCCGGTGTCTCAGAGCCGTGCCGCGGTGTCTCAGAGCCGTGCCGCGCAGCGGCCGGCGGCGGCAGCAGCGAGGAAGGACGCGGCATCGGCCGGCAGCTTCCTGCCCATCGTCGTCAGACCGACCGGGCTGGACCGCAGGGCCGTCCACAGTCCGGTGAGATCGACGTTGACGAGACGATGCATCCCAAGCGCCTCCAGTTGGCCGGCCACGGTCTCCTCGACCACGCCGGGGTCCGGGTCCATCTGCGACCGCTCCGAATGGGTCAGAGTGGCGAAGTCGGGCACCGGCACGGTCACGCCCGGACGGGCGATCTCGGTCAGGGGAGTCAGCGAGTGGTGCGAGATGCCGAAGTGACGGCCGCGAGCATCGGCGTTCGACATCCGCAGCGCACCGACCGGGCGTCCTCCGAGCAGAGCGGCGGCGTTGAGGTGCTCACCGGTGACCAGTCCGGAATAGCCGTACTTCGTGCCCGTGCCCAGATTGCCCGGCCCCTGGGCCACGACGGCGATGTCGGCGCCCATGACGTGCCGGGCGGCGAGCAGTCCGGTGTGGATGGTCACGGCCTCGAAGTCCGCGCCCCAGGACTGCCCCGTGCTGATCGTCCCGGCCAGCCAACCGGCCTCCTTGAGCCCGGCCACGGCCGCGGAGAACGGTGCCGGCAGGGCCGCACCGTCGCTGAGCACGTAGGCGATGGACAGGGACTCGTCGACGGCTCGGATGCCGGCGATGATCGCCGGCAGAGCCGAATGCAGATCGGCGACGACCACGGGCATCGCTTCGAGATCGTCAGCCTCGGCGAGTCGGGCATGGTGGTCCGACTCCTGATCGTCGACCCCGAGGACCATGGTCTGCAGCGGCGAATAGCGGTCCTTGACCAGATGGCCGGGCCCCGGAGGCGGATCGGCCGGCAGCGCATCGGGCAGGGCCACGATGAGTCCGAACCCACCGGTGCCCAGACGTTTGGCCAGTGCCGAGACATTGACGATGACCGCCTCGTCAACCTCAGGATGTCCGACGGCATCGGTGTAGGCGATCGCGCGGATTCCGGTCTCATCGGCGCCCGGCAGCGGCTGGTCCAGTTCGACCTCGACCTCTGTGTATCCTGGCCGGGTGGAGCGAATCGCGACGACGATTCCTTTGCGCCAATGAATCATGGTCCCAAGACTATCGCCCGGCCTAGGTTACGGTGGAATCGTGAATACACCCCGTCCCAGCAGACAGAGACAGCAGACCGAGCGTCTGATGAACCTGCTGATCGCCCTCCGCGCCTCTCGCGGGTGGGTCTCGCGCAGAACGCTGATGAACTCCATCGACGGCTACAGGGGACTCGACGAGGTCGCCTTCGACCGCAAGTTCTCCCGCGACAAGGAGCTGCTGCGGCACATGGGCATCACCATCGCCACCCGATCCGAACACGATGCCTACGGTGATGCGGGGGAGACCGGGTATCGGATCTCCGCGGCCGATTACGCGATGGACTTCGTCGACCTCACCCCGACCGAGGTCGCGGCGGTCACCGTGGCCGCGGCGTTCTGGTCCGAGACCGAGCTCGGTTCCTCGAGCGCCCAGGCGATGACGAAGCTGCGGGCTCTGGGCATCGACCTCGACGAAACCGCCGGCGGCCAGCCCACGATCGATCCGGGCACGGCCGCACGCCGGCTCGCCAGCGCCAAGTTCGCTGACGCCCTGCATCACATCAACGCCCGTGAGGCGATCGGGTTCACCTATCACAAACCCGGCCAGCCCGCGCGCAAAGTGCGTTTGGAACCGTATGCGCTGCTCAGCCGCGGCGACCGCGTCTACCTCTTCGGATTCGACCTCGACCGGCAGGCCAGACGCACTTTCCGGCTCTCCCGCGTCGAGGGTGCGATCTCCAGACTCGGCGGACGCGAACCCGGTGACTATTCGATCCCCGAGGACTTCTCCCCGCGGTTGGCGCTGCAGTCGAGCTCCGAGATGGCCGTGGTCACCGAGGCACGGCTGTCGATCGACGCACATCGGGCCGATCCGCTCAGGCGTCGTCAGGTGCGTGTCGACGGCGGCGATGTCATCATCGAGTTCAGCGATGCCCAGGCGCTGGCCGCCGAGATCGTCGGCTTCGGCGATGCCGTCACGGCCCTCGACCCGCCGGAGCTCGTCCGTGCCGTCGAAGACCGGCGCGAGACGATCCGTCAATCCCTCGAACGGTTGGGAGGCGCCAGTGTCCTCAGCGCGTGAGCGACTGACCCGCCTGCTCAGTCTCGTGCCCTACCTCGACGCCCATCCCGGCGCCGACCTCGCCGAGACCGCCGCCTACTTCGGCATCGACTCCGACACCCTCATCGACGATCTCCAGCTGCTCTTCGTCACCGGACGCCCGGGGCATATGCCCGATGACCTCATCGACGCCTCCTGGGAGGGCGGTCAGATCTTCATCTCCAACGCCGAGGAGGTCTCCGTCCCGGTCCGGCTGAGCGCCGAGGAGGCGGGCATCCTCGTCCTCGCCCTCGACCTCCTCTCATCCCTGCCCGGGCTCGATTCCGAGGCCGTGGCCACCGCGGCGCAGAAGCTGCGTCTGGCCGCCGGCGAGAATCTGCGCACCGCCGTCGACGTCAGCCCCATCGACGCCGACGAGGAGCTGCTCACCGCACTCAATGAGGCCATCGACGACGAGGCGGCGCTGACCATCGACTACTACGTGGGCTCACGGGACGAACTGACCACCCGCACGATCGCCCCGACCCGCCTGGTGCCCGGCTCCGACTGGTATGTCGACGCCTGGTGCTATTCGGCAGGAGGGCAGCGCCGGTTCGCCCTCGGCCGGATCCGCTCCTGGCAGCCGGCCAACCACCCGCCGCTGTCGGTGAGCGAATCGACGTCTCGATCCCGGGAGGTCACCCTCGGGCTGTCGGCCGCCGGAGCCTGGCTGGCCGATGAACTCGAAGTGATCGAGCGTGAATACTTCGACACCGGTGACACCAGCGTGCGCGTCCGTCTCCTGGTCCATTCGGTCGACTGGCTGAGCCGGTTCCTGCTCTGCCATGCCGATGTCATCACCGACATCGACGACACCGAGGCGGTGGGAGCGGCCCTGCGTCGACTCGGCTGAGGACGAGAACCGCGTGCGGATGAGGATGAAAGGCTCAGCCGCACAGCGTAGAATCATCCACAGCATCAACAATCCAAGGAGCTCCCAATGAAACCAAGTTTCGTGCAGATCGCGATCGTGATCCTCATCATCGTGATCATCTTCGGTGCGCCGAAACTGCCGCAGCTGGCCCGAAGCCTGGGACAGTCCATGAAGATCTTCAAGTCCGAGGTCAAGGACCTGCGCGACGATGACGATGCCGACAAGACCACCGAACCGGGAGCACTCAACCAGAAGTCCTCGACCGACTCCGCCTCCGCCGCCGACACCACCGGCGATGAGAAGCCGAGACGCGAGAAGCAGGATCCGCAGTCACACGAGAAGTGAAAGAGAACAGTCAGCGGAAGTCCTCTCGGTCACGGAAGGCCAATCCTGAGAAGAAGATGCCGGTCCTCGGGCATCTCGTCGAGTTGCGCAACCGCGTCATCATCGCCGCGATCGCCATCGTCATCGGTGCCGTCGTCGGGTGGTTCCTCTACGACCCCGTCCTCGACATCCTGCAGGAGCCGATCCGGACCATCCGCGACAGCGGAGGACGGATGGCGGAGATCAACTTCGCCGGAGTGGCCTCTCCCTTCGATCTGAAGATCAAGCTCTCGTTCTTCATCGGCCTCTTCCTGTCCTGCCCCATCTGGCTCTACGAGATCTGGGCGTTCATCGTCCCGGGTCTCAAACGGAAGGAGAAGCTGTACTCCCTCGGGTTCCTCGGTGCTGCTATTCCGCTGTTCCTGGCCGGGTCGACGATGGCGTTCTTCGCCCTGCCGAACGCCGTCAAGGCGCTGACCTCCTTCACCCCCGAGGGCGGGACGAACATCATCCCCGCTCAGGACTACCTGAGCTTCGTGATGATCATCATCGTCGTCTTCGGCCTCGCTTTCGTCCTGCCGGTGCTCATGGTGGGGCTGAACATGCTGGGGATCCTGTCGGCCGACCGGATCAGGAGATCATGGCGGGTCATCGTCATGCTCGTGTTCCTGTTCGCCGCGATCGCCACCCCGACACCCGATGCCATGTCCATGTTCTTCCTGGTCATCCCCATGATGACGCTGTTCTGCGTGGCTTGGGCGATCTGTGTGTTCAACGATCGCCGACGCAAGAAGCGCCTGCAGGCGCAGGGCCTGTGGGTCGACCCGGACGCCGACACCGACGAAGAGAAGAATGACTGATTCCACGCACCGTTCGAACCAGACGACCTCGAGCCAGACGCTGAGCCCCGCGGAGGCCTACGCCGAATTCCGGGCGCGCGCGGAGTTCGCGGCCACGCCGCTGGGACGCTTCATGGACAGAACCGAGTTCGAGCTCGACGACTTCCAGGTCGAGGCGTGCAGCCATCTGCAGGAGGGCGAGGACGTCCTCGTCACGGCCCCCACCGGGTCCGGCAAGACCCTGATCGCGGAATTCGCCGTCGAGCTGGCCCGGAACGAGGGCAAACGCATCTTCTACACGACGCCGATCAAGGCGCTGAGCAACCAGAAGTTCAACGACCTCTGCGAAGTCCACGGTGCGGAGAACGTCGGCCTGCTCACCGGTGACACCTCGATCCGGAGGGACGCTCCGATCATCGTGATGACCACCGAAGTGCTGCGCAATATGCTCTACAACGATGTGGCGGGACTGTCCGACCTCGGATTCGTCGTCCTCGACGAGGTCCACTACCTCGCCGACCGCTTCCGCGGCCCGGTGTGGGAAGAGGTCATCATCCACCTTCCCGACCGCGTCCAGATGGTGTCCCTGTCGGCCACGGTGTCGAATGTCGAGGAGTTCGGAGCCTGGCTGCGCGAGGTGAGGGGACCGACGACGATCGTGTCCACGAGCCATCGTCCCGTGCCGCTGGTCAACCACGTCCTCGTCGGGCACCGGATGTTCGACCTGTTCACGCATTCGGACTCCGATCGCATCGACCCCGCCCTCAACCACGCCACCCGCACCCACGGGGGCCCGCGGTCGAAGCGGGCCCGAGCCACGCGCGCCCGGTTCCGCCGTCCCAGCCGCACGCAGGTGGTGTCCTCCCTCGCCGAGGCGGCCATGCTTCCCGCGATCATGTTCATCTTCTCCCGCAACGGATGCGACGAGGCCGTCGAGCAGTACCTGAGCACCGGCGTCGACCTCAACTCCCGGGAGGAGAAGAGAATCGTCAATGCGGCTCTGGAATCGCTGCGCGAGGATCTCCCCGATGAGGATCTGGGCATCCTCGGCTATCACACCTTCCGCGAGGGCCTGCTGCTGGGAGTGGCCGCCCACCACGCGGGAATGATCCCGCAGTTCAAGCAGCTCGTCGAAGACCTGTTCTCGCAGGGGATCATCAAGGTCGTCTTCGCCACCGAGACGCTGGCTCTGGGCATCAACATGCCGGCACGCACCGTCGTGCTCGAAAAGCTCGTGAAGTTCAACGGCGAAGCCCATGTCTCGATCACCCCGGGCGAATACACTCAGCTGACCGGACGCGCCGGTCGCCGCGGCATCGACCGGATCGGGCATTCGGTCGTCGTCTGGCATCCCAGCGTCGAGGTCAGCGAACTCGCGGCCCTGGCATCGAATCGCTCCTATGCGCTCAACTCCGCGTTCGGGCCGACCTACAATATGACGGCGAATCTGCTCTCGCGGATGACCTCTGCCGAGGCCGCGAAGGTCCTCGAGACCTCCTTCGCCCAGTTCCAGGCCGATAAGGCCGTCGTCGGGCTGGCACGGAAGGTGCGCAAGAACGAAGCGACGATCGAAGCCTATGAGAAGTCCATGCACTGCGAGCTCGGTGACTTCGCCGAGTATGCGCGGCTGCGGCGCGCGATCTCGGACGCCCAGAAGCAGGAGACGCGGACGAAGTCGCGCAACCGTCAGCGCGATATCGTCGAATCGCTGAGCGCGCTGAAGATCGGCGACGTCGTGACCATGCCGGCCAAGCGCGTCGGCGGTCGGGCGGTCATCATCGCTCCGATGAGCAGCCGTGACGGCACCTCACGGCTGCCGACCGTGCTCACCGAACAGGGCAAGGTCTGGCACCTGCGTCCGCACGAAGTCACCGAACCGGTCGCCTCACAGGGCCGGGTCCGGGTGCCGAAGAAATTCAATCACCGGCAGGCCGGGGATCGCCGACAGCTGCTGTCCATCCTCGAACAGGCCATCGACGACGGCCGTGTCGACGCCGGCGCCCACTGGGAGTCGTCCCGGAGGCGCAAGGGCACGAGCACGACGGTGGCCGAGCTGCAGCAGCAGCTGCGCGACCACCCCTGCCATGACTGCCCGGACCGGGAGATGCACGCCAGATGGGCCAATCGGGCGCAGAAGCTGATTCGCGACAACGATTCGCTCATCGCCCGCATCGAGGGACGCACCACCTCGATCGCGCTGGTGTTCGAGCGGGTCCAGGAGGTGCTGCGCGGACTCGGGTTCGAACCGGAGCATTCGACGATGCTGCGCCGCATCTACGGCGAACGCGATCTGCTCGTGGCGCTGACGATCCGTGCGGGTCTGTGGGATCGTCTCAACGAACCCGAGCTCGCGGCCTTCGCCTCGTGCTTCGTCTTCCAGTCCCGACGAGACACCCTGCATGCCCACAGGGCCCCGAGTGCCGACCTCGAGGAGGCCTGCGACGAGTCCGAGAACATCTGGCGGCGACTGTTCCATCTCGAGGAGCAGCATGCCCTCAAGACCACCGATGAGCCCGATCAGGGACTGATCAGACCGATGTACCGGTGGACCGAGGGCAAGTCGCTGTCCGAATCGCTGCGCGGCAGCGATATCGCCGCCGGCGACTTCGTCCGCTGGGCCAAGCAGAGCCTCGACCTGCTCGGTCAGGTCGCGGAGGTCGCCGAACCGGATGCGGCCGTGCGGATCCGCCGCACGGCCGACGCCATCCGCCGCGGAGTCGTCGCCGACTCCTGAGCTGAGGGCGGCGGTGGCTCCGCCGTCCTCAGCGCCTGACCTTCTTGACGATGTTCTCGATGTCCGAGCCGAAGGCGTTCTCCGTGGTCAGATAGGTCCACGTCGATGAGGGACGCTTGAGGCCGTGGGATTCGAGGTCGATGCCGTCGGCGGTGATCTCGGCGTCCCTGATCGTCGCCGCCGAATCGTCGATGACATCGGACCAGAACGAGGAGAAGATGCGGATGGACTCCGCATTGAACGCCTCGTGAGGCTTCTCTCTGGCGAAGGTGCGCAGGTGGATGCCCTCGCGCAGGTCGTTGAGGAACGCGAGGTGGTCAACCCAACGGGAATCGAGGTGGAAGAGCATGACCTTGCGCAGAACCGCGTCGAGGACCTCCTCCGACTGCTCCTCGACGATCTCCTCGGCCCGGTCGCCGAGCTCCTCGCGCAGCTGTGCCACCGGTTCATCGTCCTTGCGGATCTCGGATCGCCGTTCGAGGACGAGCTCGCGCTGTTTGGCCATGAGCTCGTTGAACCGCCAGGTGTCACGGTGCAGGGCGGTGTTCTGGCCCTCGGCGATGCGCTGGGCGTGCTCGACGAGTCCGCGGGCGCGTTTGGATTCGATCAGCCCGGTCTCATCACCTTCGGTGACGAAGCGTTGGATCTCCGGAACCCGGGTGAGCAGCTCGTCCTCGAGGCTGGTGAAGAACACCGACGTGCCCGGATCGCCCTGCCGCCCGGCGCGGCCGCGCAGCTGATCGTCCAGCCGAGACGACGGGTAGCGACCCGCGCCGATGACGAGCAGTCCGCCGGCCTCGGCCACATCGTCGTTCGCCAGGCGGATATCGGTTCCGCGGCCGGCCATCTGCGTCGAGACGGTGACTGCGCCGGGCGCGCCGGCAGCGGCGATGATCTCGGCCTCCCGGGAGTCGTCCTTCGCGTTGAGCACTGCGACCTCGATGCCGCGATCGGCCAGCCTCTCGGCCAGTGACTCGCTCTCGGCCACCGAGGAGGTGCCGATGAGCACGGGACGGTTGCGGCTGTGGTTCTCCGCGACCTCCTCGACGATCGCGCGCTCCTTCGACTCCTGGTAGGTGAACAGGCGGTCGGGTTCGTCGATGCGGATCACCGGCAGATGGGTGTCGATGGGCACGATCTCGAGGGAGTAGAACTCGCGCAGGTCGTCGCCGACGGCCAGGGCGGTGCCGGTCATCCCGCACACGGTCTCGTAGCCGTGGATGAGCTCTTCGACCGTCATCTGGTCGAGGATCTCTCCGCTGTCGGTGGTGCCGAGGTTCTCCTTGGCCTCGACGGCGGCCTGCAACCCATCGGGCCACCTCTGCAGTTCGGCCACACGACCGCGGGAGGAGGAGATGAGCTTGATCCGGCCGTCGACGACGAGATAGTCGACATCGCGTTTGACCAGCGCCCGGGCGTGGAGGGCGAGGTTCACCGCCGCCAGTGTCTCGGAGTTGTGTCCGAAGAGTTCGACGCCGAGTTCGGCCTCGACGCGGTCGACCCCGGCGTCGGTCAGCGACACGGCATTCCGGTCGGTGCTGACCTCGAAATCGGTGCCGGGGGTGAGACGGGCGACGAGCGCGGCAATCGTCTCATCGGCGTCCTCGACCCGTGCCGAACCGGCCAGGACCAAGGGCACGCGGGCTTCGTCGATGAGCACCGAATCGGCTTCGTCGACGATGACGACGTCTCGTTCGGGTATGCGCTGGTCGGCATCGTCGGTGATGAACCGGTCGCGCAGCACATCGAATCCGACCTCGGTGACCGAGGCGTAGAGGACTTCGGCCCGGTAGGCCTCACGACGCTCATCATCGCTCTGTGAACCTGAGATCGACGCCGAACGCACCCCGAGGAGATCGAACAGCGGTTTCATCCAGGTGCGGTCGCGCACGGCGAGGTAGTCATTGACGCTGACGACGTGGACCCGGCGTCCCTGCAGCGCGTAGCCGGCTGCGGCCAGGGCACCGACGAGGGTCTTGCCCTCACCGGTGGCCATCTGCACGACGTTGCCCTGCAGCAGGCCGATCAGGCCGCGCAGCTGGGTGTCGTAGGCGCGTTCGTTCAGAGTCCGTTCGCCGGCTTCGCGGGCGAGGGCGCAGTATCGGGTCAGCGTCTCCTGCTGGGTTCCCGAGGCGAAGACCTCTCCTGCGGCCTCGGTCAGTTCTGCGTCGCTGAGTTCGGCGTACTCTCGCCCGGCGGTGGCGAGGTCATCGGCCGCACGCTCGAACCAGCCCGTGGCCTTCTCCGCATGAGAGCCGGGTCGATTGAGCAGTCGAGAGAAGATTCCCATTGTCGTCCTTCGTCGTGTGTTCGTCGGTGTCGAGTCTAGCGTTCAGGCCATCGGCCACGAACCGTCGACGACGGCTTCGGCGTTGCCCTTCTTCCGCAGCCAGGCCTGCAGTCCCGCGGCCTGCTCGCGCTTCCAATCGGCCTGGGCGGCCATGATCTCGGCCTTGCTCAGCGCTGCGATTTCCGTGGATCTTTCGGCCAATGCACGGGAAATGTCCAGCGCGGCCAGCGCATCGGCCGCGGCATCGTGGGCGTCGAGGAGATCGACCCCGTAGGTCTTCGCGGTCTCGATCAGCGTCCGCTTGCCCCTGCGGTAGGGATCGATGTGCTTGTCGACGACGAAGGTGTCGACGATCGTGGGAATGATCGCGGCGAAGTCGATGTCCGGTCGGTGCCTGGCCACCTCAGCGGCCATGACGCTGAGGTCGTAGACGATGTTGTGGCCGACGACGACCGCTCCGGCGTCCTTGAGGGCCGAGAAGATCTCACACAGCTCCGTCACGCCCTGCCGCGCTTCGGCCCCGTTCGCCTGAGCGTATTCGGTGGTGATCCCGTGCACGGCGCGCGCGGCCTCGGGAATCTCGATGCCGGGATCGA
>DWZN01000243.1 GCA_019117545.1 Candidatus Brevibacterium intestinavium
TTGGCGGGCGCTTCGGCGGCATACCTGTCGAGGACGGTGTCGAGGTCCTGCCCGGCGGTCAGATCGGCGATGAGATCGGGGATCTGCGCATCGGCCACGAAGCGGTCGGCGAGTCCGAGGGCGATCGCGGCACCGGCGCCGACGGGCTGTCCCGTCAGTGCGAGATGGGTGCCGAGCTCGCCGGGGGAGTTGGCCAGCAGGTGCGTGCCACCGACGTCGGGGAACAGGCCGATCCCGGTCTCCGGCATGCCCACCTTCGTCGATTCCGTGGCGATGCGGTGCGAACCGTGGCCGGAGATCCCGACGCCACCGCCCATGGTGATGCCGTTCATGATGACGACATAGGGCTTGGGGAATTCGGAGATCGCGAAGTTCATCTTGTACTCGCGGTTCCAGAACTTCGCGTTCTCGTCGCTGCCGGCCACGATGTCGTTGTACACGGCCTTGATATCGCCGCCCGCGCACAGGCCGCGCTCTCCACGGCCGGTGACGAGGACGAGGGAGACCGAATCGTCATCGCGCCAGGCGCTCAGGGCATCATCGATGGCGCCCACCATGTCCTGGCTGAGCGCATTGATCAGCTTCGGTCTGTTGAGTTCGATTCGGCCCACCCCGTTGGAAACCGAGGTGATGACGGAGTCGTCCGCCGGTTGTGCCGAAGTATCTGCCATATCAGCCCACTCCTGTGCTCTTGCGCGAGATGATCACGCGCATGATTTCGTTGGTGCCTTCCAGAATCTGGTGGACTCGCAGGTCACGAACCAGCTTCTCAATTCCATACTCTGTCAGATATCCGTATCCGCCGTGCAATTGGAGGGCCCGATTCGCGACGTCGAAACCGGTGTCGGTCGCCTTGAGCTTGGCCATCGCGGACAGGAGCGAGGTGTTGGGATCGCCGGAGTCGTAGGCGTTCGCGGCCCGCCACAGGAGGGAGCGAGCACCTTCGAGGTCGGCCTGCATCTGTGCGACTTCGAAGCGCAGAGCCTGGAATCCGGCGAGTTCGGTGCCGAATGCCTGACGCTCGCCCATATAGGAGACGGCCTTCTCCAGCGCCGCCTGCCCGCCGCCGAGCGAGCAGGCGCCGATGTTGAGACGGCCGCCGTCGAGGCCGGACATGGCGATCTTGAATCCCTGGCCCGGCTCGCCGAGGAGGTTCTCCTTGGGCACGCGCACGTTCTCCATGATCACCTGCCGGGTCGGCTGAGCGCGCCAGCCCATCTTCTGTTCGTTCGGGCCGAAGCTCAGGCCCTCCATGCCCTTCTCGAGGATGAAGGCGGAGATCCCCCGTGCGCCGTCCTGGCCCGAACGGGCCATGACGAGGTAGGTCTCCGAGGAACCGGCACCGGAGATGAACTGCTTGACCCCGTTGAGGACATAGGAGTCTCCGTCCTCTCTGGCCGAGGTCCGCAGCGCAGCGGCATCGGACCCGGCGTTGGGCTCGGTCAGGCAGTAGCTGCCGAGGTGCTCCATCGCGACGAGCGGGGCGAGGTACTTGGTCTTCTGTTCGGCGTCTCCGAACTTGTCGATCATCCACGCGACCATATTGTGGATGGAGATGTAGGAAGCCACGGAGGGGCATGCGGTCGACATCGCTTCGAAGATCAGCGCCGCATCCATCCGGCCCATGCCGGTTCCGCCGGCCTCTTCGCTCACGTAGATGCCGCCCATGCCGAGGTCGGCGGTCTTCTTGATCACGTCGACGGGGAAGTGGTGCTCGGCGTCCCATTCGAGTGCATGAGGGGCGATTTCGGTATCGGCGAACTCACGGACCATTCCGGAGACGGTCTGCTGTTCGTCGGTGAGTCCGAAGGGCAGGGCAGCTGCTGTGCTGCGGGACATGGTTCCTCCAGTGATCGGACGTGAATAGGGTGACCGACTCCACAATACGTCCGGAATACTTGGACGTCCAACTAATTTCTGCGGCGGCAGGCCCGAGGCGGATCGGATGGAGGCCGTTGCCGATTCAGCTCCGGTCTTCGAGCCCGGAGCGCAGGCTTTCGAGGTGGGGCAGGAGGGAGCCGAGATCGGTTTCGGAGAAGTCGGGTGAGGTGAAGACCTCGGCGTTGAGTGCGGTCGTGGCCTCGGCCGCGAGCTCACGTCCTGCCTCGGTGAGGTCGACGAGAGTGGTTCGGCGGTCGTCCGGATGGCTGCGCCGGGCGACGAGGCCGGCCTTTTCGAGGCGGTCGACGGAATTCGTCGTCGATGTCGCATGAACCTGCAGCCGGGCGGAGATCTTCGACATCGGCAAGGTGCCCGAACGAGTGAATGACAGCAGGGTGAGGACTTCGTAGCGGGAGAAGGTGAGGGCGAAGGGCTTGAGCGCTGCGTCCACGCGGGCGAGGAAGAGCTGGTGGATCCTCATCACCGAGATCACCGTGGTCATGCCATCGGCTGCTTCGTCCCAGCCATGGGCCAGCCACTGCCGCCGGGACTCCTCGATCGGGTCGAATCTGGTCGCTGTATTCTCTTCTGCCGCCATTGTCGACAGTGTAGTGAAATGAGAAGATGGGCGCATGTGCGGTCGACTCAATATGTCTCTCGACCCGGCGGATCTCGCCGACGAGCTTCGGCTGGACGTCGTGTCCTACGACTTCGTGCCGCGCTTCAACGTGCCGCCTGGGTCTTTCGTGCCGATCGTCGTCGAACGCTTCGATGACGAGGGGCAGCTGCACCGGCGACTCGAAACCGCATCTTGGGGCCTGGTCCCCGCGTGGGCCAAGGACGTCAAGATCGGGTTCAAGGCATTCAACGCTCGCTCGGAGACCGTGCTCGACAAGCCGATGTTCCGGCAGGCGATCAGACGGCGACGCTGTGCACTGCCGATCCCGGGCTATTACGAATGGGAGACCACCGAGGACGGCAAACAGCCGTGGATGATGAGCGCTGCCGGCGATGATCCTCTGTTCATGGCCGGACTCTTCGAGTTCTGGAAGCAGCCGGATGCCACCTGGTTGGTCTCGACGACGATTCTGACCATGGAATCGGCCGGACACCTCAGCGATGTCCATCACCGGATGCCGGTCTTCCTCGGACGCGACCGCATCGATGACTGGATCGATCCGGCAGTGCTCAGCAGCGATGTCCCTGACCTGCTGAGTTCGACGCTGGCTCACGTGGATCCGGCCAGTGTGACCCGGCACCGGGTCGGCAGAGCTGTGGGCAATGTGCGCAATGATTCCCCGGAACTCGTGGAGCCGGTCGCCTGAAGATGCGCACGGGACCTTCGCCGAGGCGGGCCGGAGCCCGTATTCGAGCCGGGTCTGCGGGGTGGGTAGGCGTGCGATCGGGTGCGTTTTGCGCACAGGTGTCGAGGTGTGTATTGTTGACCGGGTTGCCGAGCCGCAAGGAACGGTGACGGTCGCTCTGATCGGGAGCGATTCGGGCGAATCGAAGATGAACTTCGAGTTGCGCGGATCGACGCAACGATGTAGAGTAGACATCCGCCGGCACGGCGAGTCGCAAGACGAGAAGTGCAAACAGAAACGGATGCCCCCAGTGTACGTGGCCTTGTGTGGGTTGCGGTGATGGGTGTGTGTTTGTGGTTTGAGAATCCAATAGCGTGTTTGTTTGAACTAGTTGTGATGCCAGAAATTGTTTGTTTTTCTGGTGAGACT
>DWZN01000003.1 GCA_019117545.1 Candidatus Brevibacterium intestinavium
GTCCGACTTCGCGGCACGGAACGTCAGAGACGCACTCAGCGCCGAACCCTTGATGGTCCCCAGCACCGCCGCTCGTTTGCCTACATCGCCGAGGTGCCGCAGAGTGGGCTCGAACTTCTTGCCGGTCACGGTGCCCCGGGGTTCGCAATATCGGCAGGCATCTCCGCAGTCCCTCCGGGTGAGTTCCACGTGACCTGCGGTTGATCAATTGCGCCCGAACTGATCCTCGATGATGTCGAGCAGTGCCATCGCCTCGTCATAGTCTCCGCGCATCGACCAATATGGGAGGTCATAGGCTTGGCCCGATTCGAATGCGGGCACTCTGTCATAGGGGGATGCGTTCTCGAGGTCGTCGACTCCGATGTCCGCGTTGTTGAAGCCGACGACGAACACCGTCTCCGAGCGCAGCACTTCGGGAAGGACTTCGAGGGAGGGACTGAACAGATCCCCGCCGGGGGTGTAGGGCTCGATGTCGTTCTCGGCGAACAGGGGCGCGGTGGTGAAGCCGAGCGGCTCGAGCGCGGATGAGAGGCTCTCGCCTTCGATGAGGATGTACGGGGTTTTCGGGTCGTCGAGGCTGAGGATCGAGATCTCCCCCTCGGGAACTTCGATGTTCTCCTTGACTTCGGCGACCCTGTCCTCGTAATCGGATTCGAATTCCTCGTACTCGTCCTGCTTGCCCAGTACGTCGTCGGCGAGGAACGAGAACTGTTCCTGCCAGGTCTGCTTCTCGCCGGAAACGACGACTGTCGGGGCGATCTCTGCCAGACGATCGAACGAGTCGGTGGCGTGCTTGAGGGGGAACCCGATACCGCCGGCAATGATGAGATCCGGGTCGGCAGCGACAACAGCCTCGAGATCGAATCCGTCATCGCTCCAGGGGAGGAACTCCGTATTGGCGGCTTCGGCCTCGTCCTTCCAGAACTCGGCGTATTCACCCTCGGAATCAGTCACCTCCGGCGTCATGGCGACCACCGGTTCATCGAGGTTGAACAGGTAACCGGCCAGGGCATAGTTGAGCACAACGATGCGCTCCGGATCGCTCGGGACCTCGATGTCACCCTGCTCAGTCGCCACGACACGGGTCTCAGCCTCGGCCGTTTCGGATCCGGAAGGTGCCGCTTGCGAACAGCCGACAACGAGGAGCAGCGCGGCGGCCGAAACGATTGAAGCAAGTGAGCGGAGACTGGACATGGGCACCCCCGGGACTGCGCAGAAACTGCGACGTATGAGCGAGCAGCTGGAATCGGATAACATAGCCTAACCTAACTACTGATTACGCGATTCCTTCGACAAAGGCGACATCCTCATTCGACCAATACGACACGATCTGCTCCGACCGGCCCGTCGGGCCTCGAGCGATGATCATCCTGTGGTGCTGACCGGACACGACTTCCATTCCCACGACTATCCGCTGCTGATCCACGTCGTCAGTGGCTCGGTCGAAATGCATGTTCGGCGATGTTCGGCCGATTCTGGGTCGGGTGTCCTCGTCGGGGCGGCAGGCTGTGTCGAGCCGAGGTCGGGCAGCGCCGCCGCCGAGCACTTGGGTCTTTCGGCCGGGTCGAGTCTGTGGTTGGCATCCGGTGTTGAGCACGCGGTGACCGCGAGTCGGGACTGCATTATGCTCGGGCCGAGGCTCTCGCCGCGAACCGAGCCGCCTGACGGACTCCTCCATCTCAGGCATTCCTCTGCGATCCGAGAGATTGCTCTGCTCATCCTCGCTTCGCCTCCGGCGTGCGAGGCGGACCGTCGTCCGTTTCGCGCTGCCCTGGACACCGAGCTGATGGCGCTCATCGCTGATGACTTCTACATCCCGACGCCCACTCACCCGATCGTCGTCTCCGTGGCAGACGATCCGCTGAGCCTGCTGACTTCGCTGCCGACCCTGGCGGATCGGCACGCGGTGAGCACGCGGCATCTCGAGCGGCTGTTCAAGGACGATCTCGGAATGTCGTTCGTGCAATGGCGCACACGCAGGAGGCTCAACCGCGCACTGATGCGGATCCGCGCAGGGGCGACGACGCCGTCGGCGGCGCGCTCCGTCGGGTACAGCGGATCCGATGGGCTCGTCAAAGCCGCCGGACGGATCACTGGGCTGCCTCGCGCTGTGCTGACGAAGAACCTCGCGACGGCGATCCGCGACTGGAGAGAGCCGCCGGAGAGTTTCGAAGCAGCAGCGGCGCGGTCGGATTCCCGAGCGACTGCTGCCGCTTCGTCCCGCACCTGACAGCGGCAGCGGCCGCCTGCGGTCAGGTTCACGGGCCATGTGTCGGGTTCTCGAAAGCGCCGCGTCAGCGGTGTGTTGATCGTCACTGAAAACTGGTACACAATGGAACATGCGAATGTTACTGAACGATCGATCAGATTTGCTGGTCGGTCTTCCACGAAGACTGTGAGGAACACATGAGCGAAGCGTTCATCTATGACGCGGTGCGCACCCCACGCGGCAAGAACCGCGACGGTGCGCTCCACAGCGTCAAACCCATCGACCTCGTGACCGGGCTCATCGACGCCGTGCGCGAGCGCAACCCCGAACTCGATGACAAAGCCATTGACGACCTCGTGCTCGGTGTCGTGTCACCTGTCGGTGAGCAGGGCGGCGACATCGCCCGCACGGCCGCCCTCGTGGCCGGCCTCGACGAGTCGGTCGCAGGCGTCCAGGTCAACCGGTTCTGCGCTTCGGGTCTCGAGGCCGTCAACCTCGCGGCACAGAAGGTCGGCAGCGGATTCGAGAACCTCGTCCTCGCCGGCGGCGTCGAGTCCATGTCGCGCGTGCCGCTGGGATCCGACGGCGGCGCCTGGGCACAGGACCCGACGACGAACTTCGACACCTACTTCGTGCCCCAGGGCATCGGCGCCGACCTCATCGCCACCACCGAGGGCTTCACCCGCAACGACGTCGACACCTTCGCGGCAGAATCGCAGAAGCGGGCGGCCAACGCCTGGGAGAACGGGTACTTCGAGAAGTCGATCGTGCCCGTCAAGGACATCAACGGCATCACCCTGCTCGACCGGGACGAGCACATGCGTCCCGGCTCCACCGTGGAATCGCTGTCGAAGCTCAACCCGGCGTTTGCGAAGCTCGCCGCCCAGGCCGGATTCGACGAGGTGGCCCTCCAGAAGTACCACTGGATCGAAGAGATCGACCACGTCCACACCGCCGCGAACTCCTCGGGCATCGTCGACGGCGCCAGCCTGGTCATCCTCGGCGACGCCGAGGTGGGCCAGACGATGGGCATGAAACCGCGTGCCCGCATCGTCTCCACCGCAGTCACCGGTTCCGAACCGACGATCATGCTCACCGGTCCGACTCCGGCGACGCGCAAGGCCCTCGACAAAGCCGGCCTCACCGTCGACGACATCGACCTGTTCGAACTCAACGAGGCCTTCGCCGCCGTCGTGCTCAAGTGGATGAGGGACCTGAGCATTCCGCATGAGAAGGTCAACGTCAACGGCGGAGCCATCGCCATGGGCCACCCGCTCGGCGCCACCGGTGCCATGATTCTGGGCACCGTCCTCGACGAACTCGAACGCCGCGACCTCAAGCGCGGACTCGTCACCCTGTGCATCGGTGGCGGAATGGGCATCGCGACGATCATCGAAAGGGTCTGACATGACGACAACGACCACCATCGACTACGAGCGCACCACCGACGCCGACGGCATCGTCACCGTCGTCATCGACGAACCGGGCGCCAAAGTCAACACCATGAACGACTACTACTCCGCCGCCATGCAGGCGACCGTGGAGTGGCTCGAGGCCAACGTCGACGACATCACCGGCGTCGTGCTGACCTCGCCGAAGAAGACCTTCTTCGCCGGAGGCAACCTCAACCAGATCCGCCAGGCGAGCCCCGAGACCGCCGAGGCAGAGTTCGCACAGGTCGAGAGCGTGAAGTCCGTGCTGCGTCGGCTCGAGACCTTCGGCAAGCCCGTCGTCGCGGCCTTGAACGGAGCGGCACTGGGCGGCGGACTCGAGATCGCGCTCGCCGCGCATCACCGGATCGCTGCCGAGGACAACCCCAGCGCCCGCTTCGGGTTCCCCGAGGTCTCCCTCGGTCTGCTGCCCGGCGGCGGGGGCATCGCGCGCACAGTGCGCATGATCGGCATCCAGGACGCCCTGCAGAAGGTGATCCTGCCCTCGACGAAGTTCAAGGCCGCCGACGCCAAGGCGCTCGGACTCATCGACGAACTCGCCCCCACGGCCGAACTCGAGGCGCGGGCGAAGGCCTGGATCAAGGACAACCCCGAAGCGGCTCAGCCCTGGGACGTCAAGGGCTTCAAGATCCCGGGCGGATCGCCGTCCTCGCCCAAGCTCGCCGCGATGCTCCCGGGACTGCCGGCGATGCTGCGCCGTCAGACCAAGGGCGCGCCGATGCCGGCCCCGCGCGCGGTCCTCGCCGCGGCCGTCGAAGGTGCGAGCGTCGATATCGACACCGCGCTGTCGGTCGAGTCCCGGTACTTCGTCCACCTCACCCACACTCCGGTGGCGAAGAACATGATCCAGGCGTTCTTCTTCGACCTCGGCCACATCAACTCCGGCGGTTCCCGACCGGACGGGTACGAGCCCCGGCAGGTCAGGAAGCTCGGGGTCCTCGGAGCCGGAATGATGGGTGCTGCCATCGCCTACACCGCAGCGAAGGCCGGCATCGAGGTCGTCCTCAAGGACGTCGAACTCGCCGCCGCCGAGAAGGGCAAGGCCTATGCGGTCAAGCGCGAAGAGTCGGCTCTGGCCAAGGGCAAGACCACCGAGGAGAAGTCCAAGGCCGTTCTCGACCGGATCACCCCGAGCGCGGCGGTCGAGGACTTCGCCGGAGTCGACTTCGTCATCGAAGCCGTCTTCGAGTCCGTGCCGGTCAAGCAGCAGGTGTTCGGTGAGATCCAGAACATCGTCGAACCCGATGCCGTCCTGGGGTCGAACACCTCGACCCTGCCGATCACCGAACTGGCCACCGGGGTCGACCGCGACAAGGACTTCATCGGCGTCCACTTCTTCTCCCCGGCGGACAAGATGCCCCTGGTCGAGATCATCCGTGGGGAGAACACCTCCGATGAGACTCTGGCCCGCACCTTCGACCTCGTCCAGCAGATCAAGAAGACCCCGATCGTCGTCACCGACTCCCGCGGCTTCTACACCTCCCGTGTCATCGGGACCTACATCGCCGAGGCGGTCGCGGCCGTCGGCGAGGGCGTGGAACCGGCAACGGTGGAGCAGGCGGCACTGCAGGCCGGCTACCCGACCGGTGCCCTGCAGCTGCTCGACGAACTGACGCTGACCCTGTCGCAGAAGATCCGCCAGGAGACCAAGACCGCCACCGAGGCGGCCGGAGGCACGTGGGTCGCGCACCCGTCCGAGGCGGTCATCGACTGGATGGTCGAAGCCGGCCGCACCGGCCGCAAGGACAAGGCGGGCTTCTACGACTACGACGAGGACGGCAAGCGCACCGCACTGTGGCCCGGGGTCCGCGAGCAGTACGATTCGGGTTCGACCGATCAGCCCTTCGCCGACCTGCAGGAGCGGATGCTCTTCGCTGAGGCGATCGAGACGATCAAATGCCTCGACGAGGGAGTGCTCACCTCGGTGCCGGATGCCAATATCGGCTCGATCTTCGGCATCGGATTCCCGGCGTGGACGGGCGGTGTCCTCCAGTACGTCAACCAGTACGAGGGCGGCCTGACCGGCTTCGTCAAGCGTGCCGAAGAGCTCGCGGCGAAGTACGGCGAGCACTTCACCCCACCGGCCTCACTGGTCGAGCGGGCGAAGTCCGGTCAGACCTACGAGTAGGAGACCGCGCCCTTCGCAGGAATAGCCTGATGGCCTTCCGGTGTTGTTCAGCCAGACTGACTCACAGGTCAGTCACCCTGACAGCTACCGGAAGGCCATTGCTATGCGCGCTGCCGTCTACGACGCCTACACAGAGAACTTCGACGACATCACGGTCCGCGATCTGCCCGACCCGAAGCTCCCACCGGCCTCGGTGCTCATCGAGGTCAAGGCCGCTGGCGTCAACCCGGTCGACTGGAAGCTCGTCGGCGGCCACCTCGACGCGTTCATGCCGACCCAATTCCCGGTCACACCGGGCTGGGACGTCGCCGGCGTCGTCATCGGACTCGGGTTCGACACCCCCGAGTTCTCCATCGGCGATGAGGTGATCGCCTATGCGCGCAAGGACGTGCTGAGCACCGGGACCTTCGCGGAGAAGGTCGCGGTTCCCGTGCGTGCGGTCGCCGCCAAGCCCAAGAGCCTGAGCTGGGAGCAGGCGGGCGGTCTGCCCCTGGCCGGAGGCACTGCCCTGCGCACTCTCGAGTCCCTCGGCGCCCTCGACGGCAGAACCGTCCTCGTCCACGGCGCGTCCGGGGGAGTGGGCAGCTTCGCCGTGCAGATCGCCGCGTGGGCCGGCGCGCGTGTCATCGGCACGGCCTCGGAGAGGAACCACGACTATCTGCGCGGCCTCGGTGCCGAACCCGTCACGTATGGCCCGGGTCTGGCCGATCGCGTGCTCGAGGCCGCCGGCGGACCCGTCGACGGTGTCGCCGACTTCGTCGGGGGCGTCCTCGACGACACTCTGGCCGTGCTGGCCGAGGGCGGCACGCATGCCTCCGTCGCCGACCCCTCGGTCGCCGAACACGGTGGACGCTACATCTGGGTGCGCCCCGACGGAGCCGAGACGGCCCGCCTGGGACTCCTCGCCGATGAAGGACAACTGACCGTCGACGTCGCCTGGACCTACGGTCTCGACGAGGTCCCGCAGGCCTTCAAGGACAGTGCCGCCGGACACGTCCGGGGCAAGCTCGTCATCGTCCCCTGAGCGGTACTCGCTTCAAACCACGAAACTGAGTGTTTTCGAAAGCCAGCTGTCCGACGCGCATAGGCGAACGTCCAGCGACAACGCAAGGGTCAAGCTTTTCAGTCTGACTCGGCAGACGTTTGTCTTCCACAGCTGGCGAAACCTGAACTATGTCAGGACGCTTGCTCGGCACAGCTGAGAAGGTCACGAAGTCTGTCACGATCCGGTCGGATGAGTGCTTCTGTTAGTCTCGATCGTGAAATTCTGCACTTTGACAAGGAGCGTTTTGAAATCGATGAATATTGGTAGCAAGGAGTCCTGGTTGCTGGCGGCTGTTTCTGGAGCTGTCTTAACGCTTAGCGCTTGCGGCGGAGGGGTTTCGGGAGAATTTTTCAATGGTGACGGGCTGCTGGTCATCGACGATGGTGCTGCGGTCTTCACGGATTTCACATGTTCGGAAAGCGGCAAAGGGGCTGAGCTTGAGCCGGAGCATCAGTTTCATGGTGAACTCACCGAAGACGGCGAGCAGGTGATGTGGGATCTCGAAAATCAGAGTGCCTACAGCTGGACTCCAGAGCCAGCCGAACCGATCATCGAAAATCAGTCCGGCGATCAGATCACTATTGGAGATCAACAGTTTAAGAAGATGTCCGAAGATGAAGCCCTTGAGGAGTATTCTCGCGCTGAATGCTAAATGCTGAAAGGCGGCATGTTTGAACGGCTACCAATTTGTCAGTGAACTCGACGGGCTTGAAATCTGAGATCTGCTGGTCGGACGATCTGCTCATATCAGAGCGTCAGACCGCATCATCTCACTTCAGGCCGAATCGGATATCTGGTCGGCACAGCTACCTGAGTCGCGGCCTCATCCGATTCCCAGCGCGGCGGCCGCGGCCGCGCGCAGTTCGACCCCGACCACCTCGGCGCTGGAGCGTCGTGCCTGGTACGGGGTCGAATTCATCATTCCGAACACCGCGTGCACCCGCACCGTGGCGACATCGAGCGACCAGTCCGGATGAGCTGTTGCAACGACCTCTGCCCAACGACTGACATAGGCGCGCTGCAGACGACGCACAGTCCGGCGCGAATCCTCGGGAAGCGCTGCGAGATCGCGATCCTGGATGCGGATGAGCTCGGGCTCGCTCATCGCGAAGTCGACATGGAAGTCGATGAGACGGTGCAGGGTCGCGGCTGCGGCATCCGCCTTGTCCGAATCGGCCGACGCACTCGTCTGCCCGGCCGCGGCGACGATCTCGTCCCCACCGGATTGCAGGTACTGAGAGATCCCGACGAGCAGCTCCTCGAGCACGGCCTCCTTCGAGGAGAAGTGCCGGTACACCGCCGGGGCCGAGATGCCCGCGCCCTGTCCGAGGTCGTCGAGGCGGACACCATGGAAGCCATGGCGGGCATACAGCGTCTTCGCCACGTTCAGCAGCTGCTCACGACGGGCGGCTTTCGCCTCCGCGCGCGAGGTCGGCTTGGTCGCTTCCTCGGTCGACATGGTCGGACCCCTTCCTCGTCCCGCTGTTGATCCGGTTCCCGCTGCCAGCGCGCTGCGGGATCCGCTCATTGTCACTTCTGCCTGTGAGCAGTATCATAGCAGTCAGTTAAGGAAAATTAACTGAAATGAGGATGGAATGAGAGCAGTGGGAACTGCGGTCAGTCCGGCGACGGGGCAGGTCAACGCCGAGGCCCACGCCGAACTCATCGCCGAACTCCGGGAGCGCATTCGGGCCACCGCCCGAGGCGGGTCCGAGAAGTCCAGGCAGCGTCATATCGACCGGGGCAAGCTGCTGCCGCGCGAGCGCGTCGAGCACCTCCTCGATCCGGGCACTCCGTTCCTCGAACTCTCCCCGCTGGCCGCGAACGGCATGTACGACGATGCCAGCCCGGGAGCCGGGATCATCACCGGCATCGGCCGAGTCGCCGGCCGCGAATGCGTCATCGTGGCCAACGACGCCACCGTCAAGGGCGGCACCTACTATCCCGTGACCGTGAAGAAGCACCTCCGGGCGCAGGAGATCGCGAAGGAGAACGACCTCCCGTGCATCTATCTCGTCGACTCCGGCGGCGCGAACCTGCCCAACCAGGACGATGTGTTCCCCGACCGTGAGCACTTCGGCCGCATCTTCTACAACCAGGCCACGCTCTCGGCCGCTGGGATCCCGCAGCTGGCCGCCGTCCTCGGCTCCTGCACCGCCGGCGGCGCCTACGTTCCGGCCATGGCCGATGAGTCGATCATCGTCGCCGACCAGGGCACGATCTTCCTCGGCGGCCCGCCCCTGGTCAAGGCCGCCACCGGCGAGGAGGTCACCGCCGAAGAGCTCGGCGGCGGCGCCCTGCACTCCCGCATCTCCGGCGTCACCGATCACCTCGCCGCCAACGACTCCCACGCCCTGGAGATCATGCGCGACGTCGTCTCCACGCTCGGACCGAAGAACACCCCGAACTGGGACGTCATCGAATCCCGCCTGCCCGCGCACCCACCCGAGGAGCTGACCTCGGTGGTGCCCGTCGATTCCCGCACCCCCTACGACGTCCACGAGGTCATCGCCCGGCTGGTCGACGGCTCGGAGTTCCACGAATTCAAAGCCGAATACGGCACCAGCCTCATCACCGGCTTCGCTCACCTCGACGGACACCCGGTGGGGATCGTGGCCAACAACGGCATCCTCTTCGGCGAATCCGCCCTCAAGGGCGCCCACTTCATCGAACTCTGCGACCAGCGTGGTGTGCCGCTGATCTTCCTGCAGAACATCTCCGGGTTCATGGTCGGCCGCGACTACGAGGCCGGCGGCATCGCCAAGCACGGCGCGAAGATGGTCAACGCCGTCGCGACCGCCCGCGTGCCGAAGTTCACCGTCGTCATCGGCGGCTCCTTCGGCGCCGGCAACTATTCGATGTGCGGCCGCGCCTACTCGCCGCGCTTCCTGTGGATGTGGCCCAATGCCCGCATCTCCGTGATGGGCGGCGAGCAGGCCGCCAGCGTGCTCTCGACCGTCAAGCGCGATCAGCTCGAAGCCCGCGGCCAGTCCTGGAGCGCAGAGGACGAAGACAGCTTCAAACAGCCCATCCGCGACCAGTACGAAGCCCAGGGCAACCCTTACTACTCGACGGCCCGGCTCTGGGACGACGGGATCATCGAACCCGGTGACACCCGTCAGGTCCTGGCTCTGGCCCTCGAACTCGCCCGCTTCGGACCGATGGAACGCCCGCTGAATGCCAGCGGCTACGGCGTTTTCAGAATGTGAGCCCCTCGATGTTCAAGACTGTACTCATCGCCAACCGCGGAGAGATCGCCCTGCGCGTCATCCGCACCTGCCGTCGGCTCGGGATCAGAACCGTCGCCGTCTACTCCGACGCCGATGCCCACGCCGCCCACGTCAAGGCCGCCGACACCGCCGTGCACCTGGGCCCGGCCGCCGCCTCCGAATCGTATCTGCGCATCGACAAGGTCATCGCCGCCGCCCAGTCGACCGGAGCGCAGGCCATCCACCCCGGCTACGGATTCCTGTCGGAGAACGCGGAGTTCTCCGCGGCCTGCGAGTCCGCCGGCATCGTCTTCCTCGGCCCCGACGCGCACGCCATCCGGACCATGGGCGACAAGATCACCGCCAAACAGGCCGTATCCTCCCGCGGAGTCCCGCTCGTGCCCGGCACGAAGGACGCCGCCATGAGCGACGAAGCCCTGATCGCGGCCTCGACCGATATCGGGTTCCCCGTGCTCATCAAACCCTCCGCCGGAGGCGGAGGCAAAGGCATGCACGCGGTGTTCGAGGCCGAGAAGCTGGCCGAAGCGCTGCAGACGGCCCGCCGTGAGGCCGCGAGCTCCTTCGGCGACGACACTCTCTTCCTCGAACGACTCGTGGCCACCCCGCGCCACATCGAGGTCCAGGTCATGGCCGACGCCCACGGCAACGTCATCCACCTCGGCGAGCGTGAGTGCTCGCTGCAGCGTCGGCATCAGAAGGTCATCGAGGAGGCGCCCTCGGCGCTGCTCGACGAGGCGACCCGAGCCCGCATCGGCCAGGCCGCCTGCGAGACCGCGAAGTCCGTGGGCTACGTCGGAGCCGGCACCGTCGAGTTCATCGTCGGCGCCGACCGTCCCGACGAGTTCTTCTTCATGGAGATGAACACCCGTCTGCAGGTCGAACACCCCGTGACCGAGGAAGTCACCGGCATCGACCTCGTCGAGCTGCAGCTGCTCGTCGGCGCCGGAGAACGGCTGCCGCTGAGTCAGGACGACATCACGCTGACCGGGCATTCGATCGAGGCGCGCATCTACGCGGAGGATCCCTCGCGAGGCTTCCTGCCCACCGGCGGCCGGGCCCTCGACGTCGTCTTCCCGGAAGGTGAGGGCATCCGCGTCGATGCCGGGCTCGAGGCCGGACAGACGATCGCGTCGGACTACGATCCGATGATCGCCAAACTCATCGTCCGCGCCGAGGATCGAGCCGCGGCGATCGCGCGACTCGATGCCGCGCTCGCGGCCTCAGCGGTGCCGGGGATCGTGACGAACATCGACTTCCTGCGGACTCTGTTCGCCCTGCCCGAGGTGGTCGCCGGTGACCTCGACACCTCCCTGATCGACAACCTCGGCGAGGAGCAGCTCGCCCACACCGCCACCGAGATCCATGCACAGCTGGCAGCCGCGGCCGTCCTGGCCACCGGGGGAGCGGCCGGGACCACGCTCACCGGCCCGATCACGGCCGCTGAGCTGACAGCGAATCGATCGGCCGCCTCGGCGTGGGCCGGACCGAGTGCCTGGCGGGCCTCCAGGCCGGAGTTCCGCCCGACGCTTCGCTTGGCCACCGGCGGGCAGACCATGGAGGTCGTGGCCGACGCCGACCGCGTCGACAGCGACGCCGACGGCCTCTGGCGCGTCGTCCTGGGAGGCGTCCAACACACGGCACGGATCTTCTCCGACGCCGGTGAGCGCACCATCTGGGTCAGCACCGACCGCGGCATCCACGTCTTCACCCGACCGCTGGCCGACTCCTCGCTCACGCCCGGGCTCGAGGGAGCAGAGGTCCTCGCTCCGATGCCCGGGGCCGTCGTGGCCGTCCGGGTCGACACCGGCGACAGAGTCGACCAGGGCGATCCGATCGTCGTCGTCGAGGCGATGAAGATGGAGCACGTGCTCACCGCACCCGCCGCCGGCATCGTCTCCGTCACCGCCGTCGAGGGCGCCCAGGTCGGACTCGACGAGGTGCTCGCCACCGTCGTCGACGAGGACATCGCCGAAGAGGCCGGAATCGGCGAACCCGCCGACTGATCCCTGCAGAAGACACGAGCCGGGGACCGGACGGCGGCACCGGCACCCGCGGAACAGCTGAGATAACCGAGACCACGACAACCACGCCACCGGCGGGGGAGGAAACCATGGAGACCTTTGTCCCGGGCATGCTGCCCGAAGAATACGAAGACCTGCGCCAAGGGGTGGCGAAGTTCGCTGACGACGAAGTCGCACCCGTGTCCGCCGAGCTCGATGCCAAGCACGAGTTCCCCTACGCCCTCGTCGCCAAGATGGGGCAGATGGGGCTGTTCGGTCTGCCCTTCGACGAGGAGTACGGCGGCATGGGCGGCGACTACTTCGCCCTGTGCCTGGCCATCGAGGAGATCGGCCGGGTCAACCAGTCGCTGGCGATCACCCTCGAGGCCGGAGTCTCCCTGGGCGCGATGCCGATCTACCGGTTCGGCACCGAGGAGCAGAAGCGCGAATGGCTGCCCCAACTCACCGACGCCTCCGGACTCGGCGCCTTCGGCCTGACGGAGCCCGAGGCCGGATCCGATGCCGGCGGCACGAAGACGAAGGCCACGCTGACCGACGGCACCTGGACGATCAACGGCGGCAAGTGCTTCATCACGAACTCGGGCACCGACATCACCCGACTGGTCACCGCCACCGCCGTGACCGGGACCCGGACCTCGACGTCCGGCCAGGAGGTGCCCGAGATCTCGACGATCATGATCCCCACCGGAACCCCCGGCTTCACCGCCGAACCGGCGTATGACAAGGTCGGCTGGAATTCATCGGACACGCACCCGCTGACCTTCGACAACGTCCAGGTGCCCGAGGCCAACCTGCTGGGCGAACGCGGCCGCGGCTACGCGAACTTCCTGCGCATCCTCGACGAAGGCCGCATCGCCGTCGGCGCCCTGTCCGTCGGTGCCGCGCAGGGCTGCGTCGACGAATCCGTGAAGTATGCGAAGGAGCGTCAGGCCTTCGGCAAGCCGATCTCCGACTTCCAGGGGATCTCGTTCAAGATCGCCCGGATGGAGGCGCGCGTCGTCGCTGCCCGCTCGGCGTACTACCTCGCAGCCTCCCGGATGCTCGCCGGGCTGCCGTTCAAGAAGGAGGCCGCGATCGCGAAGATGATCGCCGGCGAGGCAGCGATGGACAACGCCCGCGATGCCACCCAGATCCACGGCGGCTACGGCTTCATGAACGAATTCCTCGTTGCCCGCCACTACCGCGACTCGAAGATCCTCGAGATCGGGGAAGGCACCACCGAGGTCCAGCTCATGCTCATCGCCCGCGAACTCGGACTCTGACCGCTCGACCCACGACCTGAAACAGGCTCGCACACAGAGTCGCCTACGGTTTCGGACCCGAAATGCGCCCGCCGAGGCGGCCCCGCACCTCCGTGCGATCGTGCGGGGCCGCCTCGGCGAACCTCGTGCCCATGGTGCGAGAGGGCGGGGCCGCCTCGGCGGGGGATGTGCGATCGCGCGCGGGCACCAGACGATAGGGTGGGCGCAGGTGAGTGCCCGACCGAAGCGGAAAGTGGGAGCGGATGGATCTCAGCGTGGTCGCCTCGGTGGCGTCAGTGACCGTGATCGTCATCGAATACGCCGTCAAGGTCATTGCGATCGGCGTCGTTCCGGAGAATCGGCGGCCGTCTTCGTCCTCGGCCTGGCTTCTGCTCATCCTGTTCGTCCCGGTCGTCGGCATCCCGGCCTTCCTCATGCTCGGCAGCCCCTATATCAATCAGCGACGGGCGCGGATCCAGGCCGAGGCGAACGAACTCATGCACGAAGGTGCCGACACTCTTGCCGATGTGCCGCCGTCGCTGCGGGCCCCGCGCGAATTCGTCTCGGTCGCACAGCTGGGACGGGCCCTGACCGAACTGCCGATGGTCACCGGCGACAGCCACGGAGTGATCGCGGACTACGAGGCGAGCATCGCGCGCATGGCCGAGCTCGTCGATGAGTCGCGGGAGTACGTGCATGTCGAGATCTACATCATGGCCTGGGACGATACGACCGATGTCTTCTTCCGCGCCCTCGAGCGCGCCGCAGATCGCGGGGTCGAGGTCCGGGTCCTCTTCGACCACATCGGCTCACGGAAGTACCCGGGGTTCCACCGGCTGGGCAAGCGTCTGAGCGCCGCGGGCATCGAATGGCATCTCATGCTTCCGTTCATCCCCTGGCGGGGCAAGGCCCGGCGGATCGATCTGCGCAACCACCGCAAACTCCTCGTCGTCGACGGGACGAAGGCGATGATGGGGTCGCAGAACATGATCGACTCGAGCTATCTCAAGAAGAAGAACATGAGCATCGGCCGGCACTGGCACGACATCATGGTCGAACTCAGCGGTCCCATCGTCGCCGGCCTGGAAGCCGTGTTCACCACCGATTGGTACTCCGAGTCCGGCCAGGCGCTGGGGATCCGCCCCTATGTCCGCGAGGGCGACGAACCCGAGGTGGGCGGGGCGACGAGCGCAATGCAGCTCATCCCCTCGGGCCCGGGCTTCACCACCGAACCCAACCTCAAGGTCTTCACCTCGCTGATGTACCTGGCGCAGACCCGCCTGGCCATCGTCAGCCCCTATTTCGTCCCCGACGAATCGCTGCTGGCCGCGGTCGGCACGGCCGCCAGACGCGGAGTCGATGTCGAACTCTACGTCAGCGAACAGGCCGATCAGTACATGGTCGACCGGGCCCAGTCCTCCTACTACCGATCGCTGCTCGAGGCCGGGGTGCGGATCTTCCTGTTCCCGAAACCGGCCGTGCTGCACACGAAGTGCTTCATCGTCGACGACACCTATGCGGTGATGGGGTCTTCGAACATGGACATGCGCTCCTTCGGGCTCAACTACGAGATCAGCCTTCTGGCCACCGGCGGCGACCTCGTCGACGACATCATCGACGTGGTTGCCGACTACCAGGCCGCCAGTCATGAGCTGACTCTCGAGGAGTGGGAGAAGCGACCGCTGGCCCGCCGCTATATGGAATCGGCGATGCGGCTGACCTCGGCCCTGCAGTGAGCGACGCAGAGGAGTCGGCTCTGCCGTGACGGGCGCTGTGACGAGCGTGCTGCGGTCTCGGCGCGGTGCCTCGTGTCTCCTGCGGGTGGATCCGTTGCGATTCGCGCGAGGTTTTCGTGGTGGATCCACCCGCAGGAGATATGTGCGCCGGCGAAGGCGCCGCCGAGGGCGCCGGGCGCCGCGGGAGAACTGAACCTCAGGCGGAGCCGGTGGTGTCGGGGCCGAGCTCGCTGCGGGCCTCGAGCGGGACGTCGAGCAGCTCGTGGACTCCGTCGACGATCTCGTTCGGGCGGAACGGGAAGCGGCGGATCCCCTCGGCGGACGAGATGCCCGAGAGCACGAGGATGGTGTGCATGCCCGCCTCCATGCCGGCGATGATGTCGGTGTCCATCCGGTCGCCGATCATCGCCGTGCTCATCGAATGCGCGCCGATCCGATTGAGAGCCGAACGGAACATCATCGGATTCGGCTTGCCCACGACATAGGGCTCCCGATTCGTCGCCTTCGTGATGAGTGCGGCGATGGCACCGGTGGCCGGCAGCACCCCCTCGGGGCTCGGACCGGTGGCATCCGGGTTCGTGACGATGAAGCGTGAGCCTCCCTGGATGAGGCGAATCGCCTTCGTGATGGCCTCGAAGGAGTACGAGTGGGTCTCGCCGACGACGACGAAGTCCGGGTCGTGCTCGGTCATGACGAAACCGGCCTCGTGGATGGCCGTGGTCAGGCCTGCCTCGCCGACGACGAAGGCGGTGCCGTGGTCGACCTGATTGGACAGGAAATCGGCCGTCGCCATCGCCGAGGTCCAGATCTTCGTTTCGGGAACGTCGAGTCCATTCGACCGCAGACGAGCCGACAGGTCTCGGGCGGTGTAGATGGAGTTGTTCGTCAGTACCAGGTACGGGACGTCGGCCTGCCGCCACTGGGCCAGCAGCTCGGCCGCTCCGGGCAGTGGATTGTTCTCCTTGACCAGGACGCCGTCCATATCGGTCAGCCAGCATTCGATCGAATCGCGATCCATCTCTCTCCTCGAACTCGGGGTGGGCCGAAGCGCCTACTGACAGCTTAGTCGCGTTTCGGGCCGGTTTCGGAACGGGAGGCGAACCTGCCTTTGCCGCGGGGGATGGACACTGCCCTGGTGAGCACGAAGTGCAGGACCTCCGATACCGCCATGGACGGTATCGAAGGCGATGAGTCCGGCCTGCTGCGTGCCGAGCGCGCTGAGCTCGGAGTCGAACCACCCGCCGACGAGGCCGTCGACATGATGCTGCGACTGCGGGTGGGTGACGACGCAGAGCGTGCGGTTGATGCCCATGATGAGAAGGAGCCGACCGACCCCTGGCTCGCAGGGCCCAGGCGAATGGCGATAAGCTCGAATCACCATGAGTGAGGAGCGACACATGAGTGACCGAGTCATCGAACAGCGAGGTCTGTGGCTGGACGAGATGGAAGTCGGGGCCACCTACAGGCACGCCCCGGGCCGGACCATCACCGAAGCGGACAACACCTGGTTCACCGCCGTGACCATGAACACCCAGGCCCTGCACCTCGACGCGGCCTTCGCCGAGACCGAGCCCTTCGGCCAGAGGCTGGTCAACTCGATGTTCACCCTGGCCACGCTCATCGGCCTGTCCGTGACGCAGCTGACCCAGGGCACGATCGTGGGCAACCTCGGCTTCTCCGAAGTCGCCTTCCCCGCTCCTCTCTTCCACGGCGACACGCTCTACGCGGAGACGACGATCCTCGACAAGCGGAACTCGAAGTCCCGCCCGGGGCAGGGCATCGTCACCCTCGAACATCGCGGCTACAACCAGCACGGCACGCTGGTGGCCAAAGCGGTGCGCCAGACCATGATGTTCGACTCCAGCCACGAGACCGAGTCCTCACAGTCAGCCGACCAGGCTGCAGCCTCACGGCCCGCCGCCGACCAACCCGAATCAGGAAAGTGAGCAGCATGGCTCTGGAATTCAAACCCGCCTGGCTCTTCGTCCCCGGCGACCGTCCCGACCGGTACACGAAGGCGGCGGAGCGGTCGGACATCGTCATCCTCGACCTCGAAGACGCCGTCAACGCCGCAGACAAGGCCGCCGCCCGCGAGTCGATCATCGATTTCCCCCTCGACCCGACTCGGACGGTCGTGCGCATCAACGCCCGAGACTCCGAGCACTTCGACGAGGACCTCAAGATGCTCGCTCAGACCGACTACACGGCCGTGATGCTGCCGAAGTCCGAACACGGCGAGGATCTCACGGTCCTCGCCGACTACCAGGTCATCGCCCTGATCGAAACGGCCCTCGGAGCCGTCAACGTCTCCGAGATCGCCGCCTGCCCGAACACCTACGGCCTCATGTGGGGCTCCGAGGACCTCATTGCCGATCTCGGCGGCGGATCCTCGCGCACGGCCGACGGAGACTACCGCGACGTCGCCCAGCACGTGCGCAGTTCGACGCTGCTGGCCGCCCGCGCCCACGACAGATACGCCCTCGACTCGATCTGGGCCGACATCCCGAACCTCGACGGACTGGCCGCCGAGGCCGAGGACGCCGTGCAGTCCGGCTTCTCCGGCAAGGTCTCCATCCACCCCAACCATGTGCCCGTCGTCCGCGATGCCTTCCGCCCCAGTGACGAACAGCTGCGCTGGGCCCGGGCCGTGCTCGACCTCGCCAGGACCGAGAAGGGCGCCTTCGCCTACGAGGGCAAGATGATCGACGCACCGCTGCTCAAACACGCCGAACTCATCGTCGCCCGAGCGGACTGAGGACCGGAGAGCTGTGACCACCGCCGATGCAGCCATCGCCGCCCAGATCCGTGCCGTCCTCGCCGCCGCCGAGGCAGGTGGCGGCATCGCTGACATCGTCGAAGCCGGTGACCCGATCCTGCGGGCGGAGACCCGTCCCTTCGACGGTCAGGTCGATGACGCGGAGCTCGTGAGGCTGGCGGAGGTGATGCGCTCGACCATGCTCGCCGCTCCCGGGGTCGGCCTGGCCGCACCCCAGCTGGGCATCGGACTGTCGATGTTCGTCGCCGAGGACCCCGGCGCCCGAGATCCGGAGGTCGCCGCGGTGCGTGAGCGCGAACCCATGCCCTTGCGGGTCGTGCTCAACGCCGACTACGAACGCGCCACCGGCGCCGACGTCGCCTTCTACGAAGGCTGCCTGTCGATCCCCGGCTACCAGGCCGTGGTCGCCCGCCCCCGTGAGATCGAGATGCGAGGTCTCGATGTCGCCGGCAATCCCCTCGCCGAGGTGGTCACAGGCTGGTCGGCACGCATCGTCGCCCATGAGACCGACCACCTGTCCGGGACCCTCTTCCTCGACAGGGCCGAGATGCGGTCGCTGGCGACGAATGCCTCGGTGGCCAGGTTCTGGCACCAGCCCTCGACGCAGCGGGCCGCCGCCGAACTCGGCTTCTCCCTGCCCTCGGGCATGGTGATGTGAGCCCGACCGGCTGTCACGGGCTCATCGACGCCGTCGCGGACTCTCATCTTTGGCACAGGTGAGCATGTTTGTATGAGGGCATGCGCCTTCCTGACATCCCCCTTCGCCATCAGCGGCTCGTCCGCACCGTCGCCACTGCAGGAAACGGCGCACTCGCGCTTGTCCGCCGACGAGACGTGGTCGCCGACAACGAGCATCTGCTGCGCCTGGGCACCGCGCTCGCCGATGCGGGTCTGACCTGGCTGACCGGGTCGACGGCATACCTCGGCAAGACCGCCGGTTCGAGCGGCATCCGTGATGTGGTCGAGGCTTTCGCCCCCGCGGACAGCGGACCCGTCCGATATTCTCGCGCAGACGACCGGCACGCGCACGAAGGAGCGCTCCCGGACTCCTACGATTCCGACGCGTGGTGGGACGAGCATGCGGACGTGTGGTCGCCGGCATTCCTCAACGCGGCCACGGCGGTCGCGACCGGGGCTGTCAGCTGGGCGCTGTGGCCGATGACGCAGAGGATCGTCGAGGCCGTCGACGCGAAACTTCCGCCCGGGGTGGGCAGGGGACTCGGCGCCGCAGCCAGCGGCGGTCTGGTGGCCCTGACCGCGGCGGGCATCGATGCGATCGAAGCGTGGGCCGACGATGACGAGGAGTCCGATTGGGGTCCGGTCGAAATCGAGCTGCCGAGCCATATCCGCGAATCGGTCGAACTGCTGCTGTCCCAGCCCCATCCGGTGTCCCAGGCCGGCGCCGAGGCGGTCCGCGAACAGTTCGACTCCGCCCAGTTCTTCGTCTGGGTCACCTACCCGAACTCTCTGCGCTCCGGTGACGAACCGGTCGCACTCGACCCGCAGCAGCTGACTGAACTCCTCGACGGTGAGGACGTGACCTGGATCGACGTTCGCCCCGCCGCCTCGGCCCCGACAGCGGTGCCGGCGACGCAGACCTACCCGGTCAGCGGGATCGCGGACGGCGGCTCGCCCAGCGATGGCGGGCCGAGCAGCGGTGACGGTTCGACCAGCAGCGTGCGGTTGAGCCTCGACATCGTCGACGGCCGCCTGCGGCGACTGGACCTGTCGGATATGGACGACGAAGCCGGCAACATGCTCACGCCCGCCGCGCTGCGCGATTCCGTGCCGGGAACTCTCCATCCGGAGAAGGACGACGGCATCGCCGACTGCTCGTGCTCGGGCATCGGGGCCTGCGATGAGGAGGCGCGCACACTGGAGCGCTGGCCGCACCCTGCGGACCTGACCGTCCGCGTCGACGGGGAGCCGACCGGCAGGGAGCACACCGGCGGGGAATAACCTGAGTCCGTCATCGTTATACGTTGCATGAGCGATCTTCGTACCCTCACCCTCGGCGCGGGCTGCTTCTGGTGCCTCGACGCCGTCTACCAGCGGACCGCCGGCGTGACCGAAGTG
>DWZN01000244.1 GCA_019117545.1 Candidatus Brevibacterium intestinavium
ACTCCGTCGGGGGCGGTTTCGTCACCTCCGAGACCGAATTCCTCGAAAAGGAGAGAGCCGCCGAGGCGGGTGCCGACGCAGGCGGCGACGCCGGGGCCGGTTCAGGGGCGGAAGCCGGGGCGGGATCAGGCCCGGAGGCTGGGGCGGGGTCGGAGGTCGGGTCGGGGTCGGAGTTCGCAGTCTCCGAGTCGGTCGTCGACGCCGAACTCGAGTCCTCCAGTGGGGGACTGCCCTATCCGTTCCACTCCGGTGCCGAGCTGCTCCAGCGCTGCGCCGAGAACGACATGTCGATCACCGAGATCATGCACGCCAACGAGCTGTCCATGCGCTCGGAGGACGAGATCCGACACGGGCTGCTCCACATCTACTCCGTGATGGAGGAATGCGCCTCGGCATCACTGGACCGCTCGGGCTATCTGCCCGGCGGGCTGCAGGTGCGCAGGCGCGCCCACGACTGGTACCTCAAGCTCAAGGCCGAGGACCCCGACCGTGATCCCGGCTACTACCTCGAATGGGTCAACCTCATCGCCATGGCCGTCAATGAGGAGAACGCCTCGGGCGGACGTGTGGTCACGGCGCCGACGAACGGCGCAGCCGGCATCATCCCGGCCGTGCTGCACTACGCGCTCAACTACGTCACCTCCGTCACCGAGGGCGGCGAGGCCGGCAAGCACGAGGCCATCATCGACTTCCTGCTCACCGCGGCGGCGGTGGGAGTCCTCTACAAGGAACGGGCCTCGATCTCCGGGGCCGAGGTGGGCTGCCAGGGCGAGGTCGGCTCCGCCTCGTCGATGGCGGCCGGGGGACTGGCCGCAGTCATGGGCGGGACCCCTGAGCAGGTGGAGAACGCCGCCGAGATCGCCATGGAACACAACCTGGGCCTGACCTGCGACCCGATCTCCGGGCTCGTGCAGGTCCCCTGCATCGAACGCAATGCGATCGCGGCGGGCAAAGCCATCAACGCCGCGCGGATGGCGCTGTGGGGCGACGGCCAGCATCGAGTCAGCCTCGACGAGGTGATCGAGACGATGCGCCAGACCGGCGCGGATATGTCCTCGAAGTACAAGGAGACAGCGCTCGGCGGCCTCGCCGTCAACGTCGTCGAGTGCTGAGGCGACTCGCCGGAAGCCGACGCGGGGCGCGTCCTCTTCGACGTGTCCTCTTCGAGCTGTGGTCGCGTTCGGATACTTTCCAGCGAGAGGAGTATCCGAACGCGACCAGTTCTTCGGCGGCTGGCGTAGTTGCCCTGAGCGGCTGGCGCAGTTGCCCTGGGCGGCTGGCGTATCTGCCTCGCGCAGAGCCTGCCCAGCCGGAATCCGCGCCGATCGCCGGCCCGATTCCGAGCCTGAAGACCCGTCGCAAACCAGCAAGAAATCTTGATGCCCAAAATGCGCAGAAGTGACATGAAACACGTGGAACCTCTGTTCCAACTGACGCCAAATGTAACGAAACGATAACGAAGCACCGGCCCGGTATGAGCGCGAATGAGCGCCCCGCCACATCCCAGAGATGCCATGGGCAAGGACGGGTCTGTTACATGCCGGGAGCTCGGGACGATGGTTGCGAAAGTGCCCCGTATTCGACGGTTGTGGGGTTGACGCTCAATCTCATCCCGTTAGGTTTATTGGCGTGAGAAACGCACTCGCTGAACCGAAGACGCAAACCGACGTTCGTACTCCCGAGCTGGAGGACGGACAACATCTATGGCGGCTCGCGAAAGACACAGCCGTGCTCGATCTGAACTCCTCGTACTCGTACCTGCTGTGGTGCCGCGACTTCGCGGACACCTCGGTGATTGCGCGGATCGACGGTGAGCCCGCCGGCTTCATCACCGGGTACACCCGTCCGGAGAATCCGGACACCCTGATGATCTGGCAGGTCGCCGTCGACGAGAAGTTCCGTGGCCACGGGCTCGCATCGACCATGCTCCATGAGCTGGCCGATCGGACCGGCGCTCTCCGCCTGGAGACGACGATCACCGATGACAATGCGGCCTCGAATCGCCTGTTCCAGGCATTCGCCGAGCAGCGCGGGGCAGGTTGCGACCGTCGTCCGCTGTTCACTCCGGAGATGTACCCGGATGGCCACGACACGGAATACCTCTACGAGATCGCACCCCTGTAACGAGCCCCACCCCGGCGCCGCGCGCACCCCTGCAGCAAGGGAGAACCGCGCCCGGTGTCAGGAGGCGGAAGCGACCGCCCGCGATGAGCGGTTGCGGTCACCGCCTCAAGCGCCTGCACACGCGGCAGACGCACAATCAAGAAGTCGAAAGGACTCCAGTGATGACCGAAAGTTCCACGAACACCCCGTCTGACAAGCCCGATATCTTCGAGACCCGCGAATCCACCGTTCGCAGCTACTGCCGGTCCTGGCCGACTACCTTCGCCCGCTCCCTGGGTGCGAAGCAGTGGGATGAGGACGGCAACGAATACCTCGACTTCTTCTCCGGCGCCGGTGCGCTCAACTACGGCCACAACAACCCCGTGGTGATGAACCCGCTGATCGAGTACCTGCAGTCGGGAGCCGTGCTGCACTCGATGGACATGAAGACCCCGGCCAAGCGTGAGTTCCTCGAGACCTTCCAGGACCTCATCCTCAAGCCGCGCGGACTCGACTACTCCATCATGTTCCCCGGACCGACGGGCACGAACACCGTCGAGGCGGCCCTCAAGCTGGCTCGCAAGGTCACCGGCCGTCAGCACATGCTCTCGTTCACCAACGCCTTCCACGGCATGACCCTGGGATCGCTGTCGGTGACCGGCAACTCGATGAAGCGCGAAGGCGCAGGCATCCCGCTGACCAACAGCTCGAAGATCCCCTACGACGACTACTTCGACGGTGAGATCCCGGACTTCCTGTGGCTGGAGAAGGTCCTCGAGGATTCCGGTTCGGGTGTGGACAAGCCCGCCGCCGTCATCGTCGAGACCGTGCAGGGCGAGGGCGGACTCCGTGCCGCTCGTGCCGAATGGCTGCGCGCACTGTCGAAGCTGACGAAGAAGCACGACATCCTCCTCATCGTC
This sequence comes from Candidatus Brevibacterium intestinavium, assembly GCA_019117545.1. Lineage (GTDB taxonomy): Bacteria > Actinomycetota > Actinomycetes > Actinomycetales > Brevibacteriaceae > Brevibacterium > Brevibacterium intestinavium. The sequence goes on from DWZN01000244.1 coordinate 3,024, forward strand.
GACGACGTGCAGGCAGGATGCGGCCGCACCGGTTCGTTCTTCAGCTTCGAAGAGGCCGGAATCGAGCCCGACATCGTGTGCCTGTCGAAGTCGATCTCCGGTTCGGGTCTGCCGATGGCACTGACCCTGTTCCGTCCCGAGCTCGACGTCTGGGAGCCCGGCGAGCACAACGGCACCTTCCGCGGAAACAACCCCGCGTTCGTGACCGCCACCGCCGCGATCAAGAACTTCTGGGCCGACAACTCGTTCCAGAACCAGCTCGCCGACACCATCGCCGAGCTGCATCAGCGCCTCGACACGATCGTCGAGAAGGCTGAGGGTGCTTCGATCCGCGGTCGCGGACTGCTGGCGGGTCTGTGCTTCGAGGACACCGAGGTGGCCGAGAAGGTCGCCGCCTACGCGTTCGACAACGGCCTGCTCCTCGAGACCTCGGGTCCCGATGACGAGGTCATCAAGATCATGCCGGCGCTGACGATCGACTCGCGCGATCTGCAGGCCGGGCTCGACATCATCGAGGCCGGAGTGCTCAAGTTCGCTCCCGCAGCCGAGGCCGTCCTGGCCTGATACCCTCCCTGCCCGGGCCGGTGCCGCATCAATGGCGCCGGCCCGTTGCATGGCCGAACCCCCCTGAACTCCAACGAAAGGACCACGAATGTACGTAGTCAACCGCGATGACCTCAACGACACCGACCGCGATGTGAAGTCCGAGACCTGGCGCAGCCGCCGCATGGTGCTGGGCAAGGAGCGCGTCGGCTTCTCGTTCCACGACACCGTGATCTACGCCGGGACCACCTCGACGTTCCACTACCAGAACCACGTCGAAGCCGTGTACTGCGTGCAGGGCAAGGGAACGCTGACCGACCAGGTCACCGGCAAGGAATACCCCCTCCACGACGGTGTCATGTACCTGCTCGACGGTCATGAGAAGCACACCGTGGTCGCCGAAGAGGAGCTGCGCATGGCCTGCGTGTTCAACCCGCCGGTCACCGGCCGCGAGGTCCACGACGAGAACGGCGTCTACCCGCTCATCGTCGAAGACGAGGAAGCAGCCGTGAGCTGATCTCGCTTCACTCGCCGAGGCGGCCGATCGGATCGATCCGTCGCTGAGGACGTTGACGCCGAAGGGCGGCTCGAGCGACCGAATGCTCGAGCCGCTCTCAGGCATGTCCGAAAGCCATACCTGACCTGACAATCGGCAAGCGTGTGACGCAGCGGTCCGGTCGAACGCAGGCGTACCACCAGGGGTTCCACTGGGAACGTCCCCCTGCTACGGTAGCCGGACAAGCCGATCTGCCGATCCGAGTGCGGTTATGACATCGCCCGGCAGACGGCACATAGCGAAGGAAGGAGAATGATGACCGCAGTTTCACCTGCGACCACGACTACAGATCTCTATCCGACTCGCTCCGGTGAGAGCACTGAGGTTCTCCCACGCACGGGTCCCATCGTCTTCGGTTCCCCCGATGACGGACCCCTCACGGCGACGGAGCTCAAGCACTACGAAGACACGGGCTACCTGACGATCGATCAGCTCGTCTCGCCCGAGGAGCTGGCCCTCTTCACCGAAGAGCTGCACCGGCTCTCGCAGGACCCCGAGGTCAAGGCCGATGAGGCCACTGTCGTCGAAGCGAAGTCCGACGAAGTCCGGTCGATCTTCAACATCCATCGCACCAATGAGATCTTCAAGAAGATCGCGAACGATCCGCGCCTGGTCGATCGGGCACGCCAGATCCTCGGATCCGATGTCTACATCCATCAGAGCCGGATCAACTACAAGCCCGGATTCGTGGGCAAGGAGTTCTCCTGGCATTCCGATTTCGAGACCTGGCATGCCGAGGACGGAATGCCCGCGCCTCGTGCGGTGAGCCTGTCGCTGTCGCTGACGGACAACTACTCATTCAACGGCCCCCTGATGATCATGCCCGGCTCGCACAAGCGCTACATCAGCTGTGTGGGAGGGACTCCCGAGGACAACTACCGGAAGTCGCTGATCATGCAGGGCGCAGGCACCCCGGACCGTCAGACGCTCAGTGACTTCGCCGACGAGTACGGAATCGATGTGCTCGAGGGCGCTGCCGGCGGAGCGATCATGTTCGACTCCAACTGCATGCATGCCTCGAACGGCAACGTCACCCCGTATTCGCGCTCGAACATCTTCATCGTCTACAACTCGGTGGAGAACGCCTGCGGGGAGCCCTTTGCCGCGCCGAAGCCGCGGCCGGAGTTCGTCGGCAGCACGGACTTCACACCCGCCGGCAGCTGATGACCGGCGGACGACTCGCGGGGGCTGAGCCCTCCGTCGTCTGAGCCAGCAGCACCGAAGAGGCCCGATGCCGCAGATGCGACGTCGGGCCTCTTCTGTGTCTGTGAAAGCGAAGGTTCGACCGGGTAGACGACCGTCAGCGCAGGTACGTATGTGGCCCGACCGATGCGCCTATCCGAGGCGCTGTCTGCGCCTGCCGACCATGACTCACACCCCGTCCTCGCGGACCTTCCGGCCGCGGTCGCGCCAGAACTTCGCCGTGGTCACCTCGTCGGTGTCGTCCCAGGCATCGATCTCGGTGTTGATGTACCGATACGTGGGCAGATCGCCGCGGCGGAAGATCGGTTCCTGTCCGGCCCGACGCTGGTCCATGTAGTTCTTCAGCAGCGTGAACACCAGCGGCGAGAGCAGGATCAGGGCGAAGAGGTTGATCAGCGCCATGACCGCCATGAAGATGTCCGCCGCGGTCCACACGATGTCGAGGGCGGCGATCGCGCCGATGAACACCGAGACCATGACGACCACCTGGTACACGCGCAGAGCGGTCCGGTTCGTCGTCAGGTGCTCGATATTGGCTTCGCCGTAGTAGTAGTTGCCGAGGATCGACGAGAACGCGAACAGGAAGATCGCCAGGGTCAGGAAGTGGATCGCCCACTGGCCGAGCTGGCCGCTCAGCGCCGTCTGCGTCAGCTGGATCCCCTCGGCGGAGCTGCCGTACTCCGGATTCGACAGCAGGATGATGAAAGCGGTGATCGAGCACACGAGGATCGTGTCGAAGTACACGCCCAGCGCCTGCACGAAACCCTGCTTGGCCGGGTGCGAGGCCGAAGCCGTCGCCGCCGCATTCGGCACCGAACCGATGCCGGCCTCATTGGAGAACAGGCCGCGCTGGACACCGATGAGCATGATCGAGCCGAGCGCGCCGCCGGCGATCGAGTGCGTGCTGAAGGCATCGGAGAAGATCGTGGCGACCATGCCGGGCACGGCGCCTATGTTCATCGCCACGACGATGATGCCGACGATCAGGTAGAGACCGGCCATGATCGGCACGAGGTAGGCGGAGATGTTCGAGATGCGCTTGGCGCCGCCGGCAAAGATCGCATAGGCGCCGATGGCGATGATCGCCCCTGCGATCGCCGCGAAGGCTTTGTTCGAGTCGTCGACGTCGAAGGAGGCGCCGACGGCGTCGACGATGGAGTTCGACTGCACGGTGTTGAACACGATGCCGTAGGTGATGGCCACGATCACGGCGAAGATCAGTCCGAGCCACTTCATATTCAGGCCGTGCCTGATGTAGTACGCCGGGCCGCCTCGGAAGTTCGGGCCGTCCTTGAGCTTGTAGAGCTGCCCGAGGGCGGACTCGGCGAAGGCCGTCGCACCGCCGACGATGGCCGTCAGCCACATCCAGAACATCGCTCCGGGACCGCCGAGGGAGATGGCCAGGGCGACGCCGGCGATGTTCGCCGTGCCGACTCGCGACGCCGCTGAGATGGAGAAGGCGCGGAACGGGGAGATGTTCCGGTTGCCCTCCGAGTCCCGTCCGCCCGGCTCCACCAGCGTGCGGAACATCTCGGGCAGCAGTCGCACCTGCACCACTCCTGTGCGGATGGTGAAGTACAGACCAGTGGGGATGAGAACAGCCACGAGGATGTATGACGAGACGGTGCTGACATTGTCGAACACGCCCTGGAGCATCTCCATCGAACTGAGCCTCCTTCGGCAATCGTGCTGTGAGGATCGGAGGTTCAGAACTCCGTCCGTGGTTGGTTACAGTCTGCCACCTGTCCCCGCAGTCCGCCGACGCCGGCCCCTCCCCAGCGGCACGTCGGGGCGTGGAACGGCCCTTCCCGAGGAGTGGAGGCGCTGCAGGGCGAACACGCAGTCGGGGCACGGACAGGATTCACGTCCCGTCCACCCGCGCATCATCGGGAGCTTGCCCGCGACGATTAGTCTGGCCGCCATCGCAGATCGCGACCCTGCACCGCACAACCGGAGATCCGCACGGATCTTCGCTCAGATCCCGCAGCCTCCGTGGAGGAGTCCTGACATGCCCATCACCCTCGTGACACCGACCGCCGGACCGACGCCCCGCCGCACCGTCGACCCCACAGCACCGAACAGCGCCGATCCGTCCCGCACCCGCGTTCCGCCCCTGGTCATCGCCCATCGAGGCGCGTCCGAAACATGGCCGGAGAACACGATCCCGGCGTTCATGGCCGGCATCGACCAGGGCGCGGACATGATCGAGACCGATGTGCACATGAGCGCCGACGGTGAGTTGGTCATCATGCACGACACCACCGTCGACCGCACCACGGACGCCCGCAAGCTCTACCCGAATCGGACCGACCGCAGCATCGCCGGAATGAACGCCGCCCAGATCGCCACGCTCGATGCCGGAGGCTGGAAGGGTGAGGAATTCGCCGCCATCCGCGTGCCCCGCCTCGCCGAGGTGCTCACCCTCGTCCACGACACCCGCACGGGACTGCTGCTCGAGGTCAAGCACCCCGAGCTCTATCCGGCCATCGCCGAGGCGATCGTGGCCGCTCTGGAGGCCGTGCCGAACTATCTCGAGCGGGCGTTGGCGGCCGGCATGCTCGTCGTGCAGTCGGCGAACTGGTCCTTCGTCCGCCGCTTCCATTCCCTGGCCCCGGAGATCCCCGTCGGTGTGATCGGGCGACCCTGCCCGGACGAGCTGGTCGACTTCGCCGAGTGGGTCGACCAGGTCAATCCCGAGTACCTCGGCGCCGATCCCGAATTCCTCCGCTGCGTGCACGAACTGGGCATGTCGAGCCTCGTGTGGACCGTCGACGAGGCGGCTGGGATGGAACGCGCCATCGACGCCGGAGCCGACGGGATCATCACGAACGCCCCGGATCGTCTCGTCGAGATCGTCGAGACCCTCTGAATCTCGGGTCAAGACCCTCGGTTCAGCGGTCGGTCCTCGAGTCCCGCCGGCCACTCGCGGTGTCTACCCAGCCACTCGCGTGATACCTGCCCGACTGCTCGCGCGGGGTCCGCCCGGCTGCTCGCGCGGGGACCGCTCGACTACTCGCGCGGGGCCCGGGCGACGTGGCTCAGGTCGGTCTCCCAGTCCGAGGGGTCGGTGACGGGGAAGCGACGGCCGGTGACCTCCTCGGCGAGGATGCGGATGAAATGGTTCTTCGTCCCCGACTGCAAAGGGGCCACGTCGAGGGAGAGGGTCTCCTGCAGATCCTCGGGCGCGTTGATCTCCTTCGCGTTGCCCTTGA
>DWZN01000245.1 GCA_019117545.1 Candidatus Brevibacterium intestinavium
TCTCAGCGTCCCCTGTACGAGGTCAAGGCGAACCTCTTCAAGGGCCTCGCCCACCCCTGGCGCATCCGCATCCTCGAGCTGCTCTCCGGCGCCGAGGAGGTCAGCGTCGCCGATCTCCAGACCGACACCGAACTCGAGGCCTCCCATCTGTCGCAGCATCTGGCCGTGCTGCGCCGGCACCGCCTCGTCGAATCCGAACGGCGGGCCAGCCATGTCTACTACCGGCTGGCCGATCGCCGCACAGCCGAGCTGCTCGCGGTGGCCAGAGGCCTGCTGCTGACCATGCTCGCCGAGGATGAGGAACGCCTCTCCGAAGCCCGCACCCTGCCCCGGATCCCCGGCACGGGAACGGCATGAGCCCAGCCTCGATGCTGCGACATGCCGGCAGCCTGCTGCCCTCGCTCGCCGACTACCGTGAGGCACGACGATCCTGGCCGAAGGACCTGCTGGCCGGTGCGACCGTCGGCATCGTCGCCCTCCCGCTGGCCCTCGGCTTCGGTGTCAGCTCCGGACTGACGGCCGAGCAGGGCCTCATCACCGCCATCGTCGCCGGGTTCTTAGCCGCGGTCTTCGGCGGCTCGCACGTCCAGATCTCGGGTCCGACCGGGGCCATGGCCGTCGTGCTCGTGCCCATCGTCGCCAGTCACGGGCCGCAGGCGGTCGTCGCCGTCACCCTCATCGCCGGAATCATCGTCGCCGCGGCCGGTCTGCTGCGGTTGGGCCGGACCGTCTCGTTCATCCCGTGGCCGGTGATCGAGGGCTTCACCGTGGGCATCGCCGCCATCATCTTCCTCCAGCAGGTGCCCTTCGTCACCACGCCCGAGGATCTCCCGCCCGGACAGGTGAGCACGAACGCCTTCGCCGCAGCGATCCAGCTCGTCTCCACCGCCGATTGGTCCTACCTGCCCTATTCCCTGGGTGCGGTGGCGATCGTGGTCGGGTGCATGGTGCTGGCGCCGAAGATCCACTCCTCGATCCCCGGTTCGCTCATCGGCATCATCATCGTCACCGTCATCGCCGGCATCGTGCCCAATCCGCTGGCGACGATCGGGTCCATCCCGCAGTCCCTGCCCTCCCCCGCTGTGCCGATCATCGATCCGGCCGCGCTGCCGACGCTGCTGCCGGCGGCGGGGACGATCGCGGCGCTGGCGGCCATCGAGTCCCTGCTGTCGGCACGGGTGGCCTCGTCGATGTCGGACGCCGGGGCCTACCAGCCGGACCGGGAGCTGGTCGGCCAGGGCATCGCGTCGATCGGGTCCTCGCTCTTCGGCGGCATCCCCGCCACCGGTGCCATCGCCCGCACCTCGGTCAACATCCGCGCCGGCGGGCGCACCCGCCTGGCCTCCATCGTCCACGCCCTCGTGCTGCTGCTCATCGTCCTCGTCGCCGCAGCCCCGGTCGGTCGGATCCCGCTCGCCGCCCTCGGCGGGGTCCTCTTCGTCACCGCGGTGAGGATGGTCCGCGTGCCCACGATGCGTGCGATCCTGCGGTCGACGAAATCGGACGCCGCCGGCTTCGTCATCACCGCCCTCATCACCGTGTCCTTCGACCTCATCGTGGCCGTGGGCATCGGTGTCGTCGTGGCCGCGTTCTTCGCTCTGCGCAAGCTCTCGTCGACCACCGATGTGCGCATCGAGCACCTGTCCGACCGGCCGGATGCGGGGCCGGGAGACGAATCGATCGCGATCGTCCACTTCGGAGGGCCGCTGTTCTTCGCCTCCGCGGACCGGATCTTCGACGAGGTGATGCGTCTGCAGGGGGTCACGGTCGTCGTCCTGCGCATGTCGCAGCTCGAACTCGTCGACGCCACCGGCGCCCATATCCTCAGCGACATGGTCCGCGCCTTCGAGCGTCGCGGAATCACCGTGCTCATCAAGGGGGTCAGGGAGGGCCACACCGGCCTGTTCCTCCATGTCGGCGTCCTCGGCGCCCTGCGCCACCACAGCCACCTGTTCGACGATCTGCCCACGGCTCTGACCCATGCCCGTTCGCATGTGGAGCGGGCCGGACGAGGCTGACGGGGTTCAGCCGGCCTTCCTCACCGGCTGGGCGAACACGTTCGTGGGGAACGCACCGGACTGTGCGATGACCTTGACGAGGGTGCGGCTGGCAGAGGCCAGGGCGGAGATCCGGTCGTCGTCGAGAACCGACCACGCAGCGGCCACGGTGCCGTCGGTGAGCTGTTCGACCTGTTCCCTCAGGTCTCGTCCGTTTTCGGTGATGGTCGGCAGATCGTAGCCGCGGTCGTCCTCGCCGATGGTGATCAGGCCCGCCTCGGCGAGCCTGGCCTGCGCGGTCTGCCATTCCTCATCGGTGTACCCGCGGGTCTTCTGCGCCGCTCGCGGGCGGAAACCCGCCCCGGTCGCGACCTCGAGCATGAGGGCGTCGATTCCGGGCACTCCGGCGGTGACCAGGGAGGCGACGTGACCGTCTCCGCGGAACTCCCGCGCGATCGTCGCCGCATCCCACAGCTTCTCGAACACGGTGTTCGCTCGGTGCCGGCCGATCGTGTCCGCGGTGGCCGAGGCCAGGGGGCGGCCGGCGAAGTCCATGGCCGCCAGCACCGGCTCGAGTCCCTCGCTCAGCTGCGTGGCCGCCTCGGTGAGCAGGGCGATGTCATCGCGGTCGCCGAAGAGTTCGTCCATGTACGCGGCTACGGCGTCGAAGCGGGCCCGGACCATCTGTTCGGGGCTCACCCGCTCCCACACGCCGGGCAGCGCATCGGCGATGAACTTCGGTGAGTAGTTGTAGTAGCAGGCGCTGACGACTCCGGGACTCACCCGCCCCAGCGGGGCGCAGCGCGCGGCCAGATTGCCCTCGACTCCCGGTTCGAGGCCGTACTTCGCGTATTCGGCACCGACAGTCGGCGAGAAGTACATCGCCGCGTGGATGGAGTTGAGGCGGGCCGAGACCGCTCTGATGCTCTTCGTGCGCTGGGGATCCATGGAATCATCCTAAGGTCGGCGTCCTCGCTGGTAAATGGGTCGCTGCCGCCGCGGCCGCGGCGGACTGGGACAATGGAGTCCATGACCACGGCCAGAACCCGCGAATACCCGCATCAGCCGAACCGCCGGCCACAGCGTCGCCGCCGCACCCTCATCATCTCCGCCATCGTCATCATCGGCACCCTCATCATCGGTGTCGTCGCCGCCGATCGCATCGTCGACTACACCACCGAGCAGCGCATCGCCGAGAGCCTGGAGGACTACGGTGAGGCCGATGTCTCCGTCGAGGGCTTCCCCGTGCTCACCCAACTGGCCGGAGGCGAACTCGACTCGGTGGCCATCACGGCCGATCGGGCGCAGTACGAGGGTGTCGACTTCACCGACGTCGAGGCGGACCTCTACGGCGTCCCGACCGACACCTCGCGGCCGATCGGCACCGTCGATGCCACCGCGGTGCTGTCCCACTCCACACTCGATTCGCTCGCGGCCGAACACTCCTCGCTGCCGGAGTCGATGACGTTCACCACCGTTGACGGTCAGCTCGCCCTCAAGGGCTCGCTGCTGGGCCAGGACCTGCTCGTGGGCATCGAACCGAAGGCCGAGGGCAGACGCGCCGCGGTGGACGCGACAACGATCCGACTGGGCTCGGCGGAGGTCGACGTGGCATCCCTGCCGAGCTTCCTGACCTCGGCGATCTCCGATATCGTCATCGACCTCGACTTCCTGCCCGCCGGTCTCGAGCTCACCGACATCGAGGCCACGGACGCGGGCCTGTCGCTCCGCCTGCACGGGTCCGGAGTCAGCCTGGACTGAGGCGCGCGGACCGACACAGGTGCCGGTACGCGGCCCGGCGGTCAGCACGCGCGGGCCATCGGGTAGTGTTCCGCGGGTGACAACACCGATTGCTGCCCGAGAGACTGACGATTCCCGCCGCTGCCGGCCCGAGCCCTCCGTCCTGTCCGCACTGTCCTCGCCGAGGCTGCTCACCCGTGAGGTCCTGGCCGGACTCGTCGTGGGCCTGGCCCTCATCCCCGAGGCGATCGCGTTCTCGATCATCGCCGGAGTCGATCCCAAGGTCGGCCTGTTCTCCGCGTTCATCATGGCCACCTCGATCGCCTTCCTCGGGGGCCGGCCGGCCATGATCTCCGCCGCGACCGGGGCGGTGGCGCTGGTCATCGCCCCTGTCGCACGCGAGCACGGGATGGACATGTTCATCGCCACGGTCATGCTCGCCGGGGTGTTCCAGATCCTGCTGTCGGTGGCAGGCGTCGCGAAGCTCATCCGCTTCATTCCCCGCAGCGTCATGGTCGGCTTCGTCAACGCCCTGTCCATCCTCGTCTTCGCCGCTCAGGTGCCGCATGTCATCGGGGTGCCCTGGATGGTCTACCCGCTTCTGGTCCTGGGCATCGTCGTGCTCGTTCTCATGCCGAAGCTGACGAAGGTCGTCCCCGCTCCCCTGATCACGATCGTGCTCATCACCGGCATCGCCGTCGTCTTCGCCCTCGACGTTCCCACCGTCGGCGATCAGGGCGAACTGCCGTCGAGCCTGCCCGAGCTGTTCATCCCCCACGTGCCGCTGACCTGGCAGACCCTGTCCACGATCGCTCCGTACTCTCTGGCCATGGCCCTGGTCGGGCTCATGGAGTCGCTGATGACGGCCAAGCTCGTCGACGAGATCACCGACACCCACTCGAACAAGACCCGCGAGTCCTGGGGTCAGGGAGCGGCGAATCTGCTCTCCGGGCTCTTCGGCGGGATGGGCGGCTGCGCCATGATCGGACAGACGATGATCAACGTCCGCGCCTCCGGAGCCCGCACCCGCATCTCGACGTTCATGGCCGGCGCGTTCCTGCTGCTGCTCGTCGTCGTCCTCGGCGATGTCGTCGGCATGATTCCCATGGTCGCGCTCGCCGCGATCATGATGATGGTCTGCGTCGACACCTTCGACTGGCACTCGATCCGGATCTCGACCCTGCGGACGCTGCCGAAGTCCGAGACCTTCGTCATGGTCGCCACCGTCGCGGTCGTCGTCGCCACGGGCAACCTCGCGATCGGAGTCGTCGTCGGCGTCTTCGTGGCCAGTGTCCTCTTCGTCCGCCGTGTCGCGCACTTCGTGACCGTGGAGCGCACCGTCACCGAGGCGAGCGCCCACTACGCCGTTCGCGGCGAGCTCTTCTTCGCCTCCTCGAACGACCTGACCACTCAGTTCCACTACACCCACGATCCGGATCGGGTCATCATCGATATGTCCGACTCACATGTCTGGGACGCCTCGAGCGTGGCCGCCCTCGACGCGATCATGACCAAGTACGAGAATCTGGGCACGACGGTGGAGCTGCACGGCATGAACGCCTACACCGAGGCGATCCATGCGCGGCTCTCGGGCGGGTTGGGCTAGAGCGGTCACTGAGCGAGGAGGACATCGCCGCGAAGGCTCGGGTCGGCGTGGTCAGCGGCAGGGACGGCCGCCCCGGACGGCAGGGGTCGGCTCTGGACGAGCGCCGCCGAGCAGGCGATGTGTGACAATGGCAGTCGGCCGAATCGGCCGATGACCGTCAGCCGCACGCAGCGTTCACACAGGAGGTGCTATGCGATCGCCCATCCCGGATTTCCTCGATGAGACGCTCGACCGTTTCCGACCCGATCGATCCGGGGAGAACGCGGACTACATTCCGGATCTGGCCTCGGCCGACCCGGAGAAGCTCGCGATCTGCATCTCCACCCTCGATGGCGTCGAGTACTCCGCCGGCGATGGCGATCACCTGTTCTCCATCCAGTCGATGTCGAAGCCCTTCATCTACGGCCTCGCCCTCGAGCAGGAGGGACTGGCCGGCGTCCTCGACCTCGTCGGCGTCGAACCCAGCGGTGAGAAGTTCAACGAACTGTCGCTGGACAAGATGTCGGGCAAACCGCTCAACCCGATGATCAACGCCGGGGCCATGACCATCCACTCGATCCTCGGCGAGCCCGGGGCCGGTCTGGCCGAGCGCACCGAGATCGTCCGGGCCGGGCTGTCCCGGTTCGCCGGTCGGGAGCTGACGATCGACGAGGACGTCGCCGACGGCGAATGGCGCGAGGCCTACCGCAATGTCGCGATCGCGAACATGCTCCGGTCCTACGACATCTTCTACGACGATCCCGACGAGGTCGTCCGCGGCTATATCGAACAGTGCTCGATCCTCGTCACCGTCAAGGACCTGGCGATCATGGCAGCGACCCTGGCCGGCGGCGGCATCAATCCCGTCACCGGCGAGCACGTGCTCTCACCCCGAGTCAACCGACAGGTGCTGGCAGTGATGATGACCTGCGGAATGTACGATGCCGCCGGTGACTGGATGACGGAGATCGGGATCCCGGCCAAGAGCGGAGTCTCCGGCGGTGTCTTCGGCGTCATGCCCGGTCAGGTCGGAGTGGCGACCTTCTCACCGCGCCTGGACAAGCACGGCACGAGCGTGCGCGGAGCGAAGATCTTCCAAGATCTGTCGAACCGGATGAGCCTGCACATCATGGACGCTCCGGAACCGGCCCGTTCGATCATCCGCCGCGACCGCCGCTTCGTCGACGGGCAGGGCAAGATGGTCCGCATCTGCAGCCTGCAGGGGCTCATCCAGTGGAGCGGTTCGGAGAACGTCATCAGGGCCATGGACGAGCCGGGGGCGAGCACGAACACCTTCGTCCTCGACCTGCGGCGGGTCAATGAGATCAACTCGGTGGCCAGGACCATGCTCACCGAGGCGCTGTCCCGCCTCGAGGACGACGGCATCCGCGTGGTGCTCATGGACCCCGACGACATGATGCAGTGCAAGGGACCGAACTCGGCGCTGCCGGGAGTGACGATCCTCGACTCGCTCAAATCCGTCAAGGGTCTCAAACGCATCCGCGACGACCGACGCCGGGAGATGGCCGAACGCTCCTGAGGCACCCGGGCTTTCCGATGCCGGGACTGATAAGGTGAGGCTCACCGAAATTCTGCGCCGAGGCGGCCCACCGTCCCACGACGCGGGCCCCCGGAGCGGAAGGACCCCTTGCAGAAAGGTCGTACATGACCACCACACAGAACACCCCCGCCCGCAGTGCACGTCCGGCCCGCCAGCAGGCCATCCTCACCGTCCTCGACGTCACCGAGGTCTCCCCGCGCCTCGTCCGGATCCGCCTCGGCGGGGACACCTTCGACAACATCGTGTCGAACGATGCGACCGACAAGTACGTCAAGCTCCTCTTCGCCGACCCCGCCCACGGACTCGTCCCGCCCTATGATCTGACCGAGCTGCGGGAGCAGTCCCCGGAGAAGCTGCCGAGCAGGCGCACCTACACGATCCGCGAGATCGATGAGGACGACAAGTGGCTGAGCATCGACTTCGTCATCCACGACGATGACGGCATCGCCGGGCCCTGGGCGAAGGCCGCCCAGCCCGGTGACACGCTCGTCCTGTCCGGGGCCGGAGGCAAATACGCTCCTTCGGCCGAATCCGACTGGCACCTGTTCATCGCCGACCACTCCGCCCTCCCGGCAGTCAGCTCCGCTCTGGAGGCGATGCCCGAGGACGCTCGCGGTGTCGTCCTGGCCCACGTCGCCGAGGCCGACCGTGTGCTGCCCGCCGTCCCGGCCGGCATCGAAGTCGCATGGGTGGATTCGGACGAGGAGCTCATCAGCTCCGTCCGCGATCTCGACTGGCTGCCGGGCACACCGCAGGTCTTCGCCCACGGCGAGCGCGAGACGATCAAGACGATCAGGAAGATCCTCAAGGAGCGCGAGGTGCCCAGAGAGGCACTGTCGATCTCGGCGTATTGGGCCCGCGGCCGCGCCGAGGACCAGTTCCAGGCCGAGAAGCGCGAGCCCATCGGTTCGATCGACTGAACGGCCCACCGGCTGACCAGCCCGGCTGGCTCGCCTCGGCGCACGGCTGAGCGCTGAGGCGAGTCAGACGAGGCCGAGCTGCTCGACGACCTTCGCGACCTCGGCCCTCGCCGCCTCGTCGAGTCCGTGGATCGGCAGCGGCAGGCTGTGGTCACCGACGAGCCCGAGGTGTTCGGCGATGGCCGCGGTCACCCGCAGGCTGCCGCCGTATTCGGCGAACAGGTCCCACAGCGGCTGGAGCTCGGCCGAGAGTTCACGCGCCTGCTCGGCATTGCCCAGTTCGGCGGCTCGGGTGATCGCGAGCACAGGTTCGGGCAGGGTGCCGCCGACGGCCGTGTACCAGGCGTCGCAGCCGGCGATGAGTCCCTCGGCCCCGAAGGCGTCGCCGGAGATGCCGATCGTCACCTCGTGGCCGACGGCGGCTCGGATCGCACCGATGCGCTCGTCCCAGCCGGCCGGTGACAGCGCAGCGCCCGGAATCTTGATCGAGGCCACGGCCTCGAGTTCGGCCAGTCGGGCATAGAGCTCAGTGCTGAAGGTGAAGTGCGTGGTGCCCGGGTTGTCGTAGACCGCGATCGGCAGTGATGTCTCCTCGGCGACCGTGCGGAAGAGAGCGAACACCTCGTCATCGGTCAGGGGCTGATAGCTGACGGGAGCGAGCAGGAGTCCCTTCGCACCGGCCGCCTCGGCGGTGCGGGCATTGGCCAGCACATCCCGTGTCCGCAGCGCCCCGATGCCGACGAAGACGGGGATGTCGAGGGCGGAATCGACGCTCAGCTGCGCCACACGGGCACGTTCCTCGGGATCGAGATAGACATAGGAGCCGGTGGATCCCAGCGCCGTGATCGAATCGACGCCGGCAAGGACGAGGCGTTCGATGAGGCCGATGTAGGCCTCCTCGTCGAGGTCCTCACCGTGCAGCGGAGTCAGCGGGAAGGCGCTGAGGCCGGTGAACAGGGCGTCATCGTTGTCTGCGGTCATCGCTGCTCCTTCGAGGTGGTGGTCGAGGCATCGAGGTAGTGGTCGAAGCGGCGGAAGTCCGGCCGCGCGGAGGGGTCCATCACGGCTGCGGCCCCGACTCGGTTGGCTGCGCGCAGGGCCGCCTCGCCGGTCAGTCCCGACCGCAGCCCGATGGTCAGGGCCGCACAGAAGGCATCACCGGCGCCGACGGTGCTCACCGGGGTCCGCGGCAGCGCCTCGGCGAAGGCCACCTGCCGACCGTGGGACAGCAGGGCCGAACCGTGTTCGCCATAGGTCACGGCCACCAGCTTCGCTGATTCCAGCTGCGGCAGGAGGCGGTATTCGGTCTCATTGACGATGATGAGATCGGCCCGGTCGACGACCTCGGCCGGCAGAGGCAGGGCCGGGGCGGCGTTGATGACGAGATACCCGGGCACACGGGCGGCGAGCTCGCTGATGACATCCATGGAGATCTCGAGCTGAGTGAGCACGGTCTCATCGTCGGCGAAGGTCACCTCGTCGAGGCCGACAGCGGCGTTCGCGCCCTCGCACACGGCGATCTGGTTCTGGCCGGCGGCATCGACCATGATCAGCGCGGTCCCGGTCTCGACGGTCGCCTCGGCGATGTCATCGACGATGACTCCGGCCTCCTGCAGGGCCTGCTTCATCGCCCGGCCCTCGGCATCGGGGCCGACGGCACCGACCATCCGGGTGCGGGCGCCGAGGCGCGCGGCCGCAGCAGCCTGGTTCGCGCCCTTGCCGCCGGGCGATCGCGACAGTCGTCCGCCGCCGACGGTCTCACCGGGTGCCGGCAGACGCTCGGTGCTGGCGGTGATGTCGGCGTTGATGCTGCCGACGACCGTGAGTGCGCAGTCGATGGTCATAACCACCATTATCGTGCGTGGACCCGGCAATGGCCGAGACCAGAATCGGTGAGTCGGCATGACGAAGGCCCCGTGCGTTGTGTCCAACGGTTCACGGGGCCTTCCGATCGGGGTGAGTAACGGGACTTGAACCCGCGACATCCGCGACCACAACGCGGCGCTCTACCAGCTGAGCTATACCCACCACATCTGCTGCGCCTGAGGCGCAGACAGCAAGATACATCTTAACCTCACACTCCGGAGGCGGGCAAACCAGAACCGCTCACCGTCCACAATGAGACACAGATCTCCTCACATGCAACGATTCAGTAGCGATCTATAACGGTTTCAGAAAACCGGTAGGAGCGGCTCCCGATATTCATTAGGATTGGTTCGGCCCCGCCCCCGACATCGTTCAAGGAACCCCGTACATGACTCGTGCGTTGATCTCCGTCTCCGACGACGGGTTCACCTACATCTCCCTCAACGGGGCGACGAGTCGCTATTCCGACACCGGACAGGCCATCGCCTACCTCGGTGACTATGCACGCGAGACCGCAACTGCGCTGAGCGTGACGATCGACGACGGTGCGAAGAAGACCGAGGTCTCCATCGACGAGAACGGGAAACTCGCCTCTTCCTCGGCACGGGCAGGCAGCGGCGCCAGTGCGGAATCAGACGCTGAGGCAACGGATTCCGCAGACCGGGCAGACCAGCGCACCGACGCCGAGGCGACCGCATCCGCGGCGGGGACGCAGCCATCGGCGGCTTCCGGATCATCGCAGACCGCCGATCCCTCAGAGAGCACCGAACAGCCGACTCCTGCCGAGTCTTCAGACGGTGCCGATTCTTCGGACGGCGGCGAATCCTCGGGCGATGCCGCTGGTGCCGCCGAGGCGGCAGACGGTTCGGCTGAAGCCACAGCCGACGGCGGTGAGGGCTATCCCCTCGGCACCCCGTTCTCGGGCCCTGCCGCCCCGGCCGCGCCGAAGGTGAAGAAGACCCGGGTGCGCAAGCACTCCAAGCGCTCCCCGCGCAATCGTCCGCAGAGGCTGAAGAAGATCACGGTTCCGGGTCTCGTGCTCATCGGCCTGGCGATCCTCATGATCGGCGCGTTCGTCGTTCCCAACATCGTCCCTGTCGACAGCTCAGAGACTCCGCAGACGATCGGTTCCGAGCAGCAGCTCAACCCGGCTTCGGAACTCTCCGTCGACGATACCGACGATGTTGTGCCGGGTTTCGACAACTCCCCCATCTGGGAGACCGAAGTGCCCAAGCGGGCCTCAGTGACCGCCTCGGATCGCGGCGTGCTCCTCGTCTACAAGAACCGACTCGAGGTCCTCGACGCCGACACCGGCAAGACCCGCTACAAGACCACGATCGATGAGGCCCCGACCTTCGCCGTCGACACCGTCATCGACGGCCAGCCGGCACTGCTGTGGCAGTCAGGGGACACCGCCGAGGCGCTCTTCGACGGGGAGAAGGAACCGAAGTCCTATCAGCTTCCGCAGGATGCGCGCATCACCTCGGCGGGCAAGTCCGTGCTCATCAAATCCGGCAACCAGCTCTCGACCTTCTCCACCGACGGGCTGGAGAACGTGCCGACCCCGAAGGCGGGTTCGACCCCGATGGCGATCGAGAACGACGAGCTCTACAGCTCCGATTGGAACGGTCCGGTCAAGGCGAAGAACGTCAAGACCGGCGAGGAGCGCAGCATCGAACTCGAGCGCCCCGCCGATGAGCTGCAGATCATCGACTGGATCTCGGCCGGGCATGGGAAGGCCATCACTCTCTGGGGCGAACAGGGCGCCTCGACGAACTCGGGGCATCGGATCCAGCTGGTCGTCCATTCCCTCGATGACGGGTCGATCCTGTCCACCGTGACCACCACCACCGACATCGTCGGCGAGAAGTCCTGGGTGCGCGGCCAGGCGGGCGAGCGCGCCTACATCGGCCCCTATCTCTTCGATCTGCGTTCCGGTCTGCTGCTCACGGACGTCTCCAGCCGCGACGTCCACCTCTCGGAGCCGCGTGGGAACATCGTCCCCTGCACCATGGACACGAACACCTCGTGCCTGCTGGCCGGCAAGCACGCGTTCAAGACCGACACCGATCTCCTCGCAGTCGTCAATGACGGCGAGGAGGCCCTCGTGCTGGGAGATGACTCCACTGTTCGGGCCTATCCGAAGAAGTCCGACTCCCACGATCGCTGATTCGCGCCAGCCACGGCCAGGCACCCCAGGCTTTAACACATCTGGTCGAGACATTAGGATGGGACCGATGTGCCTGTACGTCATGTCCCCTTGACCCAATTGTGCCGGAATCCCCACCGCGAAGGAACGCAGTGCCAGCTTCACACCAGTTCAACCGCAGAATCGCCGCCATCGGCACTGCGCTTGCTCTGGTAGCACTGCCGATCACCGGCACAATCGATGCGCCTCCTGCTCTCGGGCAGCCGAGCCCCACTGAGACTGCTAGTGCCGGACAGGCGGACACCGAAGCGGCCGGCGGATCTGGCGGAGCCGATTCCGCTGATGCAACCAGCGCCGCCGACGGTTCCAATGCCTCCGGGTCCGATGCCGAAGCAGACACCGGTGCCGACTCCGCCGACGAAGACGAGTCAGGCAAGGACACTAACGGTGATTCGAACGACGGCGGCGACGAGCCCGACGACCGCTGTGAAACGACGCCCGATCCCGGCAAACCATGCGAGATCGACGGTGAGCTCAAGGCGGGTTGGAACCCGACCACCAAGGTTCTAAAGGTCGATCCAAGCGACCTTCCAGAGAGCTGGGTCGGTAAAACCTTCGACGGCCCCACAGACGACAGAGACAGAGTCAGGATCCCGGTTCAAGATTCGCGGGACTCCACTGGCGATGACACCACTCGGTCCGCCGCCAACGATTCGGACACCGATGACAGTGGGCAGTCCGTCGCTGAGGCGACCGATACAGCCGCAGCACCGAGCAGCTTCGAATTCAATGACGATGGCGAGATCATGCCTGCCGGCGGAGACGAACCGATGGAGTTCGAGAACTTCCCTGAGGGCGGCCCCAGTCCCAAGTGGACCTTCACCTCCGACGGGCAGACCATCATCGCCAAGGGCGAAAAGTATCCGGATCGCAACGACAACGCGAACAGTAAGGCTTCGGGCGGCTCGGATTCCGATACCGACGACAAGGACGGGTCCGCTGCCGGAGGCACTGCGAACTCCGACCCCAACAGCGATTCGACGACCTCGGCGAACGGCAACGCGGATGGTTCCCGCGCCGACAGCGACTCCGGCAGCGGCTCCGACTCGAACAGCAGCTCCGACTCCGCTTCGGCCGCCCGCGGCGACACCTCCGACGACAGCGATACCTCGTCTGACAGCGTCGCCTCGAAGGACTCCGGGTCGAATGATCGGGCCGACTCCCCGGCCGATAAGGACTCCGACGGTTCGAACTCGAACTCAGACTCGCGGGCCGAGGGCTCGCGCAGCAGCGACTCGGATTCCTCCGCCTCGGGCTCGGACTCCGGTGAGGACGAAGGCTCAGAGGATTCCGAGGACGACGATGACGGTTCCGGCTCCTCACTGGGCACGGCCGACGCCGACGGCAGCACCCCGGACCCGTCGACCGGCAACGGCTCTCAGGACGGACGAGAGACCATTCCCGGAACCACCGGCGACGAATGGCTGCCTGGCGACGAGGACGACTCCGAGCACCCCGACTATTCGGACCCGGTGCCGCAGAACCCCGACGCTCCCACTCCCAAGGACGACACCGATCTCATCACCGGCGGCGACCAGCCCTCGCCCCGGGCGGACCAGAACCCCTCGCCCTCGTTCGGCGAGTCCATCATCTCGACCATCGTCAGCTCCTGGCCGGTCTTCGTCCTCGCCGCCTCCGGAATGGCCGCAGTCGGCTTCATCATCTACCTCATGGGACGTCGCGGAAAGCAGGAATGACGCCCGCATGGACCTCTTCGACTCCGAACTGCGGGTGATCGCCTCGGCCCGAGAGCTCGCAAGCAGCCTCGGAGCCGACGCCCACCACACCGTCGCAGCGGCCGCCATGGACACCACCGGCCGCATCCACACGGGCGTCAATGTCAACCACTTCACCGGCGGCTCCTGCGCCGAGATCGTGGCCATCGGCACCGCAGCAGCGGCCGGAGCCGGTCCCCTAGTCACGATCGCCGCGGTCGGCGACCACGACAGAGGTGTGCTCTCACCGTGCGGTCGCTGCCGGCAGGTCATCCTCGACCTCCACCCCGATGCATTGCTCATCCTGCCCGACAGAGCCACGGGTGGGGAGACGATCGCTGCGGTCCCCGCGCTCCTGCCGCACGCCTATCGCCACCCGGATGCCGCACCGATGCGTCTGCTGCGCCTCAGCGCCCGGTACTTCGACGCTGTCCGCACGGGCACGAAGACCCTGTCGGTGCGCTGGAACGAATCCCACCGCACGGGTCCGGCCCTGGCCTACTTCGAGGACACCGAGCATGGCACCATTGCCGTCGACATCACCTCGGTGGCGCGCAAGCGTCTGGACGCGCTGACCGCCGGCGACCTCGAGCTCACCCGGCCCACAGGTCTGCAGCGCTATCTGGCGAACCTCCGCTCCCACTACCCCACCATGCCGGAGGACGCCACGGTCGAGATCGTAAGATTCCGTCGAACCACGTCCGATAT
This sequence comes from Candidatus Brevibacterium intestinavium, assembly GCA_019117545.1. Classification (GTDB taxonomy): domain Bacteria; phylum Actinomycetota; class Actinomycetes; order Actinomycetales; family Brevibacteriaceae; genus Brevibacterium; species Brevibacterium intestinavium. The sequence goes on from DWZN01000245.1 coordinate 14,302, forward strand.
CTGACACTCGCAGTTCCCAGCCGCTAAGCTGGACAGCGAAGCACTGTGGCAGAGGGCCACAGACGCAAACAGGCATTCTCGACCGGGAGGACTCGACCCGATGACTGACAACGTCTACACCTCAGATGTGACCGTCGACCAGGCGACAACCGCACAGCTCGCGGAGTCGATCCGTCTGCGTGAGGAGCGCATCGCGGACAGCATCGACGAACTCGTCGGCCGCATCCACCCGAAGGTGCTTGTCACACGTGCGGTCAACAAGGCGAAGTCCGGAGTCGTCGAAGACGACGGCTCTCCCAAGCCCGAGGCCCTCGCCCTCGGCGCCGGCACGGTCCTCGGAGTCGCCGCCCTCATCGTCGGTCTGTCCGGTCGGAACAAGCGTGGCTGATTCCGCCCTTCCGATCCGGATGCTCCACGACCGGATCCTGCTCGAACCCGGTCCGGAGTCCGGTGAGCGCAAGTCCTCGGCCGGCATCGTCATCCCTGCCACCGCCAGCATGGGACGGCGCCTCGTCTGGGGCAAGGTGGTGGCGGCCGGCCCGCATGTGAGGCAGGCCGGCCTCGGTGACACCGTCCTCTACGATCCAGCCGAACTCGCCGAGGTGGAACTCGAGGGACAGGTGTACGTGCTCCTGCGTGAGCGCGACGTCCACGCGATCTCCGAACCGGCCGAGGTCTCGAGCGCGGGAATGTACCTGTGAGGTCCGGAATCGGCCTCTGACCTGGGGCTTGCGACGTTCATCACAAAACATGGATCGGCCCGGTCTCGGTTTGCATGATGGTCGAGCACCTGAGTAATATTAATTCTCGTTGCGCAACGAGCGCGGCACGCGCCTCTAGCTCAATTGGTAGAGCAACTGACTCTTAATCAGTGGGTTCCGGGTTCGAGTCCCGGGGGGCGCACACGAGATAAGGCCCCTCACCAGGCATGATGTCCTGTGAGGGGCTTTCGTCATTTTCATACCGAGTCACCAACCCCGCTCACACGCACACCCACACACCGGCGCACCGCTTGAGCCGAAGAGCGCAGAAGCATCCATTCCGTGGACTCATGACCCCAGGCGGCCTTGTCGCCTTTAGGATCGGGCACCATGGCCCCGACCGAAGACCGACGACCGCCCGGCATCCTGCTGTTCGTGCTCATCGCCGCCATGGCGGCCGGACCGGTCCTCAACTACGGTCTCAGCGCGCTCAGCCCGCAGATCATCGAGACCTATGACATCACCGAGGGCCAGTACGGTCTGATCATCACGATCGTCTTCCTCATCGCCGGACTCAGCGCCACCGTCCTCGGCGCCCTGAGTGACCGGATGCCCGTGCGCCTGCAGCTGACCCTGGTCTTCGGTCTCATGGCCGTGGCCTTCCTCGTCAGCATCTCCGCACCCACCTATGCGGCCCTGCTCACCGCCGCCGTCATCGCCGGACCGGCCCAAGCGGTGTCGAATCCGGTGACGAACAGGATCATCGCCTCCGAGGTCCCGCTCGCGCGGCGGGGCATGTGGATGGGACTCAAACAGTCCGGGGTCCAGTTCGGACTGCTCTTCTGCGGCCTCACCGTCCCCATCGTCGGCAAGGCACTGGGCTGGACCGGGGTCGGACTGATGTTCGCCGTCATCTGCGGTGTCATGCTCGTCATCGCCTGGTTCGTCGTCACCCGTATGACGCAGGCGTCGACCCCGACGCCGGTCCCCCGACCCGCCGCTGCCACCGAGTCCGACGGCGCGCCTTCACGCAGGCTGCCGGCGGCCGTGTGGCTGCTGACCGTCTGCTCGTTCCTCAACGCCGTCGGCACCCAGGGCGTCAACGCCTACGCGTCGCTGTTCGCCGTCCAGACGGTCGACTATCCCATCGAACTGGCCGGCACGATGCTGGCGATCATGGGGGTGATCGGCATCGTCGCCCGCATCCTGTGGGGCAGGGTCACCGGCCGGCTCGGCCGTCCGGCCGTGCTCATCCAGCTGATGAGCCTCGGCGGCATCCTCGCCATGGTCTGCCTCATCGTCGTCGAGCACTGGCACGTCACCGCCCTGCTGTGGACCGGCATCACCGGCCACGCGCTGTTCCCGCTCGCGGCGAACGTCGTCATCAACTCCGGTGTCGTCGCGCTCACGCCCGCCGGCCGCGTCGGCATCGCCTCGGGGCTGGTCGCCTCTGGGATGTATCTGGGATTCGCCCTCGGCCCGGTGCTCGTGGGCTCGGGGATCGACCTCACCGGCGACTACACGCCGGGGTGGTCCGCCCTGGCGGTCTGCTATCTCGCGTGCATCATCGTCGGCATGGTCCTCGTCCGCCTCCGCCGTCCGACCGATCAGTCCTGACCGGCACGGGCATAGGCCCCGAGGACCTGCCGTTCGGAATCGCCGAGGTAGACGCGCAGCCTCTCGGCCGCGGCGGCCGGGCTCTCATCGCTGTAGGCCTCGATGATCTCCCGATTGCGGTCGATGAAGGGAGAGTGGAGGAAGTCGAGGACTTCGACCTTGAGGAAGGCCAGCCGCAGCTCGGCGAGCACATTGGAAAACGACCGTGCCAGCCGCCTGCTGTCCGAGAGCGAGACGACGGCGTTGTGGAAGGCCATGTTCGCCGTCCCGACCGCCAGCCAGTCCTCGGCGGCCGCGGACTTCTCGGCCGCGGCGACAGCGGTCTCCATCCGCTCGAGGTTCGGGTGGTTGCGCGGGGCGCGTTCGAGGACGGAGCACTCGACATGGTGGCGCACCCGGTAGATGTCGACGACATCGGCCATGCTCGGTGAGGCCACGGACACGCCTCGGTGCGGGATGTGGGTGACCAGCCCCTGCTCGCCGAGGACTCGGAAGGCCTCACGCAGCGTATTGCGGGAGACGTCGAACTCCTTCGCCAGGGACGCCTCGGACAGTCGGTCGCCGGGACGGAGCTCTCCTGCGATGAGCCGGTCGGTGAGCCTGTTGACCAGGGATGAGTCATGATTCACATCTCCATCCTAATGACCCCTGAGCCCGAACAGCACCTCGAGCCCCCACGGCAGCGATGCGAATGTGTGATCTGAGTCTATCTTTGTTGAACAATGAATGTTAGATTGTTTATCACTTCTTCGGGGTGTGCCAGGACACAGACACCGCTGTCCCCTGACCGGCGACACCTTCCGGAAGCGCCCTTGACCGCAGAGACAGTCGGAGACTTCCATGCCACACGCACCGGACTCACCCACACCGGACCACCAGTCGGAATCAGCCTCGGACGGATCGCTCGCGCCCCGGACCGAACTCGTCGCGAAGATCAGCCGCAGCGCCATCGTCGGGGCCATCTTCCTCATGGCCACCTCGGCGATCGGCCCCGGCTTCATCACGCAGACGGCCACGTTCACCGCGCAGATGGGAGCGGCCTTCGCCTTCGCGATCCTCGCGTCGATCCTCATCGACATCGCCATCCAGCTCAATATCTGGCGCATGATCACCTCCTCGGGCAAACGGGCCGCGCAGCTGGCCTCCGCCGCGATCCCCGGCACGGGCATCATCCTGTCGATCCTCATCGTCATCGGCGGTCTGGCCTTCAACATCGGCAACATCGCCGGCGGCGGGCTCGGCCTCAACGCCCTGCTGGGCATCGACCCGAAGCTCGGCGGCCTGGTCACCGGCGTCCTGGCCATCGGCATCTTCCTGTTCAAACGCGCAGGCAAGGTCGTCGACGCCGTCGTACTCATCCTCGGCATCGGAATGATCGTCCTCACCTGCATCGTCGCGATCGTCTCCAGCCCGCCCGTCGGTGAGGCCATCAAGCAGAGCTTCGTTCCCGACACCATCAACTTCGCGACCGTGACCACCATCGTCGGCGGCACCGTCGGCGGCTACATCACCTACTCGGGCGCCCACCGCTACCTCGACTCGGGCAAGACGGGTCCTGACAATGCCGGCTCGGTCATGCGCTCGGCGCTCTCGGGCATCCTCGTCACCGGGATCATGCGCTATGTGCTGTTCCTGGCCATCCTCGGCGTCGTCGCCGCCGGCGTCGCCATCGACCTCGAATCGACCGTCGCGAACCCCGCCGGACAGGCCTTCGCAGCTGTGCTCGGCGACGCCGGGATGCGCATCTTCGGGGCGATCTTCTGGGCCGCGGCACTGAGTTCGGTCATCGGCGCCGCCTATACCTCGGCGACGTTCCTCTCCGCCTTCTCCCGACGGCTCGACGGCGGCTGGCCGCTGCAGCTGGCGACGGTGGCCTTCATCGTCGTCTCCCTCATCGTCTACCTCGCCGTGGGCACCGCACCGGCGACGCTGCTCGTCTTCGTCGGCGGCTTCAACGGGCTCATCCTGCCCATCGGCCTGACGATCTTCATGTACATCGGCTGGTTCCGACCGCAGCTGCTGCGCACGGATTCCTATCCGAAGTGGTTGCTCATCATCGGCACCGCGGCAACACTGGTCACGTGGTACACAGCCGTGCAGTCCATCGGCCCCATCTTCGCAATGATCGGAATCGGAGGGTGACAATGTCGACCAACAGCGAAACCAGAATCGACCTCAACTCGGACCTCGGAGAGAACGTCCCTGACCGTGTCGTCAGCGACGATGCGGCCATGCTCGGCCTGGTCACCAGCGCCAACGTCTCCTGCGGGTTCCATGCCGGCAACCCCGAGGGCATCCACGCCACCGTCGATGCCGCCGTCAAGGGCGGTGTCGTCATCGGCGCCCACCCGGGATACGACGACTACGAGGGCTTCGGCCGGCGCGCCCTCGACGTTCCGGCAGCGACCCTGCAGGCCCAGGTCGAATACCAGATCGGGGCGCTGATCGGACTGACCACGGGCGTCGGCGGCGAAGTCGCCTACGTCAAGCCCCACGGCGGTCTCTACAATGCGATCGTCCGCGATGAGGCGCAGGCGAAGGTCGTCGTCGATGCCGTCAGGGCCATCGACGACTCGCTCGTCTTCCTCGGTCTGGCCGGCAGCGTCGCCAACCGCATCGCCGCCGAGGCGGGGCTGAATGTGGCCGCCGAGGCCTTCGCCGACCGCGCCTACAATCCCGACGGCTCCCTGGTCTCCCGGTCGGAGCCGAACGCGGTCCTCAGTGACCCGGACGCCGTGGCCGCACGGGTGCTGCGCCTCGTCACGACCGGTCAGGTCGAGGCGATCGACGGCAGCCTCATCGACGTCGACGCGCAGTCGATCTGCTTCCACGGCGACTCGCAGGGCTCGATCGACATGGCACGCGCGGCCCGCGCCCTCCTCGAGTCCGAGGGTGTCGCCGTCTCGGCCTTCGCCGGGGCCGGGCGATGAGCGCGACCTCGGCGACCGGGCCACCGGCCGCCGGGCTCTCGGCCGGTGCGCAGGCACGGCTGCGGATCCGGCGCGGGTTCTCGGGCCCCACCTCGGGGATGGCTGCGGGCCTGGTCCAGGCGAACCTCATCTGCGTGCCCGCCGACTGGGCCTTCGACGTGCTCCTGTTCGCTCAGCGCAACCCGAAACCGTGCCCGGTCATCGACGTCGTCGAACCCGGGCAGGTCGAATCGGCTCTGGCGCCCGGCAGCGACCTGCGCACCGATCTGCCCGGCTACCGCATCTGGCAGGACGGGCGCCTCAGCGATGAGGTCACCGACGTCACCGAGGTCTGGGACCGCCATCCCGACCTCGTGTCCTTCCTCATCGGCTGCTCCTTCACCTTCGAATCGGGCCTGAGCGAGGCCGGCATCCCGATCCGCCACCAGGAGGCCGGGCGCAATGTGCCGATGTATCGCACCTCGACCGCGTGTGCCCCGGCCGGGCGCATCGGAGGGGATATGGTCGTGTCCATGCGTCCCATTCCCGCCGCCCAGGTCGCCGAGGCGGTGCGCATCACCGACCGCTTCCCCGCCGTCCACGGCGCCCCGGTCCACATCGGCGAACCCGGCCGGATCGGCATCGACGACCTCGACTCCCCGGACTTCGGCGATCCGCCGGTCATCGCCGCAGGCGACATCCCCGTGTTCTGGGCCTGCGGAGTCACCCCGCAGGCGGCCATCCGGGACTCTGCCGTGCCGTTCGCGATCACCCACTCGCCCGGCCGCATGTTCATCACCGACGAACCGGAAGACACCTATCGCTGATGACCGCTTCCCCGCTGACTTTCCACACCGCCTCCCGCCGCCACCTCCTCGTCGAATGCGAGGACCTGACCGCGACGATGGCGCTGCATCGCAGCCTCGAGGCAGCCGGTCTGCCCGGCGTCGTCGAACTCGTCCCCGCTGCCCGCACCGTGCTCATCAGCTTCGATCCGCGCCGCACCGGGGCCGACTCCCTCGAGGAGGCCATCCGCGGGCTCGAGAGGACCGATTCCTCGACCGGTGAGGCCAGGGAGGTCACCATCGATGTCCGCTACGACGGCGAGGACCTCGCCGAGGTGGCCGAACTCCTCTCCGTCTCCCCCGCCGAGGTGATCGCCCGCCATCAGGCCGCGACCTGGCAGGTCGCGTTCGCCGGGTTCGCCCCCGGCTTCGGCTACCTCGCCGGTGACGATGAGCTCTTCGACGTGCCTCGGCGGTCGTCACCGCGCACCCGTGTGCCCGTCGGCGCGGTCGCCCTGGCCGGGGAATTCACCGGCGTCTACCCCCGGTCCTCCCCCGGCGGCTGGCAGCTCATCGGGCGCACGGAGGCGAGACTGTGGGATCTCGACCGGCAGCCGCCGGCCCTGTTCGTGCCCGGCACGATCGTGCGGTTCGTCGAGGCCGAACGCGAATCCGTCGACCTCGGCGCCGGCGCGGGCGCAGACGATGCGTCGGCTTCGGCGTCGTCCGCGGCGGTGGAGGCGCGCTCGTCTGAGGCGGTGGAGGCGGGGTCGTCTGCGGCAGCGGAAACGGATTCGTCTGCGGCAGCGGGAGACGCGGAGAACGCGCCGGGCAACGCGACGAGCGCTGCGGGGCATGCTGTCGAAGTCGTCCGACCCGGCCTGCAGCTGCTGATCGAGGACCTCGGTCGGCCCGGGTTCAACTCGATGGGCGTCTCCGGTGCCGGTGCCGCCGATCGCACGGCGCTGCGAAGGGGCAATCGGCTGGTCGGCAATGCAGAATCCGCGGCCGGGCTCGAAAGCTTCGGCGGCGGCGCCGTGCTGCGCGTGATCGGTGACGGCGTGGCCGCGGTCACGGGAGCCGCAGGATCGATCACCGTGACCGGGGCCGACGGGACGATCCATCGGCCCCGCCTCGGCGAGGCCTTCGCGATCGCCGACGGAGACGAACTCGAACTCGGCGGCACCGATCAGGGCGCCCGCCGATATCTGGCCCTGCGCGGCGGCATCGACGTCGACACGGCCCTGGGCAGCGCCTCGACCGACACACTGGCCGGACTCGGCCCGGCCGCCCTGGACCGGGGCAGCCGCCTGAGCCTGCACGATCCGAGGACCGCACCCCACCTGGTCGACCCGCATCCGAGATCCGAGTGCGCGCTTCCGCGCCCCGGACAGACCGTGACGATGACGGTGACGCTGGGTCCCCGCGAGGACTGGTTCACCTCGGCCGGGATCGAGACCCTGCTGAGCCAGGAGTGGACGGTCACCCACGAGTCCGATCGGGTCGGTCTGCGCCTGTCGGGGCAGGTCGCGCTCGAACGCGCCCGCACCGGGGAGCTGCCCAGTGAGGGCGCGGTCACCGGAGCCCTGCAGGTCCCGCCGAGCGGGCAACCGGTGCTGTTCGGCCCCGACCACCCGCTCACCGGCGGCTACCCGATCATCGCCAGCGTCGACGACGTCGACTTCGCCGCGCAGCTGCCCCCTGGGGTCAGGCTGCGGTTCACCACCGGGTCGCGCTCGACCACGAATCGCCAGAACGAAAGCTGAGACATGTCGACAATCCTCATCGCCAATCGCGGCGAGATCGCCGTCCGCATCATCCGCGCCTGCGCCCAGACCGGGCACACCTCGGTGGCCGTCTACGCCGATCAGGACGCCGATGCCCTGCACGTGCAGCTCGCCGATGCCGCCTTCGCCGTGCCCGGAACCACCGCGGGCGAGACCTACCTCAGCATCGACGCGCTCCTGGCCGCGGCACGCGCCTCGGGCGCCGACGCCGTCCACCCCGGCTACGGCTTCCTGTCGGAGAACGCCGACTTCGCGGCCGCAGTCGAGGACGCGGGGCTGATCTGGATCGGACCGACCGCCGAGACCATCACGGCGCTCGGCGACAAGGTCACCGCCCGGCAGCTGGCGCAGAAGGTCGGGGCTCCCCTGGCTCCGGGCATCGACCGTCCGCTGGCCGATGCCGGCGAGGCCGAGTCCTTCGCCGCCGAGGCGGGGCTGCCGATCATCATCAAGGCAGCCCACGGCGGTGGCGGGCGCGGGATGAGGATCGTCCACGAGCTGACCGAGGTCGCCTCCGCCTTCGATGCGGCCACCCGTGAGGCGACCGAGGCCTTCGGCCGGTCCGAATGCTTCGTCGAGAAGTACTTGGAGCGGCCTCGCCACGTCGAGGTCCAGATCGTCGGCGACGGGCAGGGGCGCGTCGTGGCCGTCGGCGATCGCGACTGCTCGGCCCAGCGCCGCAACCAGAAGCTCATCGAAGAGGCCCCCGCGCCGGGGCTGTCGGCCGAGCAGCGGGAGCGTCTCCACCGTTCGGCCGAGGCCATCTGCGCCGAGGTGGACTACCGGGGCGCCGGTACCGTCGAATTCCTGCTGGCCGCCGACGGGACCATGACCTTCCTCGAGGTCAACACCCGACTCCAGGTCGAACACCCCGTCACCGAGGCGACCTCCGGAGTCGATCTCGTCGCCGAGCAGTTGGCCATCGCCTTCGGCCAGGGGCTGTCCCTCGACTCGACCCCGCAGCCGGCCGGTCATGCGATCGAGCTGCGGATCAACGCCGAGGATCCCGGACGCGGCTTCCTGCCCACCCCGGGGCGCCTCGATGTCCTCGACGTCCCCGGCGGCCCCGGAGTCCGCTGGGATTCCGGCGTCCGGGCCGGGGACACCGTGCAGTCGGCCTTCGATTCGCTGTTCGCCAAGCTCATCGTCTCCGGCCCCGACCGGCAGACGGCGATCGCCCGCACGGTCGCTGCGGCCAAGGAGCTGCACGTCGAGGGACCGGCCACGGTGCTGCCGTGTTCGTTGGAGATCCTGTCCGATGAGGCTTTCACCGGGCTCGGTGCCGACGACGTGGAGGGCATTCACACGCAGTGGATCGAAACCGAACTGCTCCCGCGCCTCGAGGAGCAGAAGCGACCGGCCCCCATCGCCGAGGAGGAACTGCAGCGCCTGCCCATCGAACTCGACGGGAAGCTGACCTCCATCGGTCTGCCCGCGCGGCTGCTGACCGCCCTCGGCGCCGCGGCCGGTGCGGGTGCCTCCGGTGCGACCGCCTCGGCGAGCGGGGAAGGACAAGAGAGCGCAGGCGGCGAAGATGCTGGGGCGGTGACCGCGCCGGTGCCCGGCAGCCTCGTCGACTACCTCGTCGACGACGGCGCCGAGGTCGAGGCCGGCGATGAGGTGGCGGTGGTCTCTGCGATGAAGATGGAGACGCG
>DWZN01000246.1 GCA_019117545.1 Candidatus Brevibacterium intestinavium
AGTAGTCCGAATGCGCCGCGCATCGGGGATTGAATGCGGCACCGCATTCCGTGCAGGCGTCGACGCTCTTGTACGTATCGATCGACAGTTCGGACCAGCACATTCCGCACAGGATCGCCGGCTGGTCGAACTGCTCGCGCGGCCACTGCTCGGCCGGGTGGTCGGTCGTCTCCGAGTGACAGAGATGGCAGGGGAAGTACCGGTCGCAGCAGAAGAAGCGGATCGCGACGATGTCGAGTCGGGTCCCGTAGTGGACGCACCGCGTGTGTTCGTCGACGGGCTTGCCGTGGACCTGGAGAGACCGGTTCATCGCTCACCTGCTTTCTGACAATCGGACCAGCGAGCCCCGCACGGCAGGCGCAAAAAGCGCACTTGGCTGGAGAGCTGCCCTGCAAGTCGACACCACGGTACCGTGACGAGAGGAGCGACAGCGAACACTGCCCCTCCTAGGTCAGTTCGTCCTACGAGTCCAGAACCCCTCATGAGCGGCTGCGGCTTCGTCCTCCAGCACTGGCCCGACGACCTCGATCACTCGCTGGCCGCGGGACAGAACCTCACGACAGGGAAGGTCGAAGGTCGGGTTCTCGGGATCATCTCCGGTCAGCTCCAGCAGCCGTCGCTCCGAGAGCGCGTAGACGATCCGGCCGATGCCCGTCCAATAGACGGCCCCGGTACACATCACGCAGGGTTCGGCACTTGTGTACAGCGTCGCTTCGGCCAGTTCTTCCGGAGAGCACTGTCGCGCTGCCGCCGATGCGGCCCGCAGCTCCGCGTGCTGTGTGGGATCACCGGTGGGAGGCAGCGAGTTGTTGCCTGCGGAAGCCAGCACGGTCCCGTCGGCTGCGACGACCGTCGAAGCGAAGGGATGGCTGCCGCGGTTCTTCGAGTCCTCAGCCAGTGAGATGGCCTTCCGCAGCTGGACAAGGTCCGATTCGCCGGCAGAGACGCGGCCTTCGGCCTCGTCCGACCGGGTGGTTGCTGAGGCCCCCGAAACTGCCGAGGAGGCTGCCGACTGTGCCTTTGTCATATCCGTATCCGTTTCTTCGTTGTTCTCGTTCGCGGCTGTCCTGTTGATGACTGCATTGTGCAGCACGGCGACGATGGCCCAGAGGCAGATGCCCACACTGAGCGCTATCGTCACAATAAGGGAATCGTGCGTCCCCTCATATTTCGCACGCGCCAGCTCCGGATTCCTGCGGCAGTCGTCATTGCGGCCATGACGATCGCGTCTCCGCCGAGGACCGCATGAGCAAGATCGGTCGGGCGGAATGGGCCTTGCCCCGCCCATACTGGAGAAATGAACGAACGAAGATCAGGGCGCGACCGCGTCAGGGAGCTCTTGGACTCAGTCCTCGACGACTACGAGGAGGGCGCTGCCTTGGACAGCTTTGCTGCGAACGTGTTCTCTTCGACTTTCCACTTCAGCAGGCAGATCAGTCAGGCTGCTCGGGAATCCCCTTCGGCGTTGAGGCGTCGGGTCCTGCTTGAACGCGCAGCGTGGGAGCTGCAGCGTGGACGGACCGTCACTGACACGGCATTCGCTGCCGGATATGACTCGGTTGACGGGTTTTCGCGGGCGTTCTCTCGAGCGTTCGGCTGCCTTCCCAGCGTCATACCGTCAGTCGACGAACGTGGCCACTGGCTGCCGGCACCGAACGGAATCCACTTCCATTCCCCGACGGTGCTCTATGTCGATGCCGAGCAGGAGGAATCTGCTGGCGATGTCGTCGCCCTGATGGTCCGGCACGATCTCGAGGACACCGATGCGGTGCTGGCCGCAGCCGAGGCGGTTCCCGACGAGGAATACCGGCGTGAGAGGATGCCCGGTCATGAGGTGCTGCCGTGGGCCGGGGACGAATCCTCGCTCGCCGAGGTGGTTCGACATCTGGCTTTGGACAAGCTCCCATGGCTCGCAAGCATCGAAGGTGAGGACGAACCCGACCTCGGAGGGGAGGTCGATGCTGTGAGTCTGCGCCGCCGGCACTCCGAGATCTCGGTGCGTTGGCTCGCCATGACCCGGGATGTCGAACGTCGAGGCGCGTGGGGCGATCGTGTCATCGACGCGCTCTGCGATCCGCCTGAGTCATTCCTGCTCTCGCAGATCCTCGCTCACGTCCTGACCTTCTCGGCGCATCGCCGACAGGTTGCTCGCTGGATGCTGGGGCAGTCCGGCATCGATACCGACCGTCTCGACCCCGATCCGATCACTTGGCACCGACGCGTCTCTGGAGGCTTGTCATGACTCGTTATCGCTATTACACCGCAACGACCCTTGACGGGTTCCTCGCTGACGATTCCGACTCACTCGATTGGCTGTTCAAACAGCACATCGATGAAGACGGACCGGGGAACACGACCGCGTTCCTCTCCGACGTGGGCGTACAGATCATGGGTTCGACCACGTATCTGTGGGTGCTCGAGCACGAACGGGCGTGGCTGCCGGAGATCCCCACCGTCGTCTTCACTCACCGCGACCTGGAACCGGCGAACGAGCACGTCTCGTTCGTCTCCGGCACACCAGCCGATCATCGCGGCGCGATCGAGTCCCTTGCAGACGGACGCGATGTGTGGGTGATGGGAGGCGGTGGATTGGCGGCGGAGTTCGCCGAGGCCGGTATGCTCAACGAGGTGATGGTCTCGATAGCGCCGGTGATGCTCGGCTCGGGCAAGCCGCTGTTCGGAGGTGCTTTCGACCTCGAGTTGCAGGAGTGCGAACGCAACGGCGATTTCGTCATCGCCAGGCACCGCGTGGTCGGGCCCTTGAACGTCGCCTGAAGCGAGTCCGCTCCAGCGCGGGTTGGGACTGCCCGCGCCGGATCGTCTCCGAAGGGGAGGGCCTGCCGAGGGAGCAGCATGACTTCGATTCATCGTGGATTCCATCCAGTCGTGAAGTCAGCCGGACCCTCAGCAGTCCCCTGCGGTCCGTCAATGGGGCGTTCAGCGGATGATCCGATGAGCGTGCAGCGCTGAACGCAGCATCGCCTGATCGGCCTCTCCTCCGGTGGCCGGTATGGCGGCAGCGACGTAGCCGTCGGGGCGGACGAGGTAGAGCCGATCGGAACGCAGCCGTCCGCGAGGATCGGGGCCGAAACGATGCGGGCCGTCAACCCAATCCGGAACGTCGGGTCGAGAAACTGGACTGTCGCCGTAACTGTGCAGTTGCCAGGTGAATGAACGCAGTGATTCGAGGTTGCTGTCCGCCCGTGGCAGCCGCAGACCGACGATTGCGTCGTCAGCCCAGCCCCGGCTCGCCGATTCGGCGGAGAGGAACCGATAGCGGATCCGGTACTGTCCGAGCAGTCCACCGGCTCGAGATCCCAAGGGGCCTTCGAGGATCCGCGGTGCGAGGCGGGCCATGACTGCACCGACTCCTCGTCGCAGCAGAGCGATCCCTCTTCCTCGACGAGCCATCACTCCGAAGGCCCGGTCAGTGACTTTGACCAGCTTGAGGGCGACGGGCCGACGCTCGCTCTCATAGCGGTCCAATGCCTGCTCGTCCACGTGCCCTCGGGCAACATCTGCGAGGAGGTTGGCCAAGTTGTGCGAGTCCTGAAGACCGGTGTTCATTCCCTGCCCCCCGACCGGTGAATGGACGTGGCCGGCATCCCCGGCCAAGAACATTGCTCCTCTGCGGAATCGTGAAGCCACTCGATGGTGGACTCGGTAGCTCGAGAACCAATCGACATGCGTATAGCTGATTCCCAGATCGGATCTCGCGCGGGCCAAGGCGGTTTCCTGGTCGATGGACTCCCCCGGCACCATAGAGATGATCCGCCCATGTCCGTTCGGGCCCAGCGGCAAGAGGACTGCGAATGATGCGTCTCCGAACCTCGTTGCCAGGGAATTCTCCGGCAGCCCCGAAACGCCGTGCAGATCGGCGACGTAGAAGGTCGCACCATTGGTGACGCCTTCGAACGAAGCCCCGATCTCTTGACGAATGGTCGAACCGGCACCATCAGCACCGATGCACCATCTCGCTCGAATGCGGAGGAGCCCGTCAGGACCGTCTGCCAATGCCTCGAAACTGCTGTCGCCTGATCCACCATGCCTGAGGACTGCGATGAGCCGAGTTCCCCACCGCACTGGCGTACCCGCGTCATCCAACGCCGAGGACAGAAGCTCTTCATTGCGACTCTGCTCGAAGATCTGAATGCCGGGGAAGTCAGTCGACCCCGCCTGAGTCGATTCCAGGCTGAATCCGAGCAGACCTGCCTCCTGGCCGATCTGCATGCGACCAGCCGGATTCCCGCCGTCGAGCACCTTCTGGACAATCCCGAGCTGGTCGTAGATCTCCATCGACCTGGCCTGCACTGCCACGGCTCTCGACTCCCGGGTGGGTCCCGACTTGCTGTCGATCACGACAGACGGGATCGCCCTGCGGGACAATACCAATCCGGCCATCAATCCAGTGGGTCCGGCGCCCACGACCAAGACATCAGTATCAATGACTGGGAGATCATTCACTGTCACAGTGGCCACGAGCCACCCCCTCAGTTTGTGCGTGGCACGTTCTGCGTGCCGGTGGTGCGACCCGCGGTTCGGACCGCATGGACATTCTCGATGCGCAAAGACACTAAGTCAACACTTGTTGAATTCAGCTATGATGAGTTCATGGCGAAGAACGGAAAACGCACTGGCCGGCCAGCTGGCATGGGTGACACCAACAAGCGACGCTTGCTCGAAGCCGCTCGTGAACAGTTCTCGTCGCAGGGATTCCGCAGTGTGACGATGCGGTCGATCGCTGCTGAGGCTGGAGTCGACGTCGCGTTGATCGCTCATCACTTCGGGAGCAAGGAGGGGCTGTACGCCGCCACGGTCGAATTGCCCGAGTCGGCTCCCGAGATACTGAGATCAGCTCTGTCGGGGCCGCTGCACAGCCAAGGGGAGCAGCTCACTCGCGGATACCTTGGCCTGTGGGAGGATCCCTCGACGAGCGCGCAGATGCGCACATTGGCTCGATCATCACTGACTCGCGAAGGCACTGGCCAGCATTTGGCGAGCGCACTCATCGGTGCGGATGTCGACCCTGACATCGATGCGCTGGTTTCCGGTCGACGACGAGGATTCAGCTTCGCTATGACCCAGCTGATCGGCGTGGCAATCGCTCGATACCTCACCCGGCTTCCATATGTGACTGAGCTCGACTTCGAAGCTCTTGTATCCCATACTTCCCCGGCGGTTCAGTTGCACTTGAACGCCAAGGAATGAATGCGGCCATACCCCAGGATCCGATCGGCGGAGTCTTCGACATCCCGGAGTCCGACTCCTCGGCGGCGGACGCAGCCCGTCCGACCTCTTCCGGGCTCGTGTCCGCCCCTCGCAATTCACGCGGAGGCGTCGAAGCGACGGCGGTAGTCCGAAGGAGTGGTGCGGAAGGCCTCGGCGAAGTTCTGGCGAAAGGTCGTTGCGCTGCCGAAGCCGCAGTCTGCGGCAATGCGGTCGATCGGGTGATCGGTGGTCTCGAGCAATCGGCGTGCCTCGTCGAGGCGGCGTGAGCGCACCCAGGCGGCGGGGGTGGTTCCGGTGGAGCGACGGAACGCCCGGACGAAGGCCCGCGAGCTCATATGCCCGGCGGCCGCGAGACGGTGGACGGGCAGGGGCTCATCGAGGCGGTTGAGCGCCCACACGAGAACGTCAGCGATCGGATCGTCGTCGGCGCCGTCCGGCAGCGGACGCTGGATGTACTGCGCCTGCCCGCCATCGCGGTGTGGGGCGATGACGAGACTGCGGGCGATGCGATTCGCCGCAGACGCGCCGAGGTGGGTCCTTACGATGTGAAGGCAGGCGTCCAGCCCGGAGGCCGTGCCCGCCGAGGTGATGACATCGCCGTCGTCGATGTAGAGGACCGCCTCATCGACGCTCAGGCTCGGGTGGAGTTCGGCGAGGAGGTCGAACGCGTGCCAATGGGTGACGACACGGCGACCGGTGAGCAGCCCCGCCTCGGCGAGGGGGAATGTCCCCAGGCACAGCCCCACGACAGTCGCCCCGTGGTCGTGCTCCCGCGTGAGCAGTCGACGAAGTCCGGCGGTCGCCGGGCGTCCGTCGTCATGCCATGAGGGAACGACGACGATGTCGGCCTTCGCGGCTGCCTGCGGTCCGTTGAGCCCGCCGATCTCGTAGCCCTCGGCCGTCCGGATGGGCCCTGCGTCGTCGGAGAACACCAGCGTCTCCCAGGGCGCCAGCCCCTGTCGGGAGACCTCGTCGAAGACCATCTGCGGAACCGACAGGTGGAACATGGTGATGCCGTCGAACGCATAGATGGCGATCCGCATGACTGTCTGCCTCCTCATCGGCGGGTCTCGACCGATCGCTGCGCGCCGGCGTGGCTACGGGAGGGGCCCGCTGTTGGCGTGAATTCATTGGTATTGGGTCATTCTGCCAGTGGTTGGGGCGCCCGGCAGCCGCGAGAGTAGGAAGAGCCGCCCTTTCAGGCGGTGACCCACTCGTCGATTCGACTGCTAGGAGAGCTCATGTCCACCCCTCAGCGCGCACTCGTCCTCGTTGACATCCAGCAGGACTACTTCAACAACAGCCCCCTGATGATCCGGTATCCGAATCGTGTGGATTCACTCGCGAAGATCACCGAAGCCATCGACGCCGCTGCTGCCGCTGACATCCCCGTCATCATGGTCCAGCACACGGAAGGTCGGGGTGCACCCGTGTTCGACCCCGACAGCCCGGGATTCGCAGTCCGCGATGAGGTTCTCCGGCGTCGACAGGACAGCTGGAAGACCGTGGTCAAGGAATTCGGCTCCGTATACGCCAACACCGATGTGGCCCAGTGGCTGCGTGAGAGGAACGTCGACACCGTGACGCTGGTCGGGTACATGACGAACAATTGCGTTCTCGCCTCGGCGGTCGAAGGCGAAGGGCTCGGGTTCAGCACGGAAGTCCTCAGCGACGCCACCGGAGCGATCAACATCGCCAACGACGCCGGCTTCGCTGATGCGGAGATGGTGTACACGACGTTGATGACCGTGCTCAACTCGAACTTCGCCGCTGTGGCCACGACCAGTGACTGGGCCGCTGCTCTCGACGCGGGACGGACGCTGCCCAGGAGCGACCTCGGCAGCTCGGCGATCGCGGGTGCCGAGCAGGCACGGATCGTCGGAGTCTGAGCGACCGGGCCCGGGGCATGAGCGCACAGCGACACCTCGAACGGGCGTTATCGATGGTCTCTGACTGAATTCCAGATGGATGGAGTCCAATGAAATGGCAGAATCACGGTATCGGAGTCGGTGACCGCCGACGACGTCGCAGGAAGAGCTTTCCCGAGTTCAAACAGGAGCGCAGATGCCGTCACCGGAGCATTTCATCCATCCCTTCGCCGAGGTGGCGTTGAGCAACATCACGCGCGAGTATCCGTACGCGGCCCACCATGTCGTTGCCAGTCTCGCCGACATCGTGCCGGCTGTTGAGAAAAATCCGGCATTCGCGAATTCCTATGACTGGCACTCGAGCGTGCACATGCACTGCCTGCTCGCTTCGCTGCTCGGCACCGAGGTGGGACGAACGGCGAACTGGCGCGACGAGGCCGTCGAGGTGCTTTCATCGCATCTGAGTGAAGGGAATATGCTCGCCGAGGCGGACTTCCTCCGTGACAATCCCTCTTGGGAGCGACCGTACGGTTGGGCATGGGCCGTCGAGCTCAACCGGGTGCTCAATGCCAGCGAACTGCCCGAACTGCGTGCACTCGGCAAGAACACTCAGGTGCTCGCCGATACTGTTTTCGAGCTGGTGGCGGCCTGGTTGCCGAAGGTCGCCGAACCTGTGCGTCACGGGGTCCACTCGAATACGGCGTTCGGGCTGCGTCGCATCCTCGGGG
>DWZN01000247.1 GCA_019117545.1 Candidatus Brevibacterium intestinavium
CTTCGATGCCCGCTGCCTCATCGGTCGACGTCGATTCGACGAGCTCGGTGCCTCGGTTCGACGAGGTGTGGGACACGGTGATCTTCCGCGGACGTGCCTCTTCGGCGACGGGGATGGTCAGGGTCAGCACGCCGTCGCTGTAGTCGGCGCGGATCCTGTCCAGGGCCACCCGGTTGCCGAGTGTGAGCTGTCGGGCGTAGGTGCCGGTGGTGCGCTCCCTGGTCAGCCACTTCACGTCCTTGTCCGCGACCTCGGATTCGCGCTTCGCGCGAACGGTCAGCGTCCGGTCCTCGACATCGACGTCGATGCTGTTCGGGTCGACCCCGGGCATGTCGATGCGGGCGATGAAGACCTCTCCGTCGCGGTAGAGGTCCATCGGCAGGGTCGTGGAATTCGGTGTGCGGGTGACCTCGGTGAAGAATCGATCGAGATCACGAATGGGGTCGAATCGTGTAGCCATGTGCTTCCTTTCGTTCGGTTCCTACATTGAGTCAAACACACTCAACTTTGAAATGATTCCCATCTCATGAAACTCTCAGTTCTGTGAGTCTGGTACCGGTGCTTCTCGCCCTCCTTCCCGTGACCGTGCTCATCGCCTTCGGTCTCGTGCTCAGGCGACTGCCGGGATTCGGCAGTGAGGAGTTCTGGTCCGGGGCCGAGAGACTCGCCTACTACTGCCTGCTGCCCGTCCTCCTCTTCACCTCCGTCGCCGAGGTGGACGTGGCCCATGTCCCGCTCGCGCGGCTGGCCGCGGCCCTGGTCATCCCCACCGTGATCGTGTCCATCGGCATCGCTGCGGCCCGACGGGTGATCGCGCGCGATCTGCCCGGGTTCACCTCGGTGCTCCAGGGCGGCATCAGGTTCAACACCTATATCGCACTGTCGCTGGCCGCGAGTCTGTTCGGTTCCGAGGGCACGGCCGTGGCCGCCATCGTCGCGGCGATCCTCGTTCCCACGGTGAATATCGTCTCGAGTCTCGGATTCGAATTCCTGCGCACCGGTCCGAACTCGCTCGTGGCCCTGCTGCGCGGGATCATCACGAACCCGCTGGTGCTCGGCTGCCTGGCCGGGGCGGCGGCGAACCTCACCGGGGTGGGCCTGCCCACACCGGCCGCGGCCGTTCTCGACCCGTTGGCCGCGGCATCGCTGCCGATCGGACTCCTCTGCGTCGGGGCGGGACTGCGCCCGTTCTCGCTCGGTGAGCAGGCGCGGGCGATCATCGCCTCGACCGTGATCAAGCTGCTCGTGCTGCCGGGCCTGTCGCTTCTGTCCCTGCTGGTCTTCGACGTTCCCGCCGTGCCCGCGCTCGTGGGCATGATCTTCCAGTCGATCGCGACCGCGAGCTCGGGCTACGTCATGGCCCGGCAGCTCGGAGGCGACGCGAGACTGATGGCCGCTCTCATCGCCGGTCAGACGGTGGTCATGCTGTTGACGCTGCCGTTCGTGATGCTCATCGCCGAGGCGGTGCTGCGCTGAGGACCGTGTCCGATGACCGCGGCCGGACGGGGCGCCGGCAGGGACGAAAGAGAGGCGGCCGGTCCCCAGAAAAGGGGGCCGGCCGCCTCATCAGCCACTGGCGCTCTCAATCGGGATGAGCCGAACTCAGCCGCCGGTGGTCAGGAGTCGAGCTGTCACTCGTTGTCGGCGTTGATGTCGGGATGGCGCGAACCGAGCTCGGCGTCGATGCGCAGGACACCGGAGCCGTCGTCACCGACGCGCTCGAGGCGGCCGATGATCTCGGAGATGCTCGACTCCTCCTCGACCTGCTCGTCGATGAACCAGTGCAGCAGCGGCAGGACATCGAGGTCGGCCTCGGCCTGCGCGGTGCGGTAGAGGCTGCGGATGGACTCGGACACCTTCTCCTCGTGGGCCAGGGCGGCCTTGAAGAAGTCGATCGGCTGCGAGCCGGAGACCTTCGGAGCGGCGATGTCGCCGATCTGCGGAGCGAAATCGCGGTCGAGGCAGTGCTGGGTGAACTTAGCGGCGTGGACCTGCTCCTCCTCGGACTGCGCACGCATCCAGCGCGTCATTCCGGGCAGATCGAGATCGTCGAGCTGAATGGACAGCTGCAGGTAGACCAGCGAGGCCTCGAGTTCGAGGGTGACCTGTTCGTTGAGGGCCTTCTGCATGGCGGGGCTCAGGTGCATCTGTTACTCCTTTGCGTTTCGAGACGGAACCTTTCCGCCTGCTCTGACAATATCGTGACACCTTTTCTAGAACCATTCCAGTGTGGAAAGGCTCGGCAAACTCCGCGCAGGTTTGCCAAACCTGTCCCTCACAGCTGCGGATGCCTCGTGTGGTGGGCAGTGGCCGCCTCGAAGGCGTGGGCGATGCGCAGAAGTTCGACATCGGCGCCCGGGCGGGCCACGATCTGCACACCCACCGGCAGCCCCGAGGCGGAGAATCCGGCCGGAACCGAGACCGCCGGGCACCCGGTGGCCGAGATCAGGCACAGTGAGCGCATCCAGTCGAGGTAGTTCTCCAGCTGCACGCCGTTGATCCGCGTGGGATATTCGATGCCGGCGTCGAAGGGCAGGACCTGGCAGGTCGTGAGCACGAGCGCATCGTGGTCGGAGAAGAAGCGGTCGACCTCCGAGTGCAATCGTGCCCGAGCCGCCTCAGCCGAGGCGACCTCGGCACCGGTCAGGCCCAGTCCCATCCGGATGTTCCAGACCACCGAGTCCTTGATCCGATCCGGGTGGGCCTCGTAGAGAGCGCCCCAGTTCCCGACGAAGTCGAGCGCTCGGCGGACGCCGAAGACCTCATCGGCGTCGGACAGATCCGGGATCACCGTGTCCACTCCGGCCCCGAGTTCGCTGAGGACCCCAGCGGCGGCTCCGACGATGTCGGCCACTTCGTCCTCGACCGGAAGCAGACCGGCCAGGTCGGGACTGAACCCGATCCTGGTCCCGGTGAGATCGGGGGAGTCGTGC
The DNA here is from genome assembly GCA_019117545.1 of Candidatus Brevibacterium intestinavium. GTDB lineage: Bacteria > Actinomycetota > Actinomycetes > Actinomycetales > Brevibacteriaceae > Brevibacterium > Brevibacterium intestinavium. Next base: position 2,934 of record DWZN01000247.1, read on the forward strand.
GCATCGAGTCCGAACTCCGGCAGGTCGAACACGCCGCCCGACTCGGGTAGGGACCCGGGCGCAGAGGGCTCCGGTCCGCAGGCGACGCTCATCAGCAGGGCGACGTCGGAGACCGTGCGGGCCATGAACCCGCTCTGCGAGAGCCAGGCATAGGGGTTGGCCGGGGGCGTGTGCGGGATGCGGCCGTTGCTCGGGCGGAAGCCGACGACATTGTTGAAGGATCCGGGGGAGCGCAGCGAGCCTCCCATGTCCGAACCGTCCCCGGAGGCTTGGATCCCGGCGGCGAGCGCGGCCCCGACGCCTCCGGAGGACCCCGAGGCCGACTTGGTCGGATCATAGGGGTTGACGGTCGTGCCGAAGACCTCGTTGAAGGTGTGCGAGCCCGCAGCGAACTCAGGCACATTCGTCTTGCCCGTCGTCGTGATCCCGGCCTGTCTGAGCCGGGCGATGATGAGCGAATCGGTCTCGGGAACACGCTCGGCCATGAGCGGCGAACCCCAGGTCGTGCGCATCCCGGCGGTGTCGTGCGTGTCCTTGTGCGTCATCGGCACTCCGTGGAGGGCACCAAGGCTCTCACCGCGGGCCGTCGCGGCATCGGCGGCCTCGGCCTGGGCGAAGGCAGCTTCGTCGTCGCGGGTGACGACGGCGTTGATGACGGGATTGACCTCGTCGATGCGTTCGAGATGCGCTTCCAGGGCCTCTCGGGCGGAGATGTCCTTCGCCGCGATCCGGGCCGCGAGTTCCCGGGTCGAGCACCACAGCAGTTCGTTATCGACCATGTCACTTCCCGACCTTGCTCAGCACCGCGGCCAGCCCGGCGCGGAGGCCCGTCGACAGTGTGGTCTCGATGTCGTCGGGGGCGAAGAACGGCGAGTGGTTTCCTGCCGGCGGTTCGTCGCCGCCGAATTCGGCGGGGGAGTAGCCGCCGAAGAACCAGTAGACATAGGGGACGTCGATGGCGTCGCCGAAGGCTCCGAAGTCCTCACTTCCGGTGACCGGGCCCTCGACGTGGACGTGCTCGTCACCGAGCTCGGAGGCCGCGCTGGCGATGAAGGCCTCGGCTTCGTCGGGATCGTTGTAGCAGCGTGGGAAGCGGTACATGTCCTCGATGAGGGGCTCGGGCGCTCCGGAGGCCAGCGCCTCGGCGAGGATGATCCGCCGGACCCGGTCGAGGACGACTTCGCGGACGTCCTCGTTGAAGGTCCGGATGTTGAGTTCGAACACGGCGGAGTCGGGGATGATGTTCTCCTTGAGTCCGCCGTGGAAGGTGCCGACGGTGACCACGGCCATATCGCGGCCGGAGATCTCCCGGGAGACCACGGACTGCAGGCGGGTGATCATATAGGCGCCGAGGACGATCGGGTCGACGGCGTTCTCCGGCTGGGAGCCGTGGGCCTGTCTGCCTCTGACCGTGACCTTGATGCAGTCGGACATGGCCATGGCCGTGCCCTTGCTGGCGTAGATGTGGCCGGCCCGACCGGGCCACACGTGCTGGCCGTAGATGACTTCGGGGCGGACGATCTCGTCCCAGAGTCCGTCGTCGAGCATGGCGCGTGCGCCCGCTCCGGTCTCCTCTCCGGGCTGGAAGAGCATGACCACGGTGCCCGACCACAGCTGGCGGTGCTCGACGAGGTACTTGGCCAGGTAGAGCCCGACGGTGATGTGGGTGTCATGTCCGCAGCCGTGCATGACCGCGGTCGTCTCGCCCCCGGGCAGGATGCCCTCGGCGGTCGAAGCGTAGTCGAGTCCGGTGTCCTCGGCGATCGGCAGACCGTCGATGTCGGCGCGGTAGCCGATGACCGGGCCCTTGCCGTTCTCGATCACGGCCACGACGCCGGTGCCGCCGTAGGTGTGGGTGGTCAGGCCCAGGTCCGTGAGGCGGGCGTCGATCTCGGCTGCGGTCCGCGTCTCCTGCATCGACAGTTCGGGGGTGCGGTGGAAGTCCTTGTAGTCGGCGACGATCCGGTCGAGGTCGGCGCTGATCGACTCACGCAGGGTGGGGTGGAGCGACATGATGTCCTTTCTGACGAGCTTCTTGTCATCTTCGCAGGGCTGAGGCGGGTTCGGCCTGCGCGTTCGCAGGGTGGAAGGCTCAGTTGATGCCCACCGTGCCGCCGTCGGTCTTCTTGTCGGTGACCGTCTTGTTGCGAGTGAACCAGGTGATGAGGATGGTCAGGAAGACCACGATGGCGACGTCGCCGGGGGCCAGGATCGGAACCAGCGGGATGAGCACGAGGATGACCAGGGCCGCCAGCCCGAGGGCGATGAGTGTCGACTTGACCTGGCGGAGGGAGGCGATGAGCTGGACGGTGACACCGCCGAGGATGGCCGGCAGGATGTAGAGCTTGGCCACGAGCGTGATCGGGGCCGGGATGAGGGAGACGAGCCAGGTGCCCAGCAGTCCGACGAAGAGGACCATCGAGGCCACGTGGATGATGGCGGCGCCGCAGATGGCCATGGTCGCCGCGTATTCGCCCTTGCGGGTGCCCGGCTTCGCCCCGATCGCGTCCTGGGCGACGATGGCCGAGGGCAGCAGCTTGTTCGCGACGTTGCCGATCATGAACGCCTGGTACATCCCGGCCGGTCCGAGGATCGGGAAGTAGGTGAGCGGTTCGACGATGTAGAACACACCGTAGACGGCGAAGACGGCGAGGAAGCCTTTGAGGATCTGTCCGAAGTCGATGTTCGCATCGGCGACGAAGAGCAGATAGAACGGCACCGAGGTGGCGATGAGGAAGCCGATGAACAGCGTGATCGAGCCCCATCTGGTCGTGGTGCGTTCGAAGGCCGCGTGGGACGGTGATGTGATGATCGATGACATGGTGGCCTCCTCAGGCTTCGGGCTGGCCGAGTCCGGCGTAGTGGGCGAAGTAGGCCGCGACGAGGCCGATGAGCAGTGAGATGCCCAGCCCCCATTCCTTCAGCCAGTTCTGCTTGAAGGTGCGAGCCAGGAACAGGCAGATGCTCATCGCCACGGCCGAGACGACGACGGCGACGACATGCGTGGGCGACTTCGGGAGCTCACGGAAGGTCAGTGCCGCGAAGGCCGCGAGCAGCGCGGCGCCCGGAATGATCGACATCAGCGCGGGGTTGACCTTCTCGAGTCGGTTCGAGCTGCGTTTGAAGATCGGGGTGAGGATGAGCGTCGAGATCATCCAGCCCGCACCGGAGAGGCTCATGGCCATGAGAGCGACGATGAAGACGCCGCGGGTGAACGTCTCATCGCCGAGGTTGGCGCCCATGGTCCCGGCCGCGAGCGAGGCGGAGGCCACCTCGGTGGCGGCCGATCCGATGAGGCCGACGCGGACGATGACCGGGGGAGTGCCGAACAGCGGCAGGAGCGCGATGGCCACGAGCACGACGGACAGGGAGGGCCCGATCGCGGCGACGCCGCCGGCGCGGAAGGCCGAGCGGACCTCCTGTCGACTCATCCCGGCCGATTCGGCGTTCTTCTTCACCGCGGACATGTAGATGAGCGACTGAACGACGACGACGCCCATCACCGCCAACGCCAGAATCCAGAGAATCGGGGCATTCGCGAGGCCGATGTAGTCGGCCGATCCACTCGCCGTGACCATGGCAGGCTCCTCACTTCGCTGTCCCCGGAATCGCGCGTGCTGAGTCCACGACGCCGTGTACTCGATCACGTGTTCCAGCAACGTATCGCGAATGAGTCCCAGATCACAGGGATGGCGGCACAGTTCCCGACTGCCGGGAACGAAGCCGCCGATGACGGTCATGGCCGGAGTCGATCAGCCATGACCGGAATCGATCAGCCGGCGCATCGGCGGGGGAGTCGGCCGTGCGAGCTGCCGTCCCAGGCGCTGTCTATCGATCCTTCCTCCTGGAGATGCGCATGGTGATGTGCGCGGTGACGAATGCATTGCCGTCAGCGTCGAGGACGTCGACGGGTACGACCAGATCGAACGGATCGTCGTCGAAATCCGGGATCCGGTCGAGGCGGGCGATCGCAGTCACGCCTGTAGTGGCCTTCGCATTGTAGTCAACGGTCATTCCGCTCGGAATCCAGCGATGCGAGGGCGGGACCGTCGCCTCGGTCATGACGCCGGCGGCGATCTCGGCCATATTGCACGAGGCGATGGCGTGATAGGTGCCGATGTGATTGCGCACCCCGCGGCGGTTGGGCGCGCTGACGCGGCACAGACCCGGGCGGAGTTCCCGGATGCGCGGATGGACGGTGCGAAAGTACGGCGCCTTGAAGCACACGCCCTGTGTGAACAGCCATCTGCCCAGCGGCTGCCTGCTCAGCTTCTGCCAGAGTCTGTGGATCGCCGCCGTGCCGACGGCATCTGCTGCGGTTGTGGTGTCTGCGGCCATGGGTGAGTCCTTTCCGGCATCGGCGCCAGGGGAGTGGGTCACAGTCGAGGTCGCGGGCCTCGAGGCCCGGTGAAGTTACTCACCAGTAGACGGTATCAGGTGCTCGCTTGAATGGCAGGATGCTGAGCTCGGTGATCGGCGGAATGCGGAAGTCGGTGTCCTGCGGATGCCGTCCTGAGGATGCCGATGCGAGACGGCGGGCGCCTTCGGGTTCTGACACGGTCGAGCGGGACCGGCGCTGGGGCGTCACATGGGTGCCGTGGTGGGTCGCGGAGGCGGGGAGAGCGGCTCTCACTGTTAACTTAACATAATGTATATTATCGGCGTTCCACGCAACTTCCGGACCACGATCGTTCGAGCCAGTCGCTGTCGCACGTCCTCACTGCGGGGCGGCGACCGCAGAGACAGCGATGGCCGCGTACGAGACTCTTCTCGTACGCGGCCATGAAGGT
>DWZN01000248.1 GCA_019117545.1 Candidatus Brevibacterium intestinavium
ATGAACGGCCTGGCCGGACCCTATCTCATCTCGATGGTCGCCTTTGCCCTGGCCACTCTCTTCGCCTCGACCTTGACGAAGTCGATCACCGCGGGCACCTCCCGGCCCGGCGAAGGTGCGGACGAGGCTGACGACGCAGACAACACAGCCGCCTCGGCGAGCGATCCCGGAGCGACTGCCGCCGAGGCGGACCCCGCTCGAGCGCCGATGAAGCTCGGCGAGGCCCTGCGCTTCGCCCTGGCCCGGCCGGTGCCGCTGTTCGCGATGGTCACGATCATCGCCGGGCAGATGATGATGACCAATGTCATGGTCATGACTCCGGTGCACATGGACCATCAGCAGTTCACCCTCGGCGCGATCGGCATCGTCGTGAGCATCCACATCGCCGGCATGTACGCCCTGTCCCCCGTCTTCGGGTGGATGGCCGACAAATGGGGGCCCGGAATCGTCATCGCCGTCGGCACGGGCATCTTCACCCTCACGATCGCCCTCGGCGTCATCGACGCCCTGGCCCCGGAGTCCTCGATGCTCCTGCTCAGCACCGCCCTGTCCCTGCTCGGGGTGGGCTGGTCGATGTTCCTCATCGGCGGCTCGGCGCTGCTGACCTCCTCGGCGCCGGCGCGGGCGAAGGTGACGCTGCAGGGGGCGTCTGATTCTGCGATGAACCTCGGTGGCGCGGTCATGGCCGCGATGGCCGGCTCCGTCCTCGGCGCCGGCGGGTTCCTCTGGATCAACCTCATGGCCACGTTCGTCCTCCTCATCGCCGCAGGCTTCGCCATCCCAGCCGTCCCTCACCTGCACTGGCCGGGACGCGGTCGCGCCCGTGCAGCGATGACGAAAGAGCAGGAGACCACGGCGGCCGATCGATCCGGGGCCGGGGAATGAGCGATCCGGGACACGGGAAGGAGCGGAGACGAACAGCAATGAGTGAGAAGAAGGAGTCGCTGAGCGCGGCCGAACGGGCCTACCGGGTCATCCGGAGCCAGATCCTCAGCGGCGTCCACGCTCCGGGGACCATGCTCGGGGAGTCAGCTCTGGCCGCGGAGATCGAGGTCAGTCGCACCCCGGTGCGCGTGGCTCTGGCACGACTGCAGGACGAGGGGTGGATCCTCATCTACCCCAAGCGCGGGGCCATCGTCCAGGGCATCGACGAGCGCACGATCGTCGAGCTCGCCGATGCCCGCTACGTCCTTGAGACGACCGCGGTCGACCGCGCCCCCGACCAGCTGCGCCGGCGCCTGGCCGAGCGCCTCGAGGAGTCGATCGACCAGCAGCGTGCCGCCTTCGCCGAGGGCGACGTCGCCCGGTTCATCGACCTCACCCTGGCGTTCCACCGCGGTTTCGTCGAGGCCGGGGACAACCGGGTGATGCTCGAGATGTACTCACAGCTGTCCGACCGTCACCGCTTCACCCTGTTCACGATCAGACACCGTCTGCTCGAACGCTGCGAGGAGATCATCGCCGAACACGAAGCGCTGACTCGCCATCTGCGCTCAGGTGACGCCGCAGCGTTCGCGGACACGCTGCGCGGCCACATCGCGGAGCACGCCTCCCCGTCGACGCCTGCGCGCGACACCGGTGGGTTCCTCGAACTCTGAGCCCCTGGCCACTGTCGCTCGGGGCGGGCGCTCCTGCCGGTTCGGGGGTTCCGGACGGGCTTCCGGGAATTGCGGGGTTTCGGCCGGGGCTTACGACCTCGCGGGGGTTCCGGCCGGACTCCGACCGGGGGTTCCAGAGCAACCGAGACGGTCGTAGGCTGAGGTCATGGAGCACAGATATCTGGGAAACAGCGGACTCAAGATCTCCGAGATCACCTACGGCAATTGGCTCACGCACGGCTCGCAGGTGGAGAACGACACGGCCAAGAAGTGCGTGCATGCCGCACTCGACGCAGGCATCTCGACCTTCGACACCGCCGATGTCTACGCGAACACCGTGGCCGAAGAGGTCCTCGGCGATGCCTTGGCCGGGCAGCGGCGCGAATCACTCGAGATCTTCACCAAGGTCTACTTCCCCACCGGACCGCAGGGCCACAACGACACGGGGCTTTCGCGCAAGCACATGATGGAGTCGATCGACGCATCGCTGCGTCGGCTCGGCACCGACTACGTCGACCTCTACCAGGCCCACCGCTACGACTACGAGACTCCGCTCGAGGAGACGATGCAGGCCTTCGCCGACATCGTCCGGGCCGGCAAGGCCCTCTACATCGGCGTGAGCGAATGGAACGCCGATCAGCTGCGAGCGGCCCACCATCTGGCCCGCGATCTCGGCATCCAACTCGTGTCGAATCAGCCGCAGTACAACATGCTCTGGCGCGTCATCGAGGACCGGGTGATCCCGACGTCGAAGGAACTGGGCATCTCCCAGGTCGTATGGTCGCCGATCGCCCAGGGCGCACTCACCGGAAAGTACAAGCCCGGCCAACCGGCACCGGCCGGATCCCGAGCCACGGATGAGGCCGGCGGAGGCGCGGACTCCATCAAGAGCCGCTACCTCAACGACGAAACCCTGACCGCAGTGGCCGGGCTCGAACCGATCGCCGCGGATCTGGGACTGACGATGGCTCAGCTCGCCGTCGCCTGGGTGCTGGCCAACGACAATGTCTCCACCGCGCTGGTCGGAGCCTCGCGCCCCGAGCAGATCGCTTCGAATGCCGAAGCCGCCGGAGTCACACTCGACGCCGATGTGCTCACTCGCATCGACGAGGTGCTCGGCGACCTGCCGGAGACGGACCCGAACAAGACGCAGTCGCCACCCACCCGCCTCGCCTGAGATCGCGGCGCACGCGGCGTTCGCGGCGTTCGCGGCGTTCGCGGCGTTCGCGGCGTCAGCGGCGTTCGCGGCGTCAGCGGCGTCAGCGGCGCACGCGGCGTCAGCGGCGCACGCGGCGTCAGCGGCGCACGCGGCGTCAGCGGCGCACGCGGCGTCAGCGATGTCTCCTGCGGGTGGATCCACTTCGGAATGCCGGTCCAGATCCAGCCGGATCCACCCGCAGGAGACATCCGCCGGCAGGAGACGTCCACCGCGCCCGGCCTGCTGCGGCTGTCCCCACTGCGGCCGCCCCGCCGAACTCCTCGCTGTCTTCCCATCTGCGCAAAACGTCGAGCTCCGCCTCCTCTGCGCAACATCTACCCGCACGATCGATATCGCCTCGCAGCCGGGTAGGTGAAATCACAGTGACCCGGCTCTGCCTCGGCGAGGGTCGTGCGCTAAACTGCATGAGACAGTTATATAACTTGGGAATTGAATTTCTGGGCGCAATGAGGGGCCGCAGCAGCCAACCTCCGAAGATGAGCTGTCGCCGAACGACGATACGCAGCGAATGAATGGGTGAGGGATGCCATTGACGAACGAAGACAGCAGCCAGCAGAATTCGGCGGAGGGCGCCCCGATCAACCGGAACATCGTCCTCGCCGTTCTTGTCTCCGGCGCGTTCGTCATCATTCTCAACCAGACCCTCCTCAACACCGCCCTGCCGGCGTTCATGCACTACTTCGAGATCACCGCCGGCGCCGCACAGTGGGTGACGACGAGCTTCATGCTCGTCAACGGCATCATGATCCCAGTCACCGCGTTCCTCATCCAGAAGTTCACCACTCGCGGCCTCTTCTTCACTGCGATGGGACTCTTCATCGTGGGCACGCTGATCTGTGCGATCGCGCCGGTGTATCCGGTGATGCTCATCGGACGAGTGATCCAGGCCTCGGCCGGCGGCATCATCATGCCGCTGATGCAGACGATCCTGTTCGCGATCTTCCCGGTCGACAAGCGTGGTTCGGCCATGGGCACCTTCGGCCTCGTCATCGCATTCGCCCCCGCCATCGGCCCCAGCCTCTCGGGCTGGATCGTCGATCACATGCCGTGGCAGGTCCTGTTCTACATGATGCTGCCGATCGCGATCATCGACCTCATCATCGCCTACTTCATGCTCAAGAACGTCACAGAGCGGACCTTCCCGCGCCTCGACGTCACCTCGATCATCCTCTCCACCTTCGGCTTCGGCGGCCTGCTCTTCGGATTCGGAACCGCAGGTGATGCCGGGTGGATCAGCACCGAGGTGCTCCTGCCCCTGGCCATCGGCGCGATCTCACTGACCCTGTTCATCTACCGTCAGTTCAAGCTCGAGCAGCCGATTCTCGAGTTCCGCATCCTGCGCTATCGGATGTTCACCCTCAACACCCTGCTGGGCATGTGCGTGTTCATCGTCATGGTCGGCGGCATGATGGTCCTGCCGCTGTACATGCAGAACATGAACACGTTCTCGGCCATGGAATCGGGACTGGCACTGCTGCCGGGCGCGGTGGTGATGGGACTGATGTCGCCGGTGACCGGCCGCATCTTCGACGCCGTCGGCGCGCGTTGGCTGGCCGTGCCCGGCTTCATCCTGCTCACGGGCACGACGTTCATGTTCGCCCGCCTGGAACCGGACACGTCCTTCCTCTACCTGGCCATCGTCAACACCGTGCGGATGTTCGGCGTGGCCATGGTGATGATGCCGGTGACCACGGCCGCTCTCAACCAGCTGCCTTCCCACCTCATTCCGCACGGCACCGCGCTCAACAACACCATGCGCCAGATCGCCGCCTCGGTCGGCACTGCGGCGCTGGTGACGATCATGGCCTCGGCGGCACGGGATCCGCAGACCTACGGCGTCTCCGGACTCGTCCACGGAGCGAATGTCGCGTTCTTCGTCGCCGCCTGCGTCGGAATCCTCGGCATCATCGGAGCATTCTTCAGCCGGAACTCCCACGGCCTCGAACCGGGGCAGAAGAAGTCGACGGGTCACTGACCCCGGCGTCGGCCGGTGAGCCTGAAGGCTCAGGCCTGCCCGGTTCCGGCATGCCCGTCTGTTGCCGGCACCAGATGAGCCGCCACGGAGCGAGCCTGCCGGAGCGCATCATCGGGTTCGACCGCCCCGCTGAGCACGAGGGTGGCATAGCCGTGGACGAGCGACCACGAGGCGACCCCGAAGTCACCGTCCGGACCGGAGCGGACCTCGGCGACCCCGACCGAGAGCGCGGCCCAGGCCCGCTGCCGCGCGGCCGTGAGTTCGGGGTCGTCGTCGTGGAGCAGCCGAGGCTGGAACATGACCGTGAAATGAGAGGGGCATCTCAGCGCGAACTCCACGTAGGCGACCCCTCGCGCCACCAGCCCCTGCTCCTCGGCGGCACCGGTCATCGCATCGGCCAGCAGGTCGAACCCCTCCGCCGCCAGTGCCGTGAGCAGTCCCGCCTTGTCCCCGAAATGATAGGTCGGCGCGGCGTTCGAGACACCCGCCCGCTTCGCCAGGGCCCGCATGCTCAGTCGGGCCACACCGTCCTCGGCGATCGCCGAGGCGGTCTGGGCAAGGAGCGTCCGCCGCAGATCCCCATGATGATACGTCACAGTTCGATCGTACCCGAGCGAACTTTTCATTGACAAGATCATCGCCAAGTGCCAATCTTGTCAGTGTCAAGTCCGTCTCATCTGATCAAGTCTCTGTCATCCGCTGCGCATCCGTCCCGGGAGGACCGAATGGCACCGCTGCTGTTCCTGCTGCTGACCACCGCCCTCGTCCGCGTCATCGGACATGTGTCGCGTCCAGGGCTCAAACCGTGGCCGGTGGCCATCCGGTGGGGTCTGGCGGTGATGTTCACCGTCACCGGCATCTCTCACTTCGCAGGCATGCGCGATGCCCTCATCGCCATGGTCCCGCCCTGGCTCCCGAGCGCCGCCGCACTCGTGACCGTCACCGGCATCCTCGAGCTCCTCGGCGCCGCGGGACTTCTGGTTCGTCCCACGCGCATCTGGGCGGCGATCGGCTTGGGCCTGATGCTCATCGTCATGTTTCCCGCGAATGTGCACCTGGCGCTGACCGCTGAGCATCCGCCCTGGGACGACACGCTCGTCCCGCGCACCCTCATGCAGCTGATCTTCCTCGCAGCCGTCTCCGCAGTCCTCATCCCCGAGGCACGCAGGCTCCGGGCCCGAGGTCGACGGAACAAGCGCACACAACACCGACTCCCCTCACCGAAAGCCCGCCGCGGACCCCGTCAGCTCCGACCCGATCGCCTCGATTCCAGAGTCCGTGAGATCCAGGACAGCGCACCGGCCAGCAGCAGAAGCAGCGCACACAGCAGGAAGGTCGACGAGGACCCGAGATAGGTGAAGCCGATGCCGCCGAGCACACCGGCGACGGCGAGGCCGACGTCGAAGTTCATGTTCCACGCGACACTGGCCCGGCTGGGAGAGCTGACCGAGGCGAAGGCCATCACAAGACTCGCTGACTGCATGGTGCCCAGCCCCAAGCCGATGATGAGCATCGCCACGAACAGAAAGCCGCCGTAGAGCACGACGGCGCAGACCAGGCCGATCGCGGCCAGCGCGAGACCGAGGACGTTGAGGGCGAAGGGCGGGAAGCTGTCGGCGACGGAGCCGGCGATGAAGCGCCCGATCACGGCCGAGACCTGCATGGCCGCGATGAACAGGGCCGCTCCGGCCACGTCTTCGCCGGGACCGAATCCGATGATGAGCCCGAAGACGATCATGCCGACGAGGAAAGGGGAGAGCATGAGCACGAGACCGAGAGCTTCCCCGGCCCGACGTCCCGCCCACCGCAGGCTGCGCCGTTCGTTGCGTCCGGACCGGATCCTCACATCTGCGTCACCGGAGCCCGTGGCAGCCGCCGAGTCCGTACCTGACCGGGGCGAGCGCCCGGGCACGAACTTCAGCACCGTCGGGATGGCCACCAGCAGGCAGGCGCAGACGATGAGGCGGAAGATCCAGATCGGAATCGTCTCCACCAGCCACAGACCCAATGGGGCACCGACGGCCGCGGCCAGGGATGTGATCCCGCCGAAGAAGCCGAGTGCCTTGCCGATCCGTCCCGCCGAGGTCGTCCCGGGCACCGCCGCGTTGGCGAGGACGACGAAGAGTCCGAAGCCGATGCCTCCGCAGAGACCGGCCAGCACCAGCGCCAGCAGGGCCGGAGTGACGAACAGCCCGAGCAGCTGACCGATGAACTGCAGGACGAGCGCGAACATCAGCGCACCTTTGAAGCCGAACACCCGTCCGGCCCAGGGGGCGAAGGGCTGGGCGACGATGACGCCGAGCATCATCGTCGTCAGCACTGAACCGCCGGTGACGGTCGAGAGCCCGTTGGCCGCGGCGATCGTGACCATCGTCGAATAGCTGAAGAAGAAAGCGGAGAACCCGAACATGGCAGACCACACCAGGCCCAACAGGGCCGAGGTGTAGGTCCGCTGGTCAGAGGGATCGGAGCGCATAGTTCGAGGCTACGACATCTGGAGCAGCGCGAGCGATTCCCCGGCACACCGCCCGCCCCGGCC
>DWZN01000249.1 GCA_019117545.1 Candidatus Brevibacterium intestinavium
TCTCCGTCGCCGTCCTCGACGCGGCTGTGCGCAGCTTCGCCGTGAGCATCGATGAGCTTCGCTCGTATGCCGAATCCCATCCGGTCCGGACAGGTGCGCGCAAGATCGCCTCAGCGCTGCGCAATGTCGACGCTCGGCGAGAGAGCGCGGCCGAATCGATCTGTGCGATTCGCTTCGTCGAGCTTTCGATCGTCGGTTTCGAACCGCAGGTCGACATCTGCGACGCGAGAGGCAGACACCTGGGCCGGACCGACTTTGCGAATGAGCACGCCAAGGTGATCGCAGAATTCGACGGTGCCGGCAAATACTACCTCGACGACGCCGATCCGCAGCAGGCGTTCGAACTCGAGCGTCGTCGTGAGTACGCGATGCGCAACCAGGGGTGGACGGTCTTCCGCATCCGGTGGAGCGATCTGTTCTCAGCGGACGTCTTCCTGAGGATCAAAGAGGCTGTGCGCCAACACGACGTCATCGACATGATGCGAAGACGGCGGTCGTGATCGCTGTCACCCCTCGTTCAAGGCCAGTCGCGGCTGACGATCGGTCGACGAATCGACGGATGCTCGCCGCCTTCAACGGCAGGTGGGGAGAGCGTCGTCAACGGCAGGGGAGAGCGTCGTGAACGGCAGGGGAAAAGGCCGCCGTGAATGGCAGGCGACGGGGTCGGAAATGCGATCGGTGTCGCCAGCGATCAGAACAGTCGGGACTCGGGGTCGTCCATGCCGCGCAGGGCATCGTAGTCGAGAACGACACAGCGGATGCCGCGGTCCTCGGCCAGAGTGCGAGCCTGGGGCTTGATCTCCTGTGCCGCGAAGACGCCCTGCACGGGGCTGAGCCGGGGATCGCGATTCATCAGGTCGAGGTATCGGGTGAGCTGTTCGACTCCGTCGATGTCCCCGCGTCGTTTGATCTCAACAGCCACGGAATTCTGGACGTGGTCCTTGGCCAAGATATCGACGGGCCCGATCGCCGTCATGTACTCGCGGCGAACCAGGCTGTAGCCCTCGCCGAGGGTTTCGATGTGCTCGGCCAGCAGCTCCTGCAGATGGGCTTCGACGCCGTCCTTGACCAGTCCCGGATCGACGCCGAACTCGTAGGTGTCGTCGGAGATCACCTCGGCGATGGAGATGATGAGACGGTCGCCGGTCTTCGTCTGCGACACCTCCCACACCTCGTCCAGTCCTGCTTCGGCCTGTTCGGCATCGGGCTCGAGGTGCCGGATCGTGCATGGGGGTGTCATCCAGTTCAGCGGCTTGTAGGAGCCGCCGTCGGAATGGATGAGGATCGACCCGTCGGACTTGAGCATGATGAGGCGGGTGGCCATCGGGAGGTGAGCGGTCAGACGACCGGCGTAATCCACGGAGCATTGGGCAATGACAAGACGCACGCGTTTCAGCCTACGTGAGACAATGGCTCAATGCCACGATCTTCATCCTCGCGTCGCAAGAACAAATGGCAGAGGTCGGCCCGTGACCTGTCCGAGACCACCGCCGGCTTGCGGACCACGCGCAGCCTGCCGGACGGAACCTGGTCAGTCCAGACGGTCAAAGGCAACGATTCGGGGAAGGTCTACGTCTGCCCGGGGTGCGGCCGGGATGTCAATGCCTCCTCGACTCACATCGTTGCCTGGCGACAGGAGGCCCGGCATGGGATCGAGATCGGAGTCGAGAGCCGGCGACATTGGCATTCTCGGTGCTTCGACCGGTTCCGCTGATCGCCCTGGAGGGAGACTGATCCTCTTCGGCAACGACGAGGGGGCCCGCGAACGGGCCCCCTCGTCTTTCACTTCTCCGCAACCGCCACGTGATGAGTCTCAGCGCCGGTCACGGTCGCTGTCAGCGCAGCGAATTGCGTGAGCGTTTCGTCTTCGACCCCTTCTTGTTCGATCCCGAGTTCGACCCGGAGACCTGAGCGTTGATCGCAATGGTGTCCTCATCGGTGGCCCCGTTGGGCAGCTCATCCGAGCTGCTGTCCTTGTCAGCGGATTCCGAATCGGATTCTGAGCCGTTACTCGACCTCTCAGCCGAGGAAGCCTCGGTGGGGGAGTCCTGCCCCTTCGCGTCATCCGTCTGTGCGGCCTCGGACTCCGATGAGTCGGTTGCCTCCTGGGCCTGTGAGGATTTCGATTCCGAGGAATCAGTCTCTGCATCGCTCTTTTCCGAAGAGTCCGCCTGCGAGGAGTCCGCCTCCGACGAGTCCTCCTGCGTGGAGTCCTGGGACTTCTGCTCGCCCTCGCCGGAACCGTCCTCGGCCAGCAGGTCCTCGAGCTCCTGGCCATCGGCGATCTGCTCGGTGGCATGGGAGGCGGACTCGGCCTTCGCCGGATCGACATTGTCGCCGCCCATGACCCCGGGCATGGCGAACAGCGACCGCAGCTGATCGAGCTGGGCGGTGATGGTCTTGCGCTGCTTGGTGAGCAGGTCGACCTGAGACTGCGCAGAAGCCACATTGCGCTTGGCTTCGGCCGCGGATTCCTCGATGGTCGCCTCGGCGGTGGCGCGGGCCTCGGAAATGAGGGTCTGTGCCCGCGACTTGCCGTCGGCGATGATGTCGTCGGCCTTCTTCACCGCATCGGTCCGAGTCTTCTCTGCCCTCTCCGCAGCCTGCTTGGCTTCGCTGTCGGCCTTGGCGGCCCGAGCCTGCGCTTCTTCGATGAGCTTCTTGTTCTCGGCCTGCGCCTCGTCGTAGCGCTTCTTGCGCTCGGACTCGGCTTCCTTGCGCTTGGCGGCGAGCTCGACTTCGAATTCGTTGCGGGCCTTCTTCGAGGCCTCGTCGCGAGCCTTGGCCGCCGCGAGCAGCTCATCGGCCTGAGCCTGTGCCGCCGCCACGGTCTCCTCGGCCTCGGTCTTGGCCTCGGCCCGCAGATCCGCCGCTTCCTTCTCGGCAGCCGCGCGCAGTTCGGAGAGTTCGTGATCGAGGCTCTCGCGTGCTTCCTTGGCCGCGGCGTCGTTGGCCTCCTTGGCCTGATTCGTCTCGCGTTCGGTGCTGGCCTTGAGCTCGGCGGCGCGCTTCTCGGCCGCCTTGACCGTCTCTTCGGCGCGCAGTTCGGCCGAGGAGATGATCGCATCGGCCTCGGACCGCGCATTGGACAGGGTGTCATTGCTCTCGGTATGCATCCGAGCCCGGGCCGAAGCCGCCTCGGCACGGGCCTTGTTCCGGATGGTCTCGGCATCGGAATTGGCCTGAGCCAGAGTCTCTCGGGCCTGGGACTCGGCGATCTTGAGCAGGTGGTCGATCCGACTGCCGGGAGGGCCCGAAGCCTCGGCATTGTCGTTCGCGGCCTTCTTCAGCTGAGCCTTGGCCTCCGAGAGTTCGCCTGCGATCTGCAGCTTCGCCCGATCGGCGTTGATGACCTGACTCCGCGCATCGGCCAGCGCCTTGCGGACCGATTCGATTTCGGTGCGCAACTGTTGAAGGCGCGAATCGACTTCACTCTTTTCGTAGCCGCGCATCGCTGTGCGGAATTCTTCGGTGGGCGTCACTGAAGCGAACTCCTGTCGTCTCTGGAGGGGTGATCGGGGCTGTCCTCGTCCTACTCTAACGGAGACTCCATGAGTGTTGGGTGCGAATGCGCGATGGTGGACAGGCGCATTCCGAAGTGTGTCACGGACCCAGTGACGAAGGCCACAGACACCTCGACTACCCTGGGATATATCGAAAAGCACACGTGTCGGGGCGGGCGTCCGGGCGCGGAGAACCGAGGAGGAGAAATGGCTGATGCAGTGATCGTGGCCGGAGCTCGCACGCCGTTCGGGCGTCTGCAGGGCGAGTTGTCGAAACTCAGCGCCGTCGAGCTCGGCGGCAGGGCCATTGCCGGCGCGATGGATCGTGCCGGAATCAAGGGCGAGGACGTCGAGTACGTCGTCATGGGTCAGGTGCTGCAGGCCGGAAACGGTCAGGGACCTGCGCGACAGGCGGCCGTCGATGCCGGAATTCCCATGAGCGTGCCGGCGGTGACGGTGAATAAGCTGTGCCTATCGGGGATCAACACGATCACTCAGGCGGCTCAGCTGGTCCGTGCCGGAGAGTATGACGTCGTCGTCGCCGGCGGTCAGGAGTCGATGAGTCAGGCACCGCACATGCTCCAGAAGTCGCGTGCCGGCTACAAGTACGGTGATGTCGTCGTCAAAGACCATATGGATTACGACGGTTTGTGGGACGCCTTCACGGATCAGGCCATGGGCGGGCTGACCGAAGAGGCGAATGCCGGTGACCGGGAGTTCTCCCGCGCAGACCAGGATTCGTTCTCCGCGCGCTCACACCAGCGTGCGGCACAGGCGCAGCGGTCCGGGGCCTTCGACAACGAGATCGTGCCGGTGACCATCAGCTCGCGCAAGGGCGATGTCACCGTCTCCGCGGATGAGGGGGTGCGTCCCGAGACGAGCGCCGATTCCCTGGGCAAGCTGCGCCCGTCCTTCCGCAAGGACGGGACGATCACGGCGGGCAACGCCTCGCAGATCTCCGACGGAGCCTGCGCCGTTGTGGTGATGTCGCGAGAGAAGGCCGAGAAGATCGGCGCACCGATCCTCGCCGAGATCCGCTCCCACGCCTGGACCGCCGGTCCCGATTCGACACTGCAGCACCAGCCCTCGCAGGCCATCAGGGCCGCAGCCGAACGCGAAGGCGTGCCCGCGGATTCCTTCGACCTCTACGAGATCAACGAGGCATTCGCCGCTGTCGGTCTGGCCAGTTCCAAGGACCTCGGCGTCGACGAGGACAAGGTCAACGTCAACGGTGGCGCCGTGGCGCTCGGCCACCCGATCGGCGCTTCCGGTGCCCGCATCGTTCTCACCCTCGCCCTCGAACTCCAGCGCCGAGGCGGCGGCAGCGGCATCGCTGCCCTGTGCGGCGGCGGTGGTCAGGGCGATTCGCTGATCATCAACGTTCCGGCTCAGGGCTGAACCAGCCGGTATCGGCAAGCGGCGGAGGGCCATATCGTCCCTCCGCCGCACTCGAAGAAGGAGACGCATCATGCTCGCAGCATTTTCAGTCGCCCCCAGTGGGGGAGAGAACTCGGACGCATCGGTCCATGACGCCGTGGCCGCGGCCGTCGAGATCGTGCGTCGGTCCGGGCTGTCTCATCGAACGGACTCGATGTTCACCACCATCGAAGGCGAATGGGATGAAGTCTTCGCCGTCATCAAAGAAGCGACAGAGGCCGTCGGAGAATACGGCACCCGGGTATCTCTGGTGGTCAAGGCCGATATCCGTCCGGGATATACCGGTGAGATCGACGGCAAGATCGAACGTCTGGAGAAAGCGATCGACTCGCGCAGCGAGAGCTGAATGAAATTTTCTTCGAATTCACAGTGACGCGGCTCACGTTTGGGGTTAACCTTTTTCCAACGGAAGAAGGAGATGAACAATGAACGGTGCCAAGTACTTCTCGATCGCCACTGCGCTGACTCTGGTGGCCCTGCTGGGCTTCATGCTCGCCGGATTCTTTCCGATCATCGTCGACTTCGCCTTCGCCATCGAAGCCGTAGCCGTCGTGCTGGCCCTGACCGGCGTGGCGGTGGTGTCCTTCGTGACCATCCGCAAATCCTTGGAGCAGGCGGCGCGTCACTACTGAACCAGCAATGCTGCTCAGCGGCCCCGGCCCGTGGGCGCGGACTTGAACGGTCCCGCCCGGCCGGGGCCGCTTTCTGTTCTTCCGCGGCCATCGGTTAGGATGTGTGAGCCTCCGTAGCTCAGTCGGATAGAGCAACCGCCTTCTAAGCGGTAGGTCGCGGGTTCGAGCCCCG
>DWZN01000039.1 GCA_019117545.1 Candidatus Brevibacterium intestinavium
CCTATATCCTCGCACAGGGCTCGCGGCTGCCCGCCGGGGCCTGGCTGACGCTGTTCGCACTCGTCATCATCGTCTGCGCGCTCGCCTCGGCGCGCGTCCTGTACTCGGCGGTGACGATCGGGCCGGTGTGAGCCCGGCAGTCGGCACGGCCGTGCGATCCGTCGATCGGACCGGTGCGATGCCGGTCGGGCCGGTGCGATCCCGCGTCAGTGGCGGATGGCAGAATCGGACCATGGCTGCGCACCCGAAGTTCTCCGCGGTTCTGTTCGACTGCGATGGCGTCCTCGTGGACTCCGAGAGCATCACGAACGGTGTCCTGCATCAGATGCTGCGCGAACTCGGCTGGCAGCTGACCGCCGAGGAGTGCGTCGCGCGCTTCGTCGGCAAAATGCTCCGTGACGAAGCCGATGTCATCGAAGAGCACACCGGGTTCCGCATCGACGAGGAGTGGATGAACGCATTCCGACGCCGTCGCAATGCCGAACTCGAACTCAGTCTGCAGGCGATTCCGGGCGTCGTGGGCGCGGTGCGCCGGGTCGCCGAGCTCTACCCCGGTCGGATCGCCTGCGCCTCGGGCGCGGACCGTCCGAAGATCGAGCTCCAGCTGAAGAAGATCGGACTCTTCGACGTCTTCGGCGACCGCATCTTCTCCGGGATGGAGCAGCCGAACTCGAAGCCGGCCCCCGACGTCTATCTCTCCGCAGCCGAATTCCTGGGCGCCGACCCCGCCGAGGCGGCCGTGATCGAGGATTCGCCGACCGGAGTGATCGCCGGTGCCGCCGCACGGTCCCATGTGCTCGGCTTCTGCCCGGACTCTCCCGTGCACCAGAGTCCCGAAACGCTGCTGGCGGCCGGCGCCGCCGAGACCTTCGCCACGATGGACCGGCTGCCGGGACTGCTCGCGGAGTAAGGCCGCAGCCGAAGCCCTCGCCGGAGGGTGCTCGACCTGGTACCGGATGCTCACCGACCCGGCGACGGGCACCCCGATCGACGCGCGCTCGAAGAGCTACTACATCCCCGCTGACGTGCGCGCACCCCTGATCGGGAAATGGCAGTCATGCTCCACGCCGGGCTGCACCCGTCGGGCCGAGACCTCGGAGATCGACCACATCATCCCCTTCGACCACGATGTCGTGGTCGAGAGCCACCCGCCGGACAATCCGATCAACGCCGACCACGCACGGCAGGTGGACAGCTGTGCCCGGAGTCAGGATCCGACCGACCTCGCAGGGTCGGCCGCCGCCGTCGAAACCGCCGAGACAGCAGAAACCGCCGAGACCGACGGATCCGTCCTGCGCTTCACCTCGGAGTCCTGCGTGGAGGCCACCGGCAGTGAAGATCAGGAGACCCGTCGGTCTCGGCGGTCGAGGCGGGTGCAGGAGTCGATCTGGGATGTCTGCTGGGACCCCGACGAGCCTCCGCCGTTCTGAGCCCTCATCCGGACAGCCGACCCAGCGCCGCTGCGGTCCGGTCGGCGTCTAGGCCTCGGTGTCCTCTTCGATCATTCGGCGAATGTCCGCCTGGCTCTTGACCTCGCCCTTCTTGGCCGCCTCGACGACCTTTTCGTGCTGTTCCTCGGTGACGACGGGAATCTCCTCCCCGTTGCAGTCGATGATCTTGCCGTCCTTGACCGTGTCACCCTCGGTGAGGATGGCCTCATGGTCGATGAGGCGCTGCAGCTCCTCCTTGCGGATGACTCGGCCGGTGCCCGCGACGAAGACCGAGCGATCCGACCGATCCTTCGTCCGCGCACCGATGTGGTTGAAGAGGAGATTGAGCAGCACGGCCATGATCGTGGCCGAGGAGATCCCGGAGTGGAGGATGATGCCGACCCACGAGGGGAAGGACTCGTAGAAGTCGGGCTGGACGACCGGGATGATACCGAAGGCCAGCGAGACCGCGACGATGATCATGTTGAGGTTGCCCTCGTACTCGACCTTCGACAGGGTGCGGATGCCGGATGCGGCGACCGTGCCGAAGAGCACGATGCCCGCACCGCCGAGCACCGGCATGGGAATGGCGGCTACGACTCCGCCCATGACCGGCAGCAGACCGAGGACGACGAGGATCACACCGCCGGCGGTGACGACGAAGCGCGACTTCACACCGGTGATCGCCACCAGGCCGACGTTCTGAGCGAACGCCGACTGGGTGAAGGAGTTGAAGATCGGCGACACGGCGGAGGAGAGCATATCCGCACGCAGGCCCGAGGCGATGCGCTTCGAGTCGACCTTCGTGCGGGCGATCTCGCCGACGGCGATGATGTCCGCGGTGGTCTCGGCGAATGTGACGATGACGACGATGAACATCGAGATGATCGCCGCGGCCGAGAATGTTGGCATACCAAACGCAAACGGTTCGGGGAATGCGAAGATGCCGCGGTCGAGCACATGCGAGAAATCGGCCCAGCCGAAGATGAGGCAGCCGATGGTGCCGATCACGATGGCCAGCAGGATCGACAGGCGCGAGACCATGGCGACCGGGATGCGGCTGAGGATGAGGACGACGGCCAGAGTCGCCACGGTGATGAGGATGTTGCGGATGCTGCCGTAGTCTGCGGCCGACTCGTCACCGCCCATCGCCCAGCCTGCTGCCACCGGCATGAGCGACAGGCCGATCGTGGTGATGACGGTGCCGGTGACCACCGGCGGGAAGAACTTCACGATGAGCGCGAAGGCAGGGGCGACGATCAGTCCGATCGTCGAGGCGACGAGGACTGCGCCGAAGACCTCGGGCAGACCGTCACCGCCGGCGAGGATCGACGTCATCGTCGCCACACCGGCGAAGGACACCCCCTGGACCAGCGGCAGCTGCGAACCGAAGAAGGGCACGCCCACCGTCTGCAGGATGGTCGCCAGCCCGCCCATGAACAGACAGGAGGCGATGAGCACACTGATGCCGCCGTCATCGAGTCCGGCGGCCTTGCCGATGATGAGGGGTACGGCGATGATGCCGCCGTACATGGTCAGCACATGCTGCAGACCATAGGCGAACGAGCTGCCGAGCGGCAGTCGCTCGTCCTCGGGTCTCTGCGGCTTTCTGCCGCGTTCCGAGGCCCGGTCATTCTTCGGTGAGTGTTCGGATACCGACATCTATCTCTCCATTGAGTTCGTCCCCGAGCGATGACTGCTCTGCTCTTGCCGGCATTGTTGCACAAGCTCTCCGGTGAGCGGGAGTCGAGGCGACCGAGGAATCGGTTTAAGGCTTCCAATATGCGAAATATGATTTCCTTATCGTAAAATCTTAAAGGAATACCATTTGGCTCGCAAGAAGTTTTCGTGACTTGAGCCACGTGATAGAGTCCATATCCATCGGTGCGCTCGCATCGGCCCCTTACCGAGCGGTCATTCAGTTCAATGATCGCCGACCATCTTACAGCCGGCGTGAACGGTCCGCACAGTCGGATCGACGCGTCACCGGACGGCGGAGCAGCAGACGCCGAAAAACCTGAGCTGGTGGCGTCGGCACCAGCGCTGTCGCCACTGACAACCGTGATTCGAGATCAGGGAGGCGACCAGATGCCCCAGGAACAGCGCTCACATCGATTCCAGCCAAGCGCGCGGAGGCTGTGGCTGCGCGATCCGCTCGCCGTCCACCTCGGCGCCGGTGCGAAACAGGACCGGGCGGAGCGCGGAATCGTCATCGACCGGGATACCGGGACCATCGTCGAACTCGTCCCTGCCGGCGGCGAACCTGCGGGGGGAGCGGGATCCGTCGCCGAGGTCGTCGATGCCTCCGCGCACGTGATCACACCGGGGCTGATCAACACCCATCATCACTTCTACCAAACCCTCACCCGCGCCTGGGCGCCCGTGGCGGACCTGCCGCTGTTCGGCTGGCTGCGGACTCTCTATCCGGTGTGGGCCCGACTGACTCCGCGCGCACTCGAGCTCGCCACGACGGTCGCGATGGCCGAGCTGCTCGAATCCGGGTGCACGACGGCCGCCGACCACCACTACCTGTTCCCGACCGGTTTGGACGAGGCCATCGATATCCAGGTCGACGTCGTCCGCGCACTGGGCATGCGGGCGATGCTCACCCGCGGATCGATGTCGCTGGGGGAGAAGGACGGAGGCCTGCCGCCCCAGCAGACCGTGCAGGACGCCGAGGTGATCCTCGCCGACTCCCGACGGCTCGTCGAGGCCTACCATGAGCGCGGTGCCGGAGCCCAGGTCCAGATCGCCTTCGCCCCCTGCTCCCCGTTCTCGGTGACCACCGAACTCATGCGCGAGAGCGCGGACCTGGCCGCTGAGCTCGACGTCCGCCTGCACACCCACTTGGCCGAGACCATCGATGAGGAGGACTTCTGCCGGCAGCGGTTCGGACTGCGCACGGTGGACTACCTCGAGTCCGTCGGTTGGCTGGGCGACCGGGCCTGGCTGGCCCACGGGGTCCACTTCGACGAGGACGAGATCCACCGCCTCGGCGCCGCCGGTGCCGCAGTGGCCCACTGCCCGACGTCGAACATGCGCTTGGCCTCGGGCATCGCCCGCGCCGTCGAACTCGAGGATGCGGGCGTGACCATCGGCCTCGGCGTCGACGGTTCGGCGTCGAACGATGCCTCGAACCTCATCCGCGAGGTCAGACAGGCCCTCTACCTCCAACGCCTGCGCTACGGGGCGGACATCGTCACCTGCGATCGGGTCCTCGACTGGGCGACCACGGGTTCGGCGGCGGCTCTGGGCCGAGACGACATCGGAGCCATCGAGGTCGGCAGGCAGGCCGACCTGGCGATGTTCCGCCTCGACGGGCTGTCCTTCTCCGGCTCGCACGATCCGATTCCCGCCCTCGTCCTCTGCGGCGCGGAGAAGGCCGATCGGGTGATGGTCGCCGGCCGGTGGAGGGTCATCGACGGCCGCGCTCTCGGCGCGGACGGATCCGAACTCGACAAGGAGGCCCTCATCGCCGCCCATCAGCAGGAGGCGCGCCGCCTCGTCGCTGGGTGAGGCCGCCTCGGCGACGGGTGAGGGAGAACGTCGGATGAGGGACGGGGCCGTCACTCCGGCCTCCGGAACACCTCGCGCATGTGATCGCCGGTGAGGAAGTCGCCGACGCCGATCATCACGAGGCTGAAGACGATCTGCTCGGTGATCATCCACACCGGATAGAGGCCGGGGATCGCTGCCATGACGAGGGTGATGACGGGGAAGATCTGGGTGAACAGGCGCAGGCGCTGGTAGCCCCAGTAGAAGCCCTTGGTCGCGCGCCAGAAGAAGTAGAACAGGGTTGCGGTCATGCCGAGGACGACGACCGTGCGCATCCACACGGCGAAGGGCACGGGCTCGCCGGCTCGGGCGATGACGATCGCGTAGACGACGGCACCGAGACCGAGCGCGAGTTCGAACACGAGCAGCCAGCTGATCCAAGCGAAGGCCCGTTTCGTCTTCGGCAGCTCCAGCCCGGCCGAGGGGACGAGGATTCCGGCCTTGCTGCCTCCGGCGAGGCGGTCGATCCGTGAGAACAGCTTCTCCATTGCCATGGCTTCAGGCTAACTCCGTCGAGCCCCTCCGGCCCGCGGAAACGGGGCCTGTCGAGGTGTGAGGACGAACATCAATCGAAAGTTGGGTCCGGACTTCAATCCTGTGGGTCAGGAAAGCGCTCGCCGCGGGTGATGAGCTTGAACCATGAAGAAGATATTCAACGCGGCATTCGCCTACATGATCATCGGTGTCCTCGCGGGACTGTTCTATCGGGAGTTCACCAAGGCCAACGACTTCCCCGAAGGGCAGTTCACGCAGCTCGCGGTCGTCCACACCCACCTGCTGACTCTCGGCTTCATCGTCCTGCTCCTCGTCCTGGCCCTGGACAAGGTGTTCGGACTGTCCGGAACGAAGCTCTTCTCGTGGTTCTTCATCACCTACAACGCCGGTCTCGTCCTCACCGTCGGGATGATGGTCTGGCACGGTTCGCTGACCGTGCTCGGCCAGGAGTCCAACGCCATGATCGCCGGCATCGCGGGACTCGGCCACATCGCGCTGTCGGTCAGTCTCGTCCTGTTCTTCCTCGCCCTGCGGAAGCGGGTCGTGACCGATGGGAGTGCGACCGGGTCGGCTGCGGGAGGCCCGCACACCGAGGCGACTGCCGTGTGAGCGGTCGCTTCCGAGCTCGTTCAGGGCCCAGCGCATTCATCGAACGGTGCGCGATTCGAACGGTGCGCTGAGCCTTGAACGAGGGCAGGGGGGTCGCTCTCCCGGCCGGTTGCTGCGCATCTGGTGACGAGGGAGCGAAGACGAGAGAAGGCCGCGGGTTCTCACCCGCGGCCTCCGTACTCAGAGCTTTTCAGGCCTCCTTGAGCTTCTGATCCGTATTCGTGTAGTTGATCGAATCGGCGGTGGTGCCGACCAGGCCCATCGTGACCCGGAGCAGCCCCGGTTCGACGTCGTCCATCGGTGGCGGCGTCTCCGGACCCAGGGTCAGCGAGTCCCCGTCCTTCGTCGTGGCGGTGATCGAACCGATGTAGACCGTGACATCGCCCTTCAGGGTCATCGTGTCGGCCTCGGTCACCAGCCCGTGGTCCTCATCGGGCGGACGCACGGTCAGCGAGAACCCGGAGATCTTGATCTCGTCGGCCTGGATCTTCAGCGTGACGACCGATCCGCCGTCAGCCGTGGGAACGGAGACGAACGAGATGCCGCTCAGACCCTCGAACGACAGCGACTCCGAGCCCATGGCCGCCGGATGCTCCGTGAAGATCGGCGCGTTCTCATCACGCTGTGCGTCCTCCGGGAATTCGCCGTTGGTCTCCTCGGGCGGCTCATCACTGGGTTCGTCGGTGTCCAGCCCGCCGGGGGAGGTGGGCTCCGGCGACTCCGGATCCGTCGGCTCCTCCGTCGGCTCATCGCTCGGCTCCTCTGACGGCTCATCCGTCGGTGACGGTTCGTCCGTGGGTGACGGCGAAGGCTCCTCCGTCGGCTTCGTGGGCACGTCCGGCGACACCGTCGCTGCCGGCCCGCTGCCGGTCGCGGGACCATCCGATTCGTCGCAACCGGTCAGCGAGCACAGCGGAGACGAGTGGGCGGCCGTCACCGTTGTTGCCCCCAGGGTCGAAGGAACGATGAGGGCAGCTGCCGCCAGGAGTGATGCCGTGCGGCGGCTGGGCGCCCTCATGCAGAGTCCTCTTCGCCTGCCGGTTTCGACTCTCCTCTCCGCTCGGCAGCCGGTGCCCGAGCGTGAGAGGCATCGGAGGCTGGATCGCGCGGCCCCATCCAGGCGACCACGAGGATCGCCCCGATGGTGGACAGCAGCATGCCGAGGAGGAACCCGCCGAGGTTGACCCCGATGAGCGAATAGACCGCGAGGACGAGCGCGATGATCCCGTAGAAGATGTGGTGCGTCGGCCTGAAGATCACAGAGATCCCGAGCGCGAGGAGCGCGATCGGAATGATCGTGGCCTGCAGCCCTTCGATGCCGAACTGGATCTGCAGATTGCCCATGTCCAGCTGGCCGGAGAAGAAGAGCTCGATCCCACCGAGAGCCATCAGCACCCCGCCGATGAAGGGACGCTGCCGCCGCCAGTGCTTGAAGCGACGGCGCTTGCCGCCGCGGTCGGCCGCCTCAGTGGCCGTGGAGTCGACCGCCGCGGAGTCGGCGGGCGCAGCCGCGGCATCGGACGCTGCGGTATCGGACGCCGTCGAGTCGAACTCGGCGGTCTCGTCTTCCTCGGCTGCCATGGCATCGAACTCGGCCGTCTCGGCATCGGACTCGCGGTGCTTCCGCTGCTCACTGGCACGACGGCTCCGCCGTGACAGCGCCAGCAGGCTCGTCCGCTCCGCAGTGGCCTCCTGCTCGGGACCGCGTTCGCCGGTCGTATGCATGTCGGCTGCTGTCTCCCTCATCAGAAGCACGTCTCGGATCCGTCAGTGAGCTTCAGCGACATGTCCTTGAGAGTGAAGACCGAAGCGGTCGTGCTCCACGAATCCTGCTCGAGGTCCTTGATCGAGATCGTGTCCGAGTCCTGGGCGAAGTCGCCCTTGGAGCCCTTGGACTTGGTGTTGACGTCGGAGGCGTCGACACCGATGCGGATGTTCTCGAACTCGGCGTCGCCCTTGAGCCCGGTCATGCCGATCTTCAGATCCTTCGCCGAGGCCGGCTCGCCCTCGCCGCCGGCCTTGATGAGGACGCCCACC
>DWZN01000250.1 GCA_019117545.1 Candidatus Brevibacterium intestinavium
TGCTGCAGCGCTTCTGGCGCGGCGGCCTCACCGAGGGCTCCGTCAAGGGCTGAGCCGGGCCGGCTCGACGGGTGCGGCGGGTGCGGCGGGTGCAGCCGCGCCCGCCAGCCTCTCCGGCCCGGTGGCCGGGCCCATCGGCCTCGCCCGTGCGGCGGGCCGGGCTCGTGTGGTCGGGTACGGGCGTCACAGCGACCACTACGCCGTATATGGCATACATGTCGCGCTGGCGCCCGTACCCGACCAAGGCCTTGCCGGCTCTCAGTAGGTTTCGACGACACGGACGTCGTCGACGTTGATCCACTGATCCGCTGCGGCCTCCGAGTAGAAGCCGAGCTCCAGCTGCCCAGTCGTCACGCTCACCTCGAGCGCGACGCGGATCCACGAGCTCGAGGACACGGGAAGGTCGGCTCGGGCCTCGGGCGCACCATGTCCCTTGACGTACATGTACGCGGCCTCCTGCCCTCCGCTGTTCAGCACCCACGCCGACACCTGGTGAGTGCCGTGAGATAGCCCCTCGACGATCTGGAACGTCGACACCGTGTGGGCCGTAGCCTTCCAGTGTGTGAGTTTGTATGAGCCGACGACAGCGGGATCTTGGGTGAAGATGGCGTCCAGGTCGTTCGGGTCCTCGGCCCAGACGCCCCAGCCGCTCGGGCTGTTGGTGTATCCGTCAGCCTCGAATCCGCCGTTGACCACGTGATTTTCTCGCGGAAGCTCGCCGAATACCGAGAGCGTGCTGAGCGCCTCGCCGTCCCAGTCGAACAGCGTCTGGTTGTCCCAGGGGTTCGACAGCGTGCCGGGGTCATCGTTGTCGGCCTTCCCGGCCTCCGACCCCCAATGGGCGCCGTCGACGGGGAGCCAGGTGGGCTCCCACCAGACGAGACCTCGGCCGCGGCCGTCGGGGACTGCGAGCACGATATCGCGCAGGTCCCGGAGGAATGCGGTCTGCCCTGCGACGGTGGCCGGGTATCCGCCATCCTCCTCCTCGGCGGTGTAGAACGAGTTCCCGAGACCGTCCCCGTCCTCGAGGGTCCAGGCGTAGGCGGTTTCGACGACGAGGACGTCCTTGTCGTATCGCTCGCTGATGTCATTGAGGTTGTCGGCGAGTTCGCCCATGGTCCCGTGCCAAAACGGGTAGTAGGAGAGCCCGATGACATCGAAATCCACGTTCTCGGCCACGATGCCGTCGAACCACCATCGGTATAGCGCGTTGTCCCCTCCATGGTCGAGGTGGAGGATGATCTCGACACTCTCGCCGGGCCCGAGCGCACCGCGGACCCCGTCGATCCCGGATCGGAGCAGCTCGGCGAGCTGGGAGAAGTCCGGATTGCCGGCGCCGACCTTCCCGTCGTCCCACAGGATGCCGGCGGTCGTCTCGTTCCCCATCTGCACCATGTCGGGGAGCACGCCGGCCGATCGCATCTGCCCGATCACGTCTTCGGTGTAGTCGTGGACGGTATCGACGAGATCGGTGTAGGACAGGGATCGCCAGGCCTTCGGCTTGGTCTGCGTTCCCGGGTCCGCCCACCAGTCGCTCAGGTGGATGTCGAGCAGAATCCGCATTCCGTGAGCTTTCGCCCGTCGAGCCATCGCGATCGTCGCGAACAGGTCGTTGGTCCCGCCGCCGTACGGCTCACCCGCCGCTGTGTACGGGTCGACCCAGAGTCGAAGGCGTGCAAGGTTCATTCCTGAGGCTGCCATGAGCGCGACGGGATCCGTGACGATCCCGCCGTCGGAGAAGACCCCGCCGCGTTCTTCGACCTCGGCGAGCATGCCGAGATCGCCTCCCATGATGAGCTCGCCGCCGGCCGCACGGGCCTGCTCGGCCGGACCGATGGCACCGAGTCCGAAGCCCGCAGCGACAAGCCCTGCAGTCCCGAGGACGACTGTGCGCCGTGTGGGTTGCCGTATCGCATCGTTCGAGAACGTCATCGTTCATCTCCTTCCTGCCGCAGCTCTCGCTGCGGGCCGCCGCGGCCCCGTGCCGCGGGCGTCTCATGGCGGAACGCCGCCCACGAGTCGAGTGCTCGGCCGTCCTCGTCGAACAGCGCCTGGTTCGACCAGTTGTTCCCGGGCTCTGCCACGTCGTCGCCGTACTCCATGCCTGCGCGGCTCGCCCAGCTGGTGCCCTCGATCGGGATCCACGCCGGTTCCCAATACACGAAGCCGAGTCCGCGATGGTCAGGCACTCGTGCGAGCGTTGTGCTCAGGTCCTCGAGGAAGTGCCGTTGTCCATCGACAGTTGCGGGGTACCCCAGGTTCACGGCGGACTCCGCGTCGAAGATCGCAAAGGCGCCGTCGGCAGTATCGGGTCGATGCGCATAGGCGGTCTCGACGACGCACAGGTCTTTCTCGAAGCGTTCGACCAGGGAGGCGAGGTTCCGCCCGAGATCGTCGAGGGTTCCGTGCCAGATCGGGTAGTAGGACAGGCCGATCACGTCGAAGTCGACTCCGCGTGCGGTGATCTCATCGAACCAGCCGCGGTAGAGGTCTGCCGCCCCGCCGAAGTCGAGGTGGAGGATGATGCGGGTATCCGGTGACTCGGCACGGACCGCCCGTGCTCCTGCTGCGAGAAGGCAGGAGAGGGTGTCGAACTGTCGTCTGCGCTCGTCCGGGTCCACGTCCTCGAATCGCCTCTCCTCGAAGAGGTAGCGGGGCGTGCGGCCGACGGGCCAGAGCATCCCGTTGGTGATCTCGTTGCCGACCTGGACGTAGGCGACCTCGATCCCCTCGTCGGCGAAGCGGCGCATGACCATGAGCGTGTAGTCCTCGACGGCGCCGGCGAGATCGCTCTCGTCCAGCTCTGACCAGGCGCGGGGGAGACGCTGCTTCTTCGGGTCGGTCCAGAAGTCGCTGTAGTGGATGTCGAGCATGACATCGAGCCCGGCCTCCCGGGAACGGCGGGCAAGCCGGATGGTCCGCTCGAGATCGTTCGTGCCGCCGAGATACGGGGCACCGTCCTCGTCGTAGGGGTCGACCCACAGGCGAAGGCGCGAGAGTGTCGCTCCTTCGGCTGCCATGATCGCGAATGGATCGTCGGAAGTCCGGTCTCGGTGGGAGAACACGGCGCCGAGCTCCTCGAGCTCTTCGGTCATCGACGCGTCCGCGCCGCGGATCTGAAGGGTCATCCCTTCTCCCCTCCGGCCGTGAGGCCGCTGATCAGGTGCTTCTGAAGCACGACGTACAAGATGGTGATGGGCACCGCGACCAGGACGGCCCCGGCGGCGAAGGTGGTGAACTCGTTGCGGGTCTCGTCGGCGATCATCTCGAACAGGCCGATGGCGATGGTCTTGTGCTGAGGGCTGCTGATCAGCAGTTTCGGGAGGATGAAGTCCATCCAGGGCACGGCGAACTGGGTGATCGCGACGAAGGTCAGCATCGGTTTCATGAGAGGGAGGATGATGCGGGTGAAGATCCGTGTCCGCGAGGCGCCGTCGATGAGTGCCGCTTCGTCGAAGCTCGTGGAGATGCCGTCGACGTACCCTTTGAGCAGCCACGTGTTATAGGGAAGCTGTGCGGCAAGGCTCGCGACGATCAGCCCCGTGAGGCTGTCGAGCAGGCCGAAGTTCAGGAACAGCATGTAGACGGCGATGGCGCTGAGGAATGCAGGGAAGATCTGCAGTATCAGCATCGACGTCAGTGCGAACGTTCGACCGCGAAAGCGCAGCCGGGAGAAGATGTAGGCGCTGAGCGCCGATATGACGACGCTGAGGACCATGTTGCTCGTCGCGACGATGAGCGAATTCAGATACCACCGTGGAAAATCGGTTGCGGTGAGGAGTCGGACGTAGTTCCCCAGTGAGGGGTCCGAGGGGATTGCGGAGGCTTGGGCGAGCCCACCGGTCGCTCCGAAGGACGCCCCGACGACCCACACCAGCGGGTAGATGACGACGACCGCGAGCACGGCGAGCTCGATGTGGATGAGGATCGTCTTCGCCCTGTCCCAGAGCACGGCGGTACCGGTGCTGCGCGCAGAACCGCCGGCGCGTGCGGTGCGACCGGCACCGGATGGGCGGGTGGTGCCGATGATGTCAGAGCTCATCGAATGCCCTCGATCTCTTGAGATTCCACAGGGAGAAGGTGCCTACCAGGACGAAGATGACGATCGACATGACCGCACCGATGTTGTACAGGCGGTTGTCGACGGTCAGTGTGAACAACCAGGTGATGAGGAGGTCCGTGCTTCCCGCGAATTGGTAGTTCGAATTTGCGGGTCCACCCTCGGTGAGGAAGTAGATGACTCCGAAGTTGTTGAAGTTCGCGACGAACGCGAGCACGGCCAGCGGGGCGGTCGCCCGATAGATGATCGGGAAGGTGATCCGGCGCAGGATCTGCGACGACGATGCGCCGTCGAGCACTGCTGCCTCGTAGTAGTTCTTGTCGATGTTGGTCAGTGCGCCGCCGATGAGCGCCATGAAGTACGGGAAGCCGAGCCAGAGGTTCACGAGCAGCGCCATGACCCGAGCGAGCAAGGCGTTGCTGGGGTCCGTGAACCAATAGATGCGCTGGTCGATCAGGCCCCAGTCGAGCAGGATCTGGTTGATCGGTCCGAACTGTCCGTTGAACATCGATCGGAAGACGAGTGCGGAGATCATCGCCGGCACGGCCCACGGCAGGATGTAGATGCTCCTCCAGAACCGTGGGTACCGGACACGCGAGCTGTTGAGGATGACCGCCTGGATGAATCCGAAGAGATATGTCGTCACGGTCGCGACGATCGCCCAGACGACGGTCCACGTGAGCACGCCGAGAAAGGTGCCCGACCAGGCTTTGATGGAGAAGATGGCCGTGAAGTTCGACAGGCCGACCCAGTCGACGAGGGACAGCGGAGGCAGGTTGTCGCGGTTGTAATTCGTGAAGGCGATGAGGATGCCGAAGATGATCGGCAGAGCGCTCACGAACAGCAGCAGCGCCAGAAGCGGCGAGAGCACGATGTATGCGTACGACGACTGCCACAGAGTCGTGAAGTACTCGCGCGAGGTGGGTGCGGTCCCCGTTCGAATGAGGATGCGCCGCGTACGCACCGCATCGATGACGTTCCAGGCATAGAGTGCGGCGATCACGAGCAGGGTGAGCAGGGCGATCAAACCGTTGACCATCAGGACGATCGAGTGGTCGCCGTCGGTGAGGCCTGTCAGACCTGTCGACCGCGGCTCAGTGCCCAGTGTGATCAGGCCCCACAGCCCTCGGAGGAAGAATCCGCCGTTCCTCCTGAAGCTGTAGCTGGTCAGATTGCCGTAGTAGCCAGTCACCAGCTCTGTCGCGACCGTAGCCACCATGAGGGTGAGGAAGACGAGCCCCTTGGCGTACTGGCGGTTCATGGCCTGTCCACTTCCCCA